>JBFWIW010000001.1:0-90156 GCA_050253535.1 Oscillospiraceae bacterium
TGCGAGAGACGGCGGGCAGGCTCCGCGGAAGACTCCCGAAGGATTGCATAGTTATCTGTATTTCCAAGGGAATAGAAAAAGACACGTCTATGCGTTTTTCGCAGATACTGGAGGAGACGCTCGGATCCGATACGCCCATAGCGTCCCTGTCCGGCCCCTCGCACGCGGAGGAAGTGTCGAGAAGGGTACCCACGGCCTGCGTCGCGACCTCAAGGCGACTTGACGTTGCAACAAAGGTGCAGGACATATTTATGAACGACTATTTTCGCGTTTACACCTCCTCAGACCTTGTCGGAGTGGAGCTTGGAGCGGCGCTGAAAAACATTATTGCCCTTTCCGCGGGCATATGCGACGGCATTGGCTACGGCGATAACACCATAGCCATGCTGATGACGCGCGGTCTTGCGGAGATTGCGGAGCTGTGCGTCGCCCTCGGTGGGAGGAAGGAGACTCTGGCCGGGCTCACGGGAGTAGGCGACCTCATCGTCACCTGTACGTCACGCCATTCCAGAAACCGCCGCGCGGGTGTTATCATCGGACAGGGCGTTGAGGCGCATGAGGCCATGCGCCAGGTCGGCGCTGTTGTGGAGGGATATTACGCCGCAAAGGCGGCGCACGACCTCGCCGGAAAGGCAGGAGTCGACATGCCGATATGTGAAGAGGCATATAAGGTCCTGTATGAGGGCAAGGATCCGAAGATAGCTTTAAAAGAGCTGATGAGCCGCGACAAGAAGTCGGAGATATCCTCTGAGGCCGGTTGGGTAAAATAAGTTTCTGTTGATATATTAAATGTCAGCCGCTTCGGCGGTTTAAAAAGATGGCTTAGGGGAACATGTCCCCTAAGCCATCTTCAAGTTATGCGCCCCTATTTTTTATATTCATACTCCATATTGTATATACTTACCGTGTCGCCCTCTTTAATACCCAATTCTTCTAGCCGGGCGTAAAGACCGAGATTTCTCAGCGTACGGTCGAAGTACATGCGCGACTCGTAGTCGGTGAAATTTGTATTGGCGACGAGCCTCTCCAGCCAGCCGCCCTCTATGACCCAGACGTCGTCAACGACGTTTATATCCGGCTCGTTGTCAGCGTCCAGCGTTATCTCAGGTTCCACATATTCCGGCTCATAGGCGATTACGGGCGGGAGGTGCTGGAGCTCGGCAGACACGGCGTTTATAAGTTCCGTTAACCCCGTATGCACGGCCGCTGATATCTCAAAGAGTTTATAACCCCGCTGTGTGACATAAGAGCGGAACTTCTCCAAAAGCGAGGGGTCGTCCAGAATGTCACATTTGCTGGCGGCGACGATCATCGGTCGCGATGCCAGCGCCGGGCTGTATCGCCGCAGTTCTTCATTTATCGCCTCGAAATCCGCTATGGGGTCTCGGCCCTCGCTGCCGGAGATGTCGACGAGGTGGATGATAAGACGGCAGCGGTCAATGTGCCTCAAAAAATCATGGCCGAGACCGGCCCCTTCCGACGCGCCCTCGATTATTCCCGGTATGTCGGCCATGACGAAGGAGCTGCCTTCGCCCGAATAGACGACGCCGAGGTTGGGGTATAGGGTGGTGAAGTGATAATTTGCTATCTTGGGGTGAGCTTTGGAGACGACGGAGAGGAGAGTCGATTTTCCCACGTTTGGGAAGCCGACGAGTCCGACGTCCGCGAGGAGTTTGAGCTCGAGTATTACTTCTCTGGCTTCGCCGGGAAGCCCGCTTTTCGCAAAATGCGGTGCCTGGCGGGTGGGGGTGGCGAAGTGCTGGTTGCCCCAGCCTCCGGTTCCACCGCGCGCGAGCACAAAGCTCTCCTCGCCGAATAAATCTTTTATGATGGCGCCGGTCGCAGAGTCTCGGATGACCGTGCCGACGGGGACGTCTATAACAAGGCTTTCTCCGTCTTTGCCGCTGCATCTCTTGCCGGTACCGTTTGCGCCGCTTGCCGCTACGTACTTACGTTTATAGCGGAAGTCCATCAGCGTCGACATGTTGGCGTCAGTCTTAAGAACTATGTCGCCGCCTTTTCCGCCGTCGCCGCCGTCGGGGCCGCCCGCTGCGATATATTTTTCCCGGTGAAACGAGACAACGCCGTTGCCTCCGTTTCCCGCCTTTACTTTTATGGTTACTTTATCGACAAACATTGAATCAAATCCTCAAATCTTTGTATTTCTTCCGTACAATTAGCATTATACCAATTAAACGCGGTTTATACAACGAAAATGTAAGACAACATATTTGTTGAAAAGACGGTGCGTTTGGGGTATTATGTATATTGAAAATTTACGGTGATTTTTTCCATTGGAAAGCGGGTGGCATATGGCGGAAAAGAATGGCGGAGCGGTAAAGACTGTGAGCCTCATGATGATAATAACTATCGCGGGGAAGCTTATGGGCCTTTGGCGTGACAGGCTCCTCAGCATAAATTATGGCACCGGCATTGAGACGAACGCTTTTCTTATGGCAAGCCGCATACCTCGCGTATTTTTCGACGCTGTGTTTGCCTCCGCCATAGCGGCGAGCTTTATCCCGGTTTTCAACGAATATATGGTCAAAAAAGGGGAGCGTGAGGCGCGCGATTTTGCGGGAAACTTTATAACCGTGATGGGTTTTCTGTCTCTCATTCTGACAGCGCTGGGGATGGCCTTCGCGCCGCAGCTCACAGCGTTTTTCGCGGACGGCTATGACGCCCCGACGGCGGCGCTGTGTACAAGCCTTACGCGGTTAATGTTCCCGACGGTGCTTTTCACCGGCATAGCGTACTGCTTTGTCGGCATCATACAGTCAATGGACGAGTTCAATCTTCCGGCAGCGATAAGCCTCGTATCCAACAGCATAATCATCATCTATTATTATACGCTGAATGAAAAATTCGGCATTTTCGGTCTGGCCGGGGCGTTCCTGATAGCGTGGCTTATGCAGGCGCTGGTTCAGATGCCGTACCTTAAAACGCACGGATATAAATATAAACCGTCACTCAGTTTTCGTTCGGAAGGCATGAAAAAGGTGTTCACACTGATGCTTCCGGTTATGGTCAGCACTTGGGTGCTCCCGATAAACCAGACGATAAACGGTAAATTTGCCTCTCGCCTTTTTGACGGCGCCGGGGTGTCCGCCATTGAGTTCTCGAACAATCTCTATCTCATAATAGTCGGCGTTTTTGTCCTGTCGGTGACGAACTTCATATTTCCGCGCCTTTCACGCATGAGCTCGGGCAGCGAAGGCGAGGCGTTCAGGCAGACCATATCGGATGCCATGCATTCGTCGCTTTTTATCGTAATACCGCTTATGGCGGGGCTTATGGCCCTGTCCCGGCCCATCGTGGAACTCATATACGGCGGAGGAGAGTTCGGCGATTTTTCAGTCGGCATAACATCGCGCGCACTGCTTTTCGTGGCATTGGGTATGGTGGGCTATACGGTACAGGCGGTACTCAGCCGTGTGTTTTTTGCCCAACAGAACGGGCGAATTCCGCTTGTGGCGGGAATATTCTCGATAGCCGTGAACATCGTGCTTTGTATGCTCCTTATAGACCGTTTCGATGTGGCCGGGCTCTCCGTTGCCTCAGCTATATCATGCACGGTGAACGCGGTCATCCTGGCTATGCCCTTAAAAAAGCGCGGCATGAATTTTCTCACGAGGGATTTTTTAATTGATATGGCAAAGATAATTTTTTCGACCCTGGTTATGACGGCGGCGGTTCTCTTGATAAAACCGCTTACGGCTGGCCTAATGCAGGGAAAACCCGGTCAGGCGCTGACCGTCGTTCTTTCGGCGATGGCCGGTGTTTCGGTCTATGCCGCGATCTCCGTGGTGCTTCGCATCCCAGAGGCAAAAGCGGCGGCCGGATTAGTCGGAAAGTTTTTAAAAAGGGGGGAAGATGGTGCGTAAATATCTGGAGGTAAGCTTGACTTACCGTATACTCGCCGCCATATGCGCGTGGTTTTCGCGTGAGTATCATGAGAGCCGGATAATAACCACGTTTCTACGTACGGGAAATGGAGAGACCGTATCCGGAAACAGCATATTAACCAGAACTTGGGGAGCTTTTCACCGCGCCATGTGCTTTATATTCGAAAAGCTGCGGCTGTTAAAGGTATTTGACGGCAGCATTACAAGGCGGAGCTTTTTTTGGTGCGCGCTTGCCGTCACACTGGCGCCGATCCTCCCAACCATGGCGGTAGCGGGCCTCGCTTTTTTGGCATTTGCCTCCGTTTTTATTGCATTCTCCTGTGACAGGGAAAGAAAGCTTGTCTACTCGCCGATAAACTGGCTCCTCCTCCTGTTTGCTTTTATCTATGTCTCGGCGACATTTACCTCCGTAACGTTTTCGGGAAGCTTAAAGGGCGGCTTGCTGACGGTGTTGTTTGTCGTTTTCGCTTTAATTTTTGAAAATTCGGTCACCACAAAAAAACAGCTCGATACGGCGGTTATTCTCATTGTTTGCGCAGGTTTTCTTGTCTCGGCTTACGGCGTATATCAGTACGTTTTCGGAGTCGCCGGCGCGGAGTCGTGGATAGATACGGATATGTTCTCTGGTACCGGTACTCGCGTCTATTCGACGCTTCAGAACCCGAACGTTCTGTCGGAATACCTGCTCCTGGTCATCCCGTTCGCGTTCGCCATGTTTCTGGCTGAGCGCCGCCAGGGGAAAAAGCTTCTCTATTTATGCGCGGCCGGGGCAATGTGCCTCTGTATGCTGCTGACGCTCTCGCGCGGCGGCTGGCTGGGGCTTATTTTTGCGGCGGCTGTGTTTATAATACTTCTTGACGGGCGATTCATTTTCCTGGGGATTGCGGCTCTTATCGCGCTTTATTTTGTGCTGCCGGAATCCTTTATAGCCCGATTCACCAGTATCGGAAATTTGAGCGACAGCTCAACGTCATACCGAGTGGCCATCTGGTACGGGACTCTCTCAATGCTGAAGGACTACTGGTTCTGCGGTATAGGGCCGGGGACGGCGGCATTCAATCTTGTGTATCCGCTGTACAGTTTCAGCGCGGCGGCGGCGGAGCATTCACACAATCTGTTCCTGCAGATAACCTGTGACGCGGGAATCTGCGGGATAGCGATATTTTTGGCAACATTATTTACCTATTTCAGAACAACGCTCTCAGCCATGTCGCGCGAGCGTGACAAAAAGAGCCGATGTCTGCAGGCGGCAGCTGTAGCGGCCATAGTCGGATTTCTGGTACAGGGAATGGCAGATAACGCGTTCTATAACTACAGGGTACTGCTGATGTTCTGGGTGATTTTGATAACCGGTATGCTGGTCTCACGGCGTACCGCAATGTCGGAGGTGGGCGCCGGATGATAAAGGTACTCAACATCATAAGCGACACGAATATCGGCGGCGCGGGCAGGGTTCTGGAAAATTACCTGCGCTATATGGACAGAGATAATTTCGAGGCGGCTGTGGCCCTGCCGCGCGGGAGCCTGCTGATCGAAAGATTAAAGCCTTTCGGTGTCCCTATATATGAGCTCGACGGCATAGCGGACACATCAATGGATTTATCCGCTGTAAAAAAGCTCAAAAAACTCATCAGAGAAGTAAACCCCGATATTGTCCATACGCATGGGGCCATGTCCGGGCGCATAGCGGGACGGCAGTGCGGGAAGAAAGTCGTTTTCACGCGGCACTCGGCATTCCCGCTGCCGGAAAAGCTGAATAAGCAGCCGCTGAAAGGTATTTATAAGCTTGTTAACGAGCACTATGCCGACCGCATAATCTGCGTGAGCCCGATTTGCCGGGACTACCTGATGGAGGGCGGTGTAAGCTGCGATAATATAGACGTGGTTATTAACGGAGTAGACGCGGCGACGCGCTCCGGAGAGGCCGACTGTGTGGCTCTGCGCAGGAATTTCGGCATTGAGGACGGCGTTTTTACAGCCGCTGTGATTGCGCGAATAGAGCATTATAAAGGCCACATGTACGTGGCTGAGGCGGCAAAGATACTCAAAGACCGCGGCAGAAACTTCAGGATTATAGCGGCGGGAACCGGATCTTACGAGGACGAGGTCAAAAGCAGAGCGCGCGATTTGGGTGTAGAGGACGTCCTGCTTTTCCCTGGTTTTGTGAGCGATGTCCCCGGACTCCTCTCAATACTGGACGTGCAGATAAACGCCTCCTACAACGAGGCCGCGAGCCTTTCAATTCTTGAGGGACTCAGTATGGGGGTACCGGCCATAGTCAGCGATTTTCCGGGCAACCTCAGCATTGTGGACGACGGGAAGACCGGGCTGGTCTTTAAAACCCGTGACCCGGTGGGCCTGGCTGACGCCATAGAAAGACTCATGGATGACAGAAATCTCCTTGCTAAACTGGGAGAGAATGCCCGTACGGAATATGAAAAGCGCTTTACAGGCGCGATTTTTGCCAAAAACACAGAAAAAGTATACCTCAAGGTAACAGAGGGAGGACATCATGGAAAATAACAAGCCGGTAAAGAGACACCTTTTTAACCTCTTCGACGTCATCATAATCGGTATAATCGCCGTAATTCTGGCCGTTGTTCTGATATACATGCTGCGGTCACGCGGGACATCCGTATCGACTGAGCAGACAAAGACAGTTCGCTATATGGTTGAACTTACCGATATGAATACGGGGACGGCGGAGGCTATTAAGCAGGGAGACGAGCTTATCGATACAATTAAAAAGTACGACGTGGGTGAGGTGATCTCCTGCGAGATCGTACCGACGGTGAAATCCGCCAAGAACCTTGAAACCGGTGAATTCGTAAACGCCGTTGTGCCCGACAGGGAGACGGCGATGATCCTATTGGAGGCCGAGTGTACAGACACGGAAAATCAGTATCTGGCTGGCGGCGGCTTCAAGGTCTGCGGCGGTGAACAGGTGAGCCTAAAGGGCCCGGGTTACTATGGAAGCGGTTATATCCTTTATGTCGTCAGGGGGGATGAGTCATGAAAAAGCTCATAGATGAGAGGGGTCGTGCGTTCGGGGTCATAAGCGTCATAGATATCGTCGTTATCTGCATCGTCATTCTTCTGGCGACCGGCTTCTATATGCGCTTCTTCGTTCTCGAAAAGACATCCGCCCCGGCAGCGAGCACAACCTCAATAATCTATAAAATTAAAGTGGAAGGGGTTCGCGCCTACACAGTGGACGGTTTGCGCCTCGGCGACAAGCTCTATGCCGACGAGGACAATACCCTTATGGGGACAATTACGGACATCGAATCGTCTCCGGCAGAGGTTATTACAACACTTCCCGACGGCAGCTATACCAAAGCCGGATCACAGGGCAAATATGACGTGGTAATTACGATGCAGGCTGACGGACGCATCATGAACGGAAGATATTATGTAAACAAAACCCGTGAGATCAACACCAACGTGAAAGTGGACGTCTATACGAAATATGTCAGCTTTACCTCTGCGGTGACAGAAATAGACTGAAGCTCGGAAAGGGGCGGCCTTAGTGAAAATACTGATGGCGACCATGGGGCTTGACATAGGCGGAGCGGAAACGCATATCGTAGAGCTCGCCCGGGAGCTTCAAAAAGAGGGACACGACATCGTTATAGCGTCAAACGGCGGCAGATTTGTCAAGGAGATCGAGGAGACGGGTATAAGGCACTATACCGTCCCTATGAACCGCCGGAATATATCCTGTATGGCGAAGTCATATATACTTCTTCGGAAAATAATAAAAACGGAAAAACCGGATGTCGTCCACGCGCACGCACGCATACCCGCTTTCATCTGCGGTGTAATTCACCGAACAGAAAAATTTCCTTTCGTCACAACAGCGCACTGGGTGTTCAAAACAGGCGGGGGACTCAAATATTTTACCGACTGGGGAGAAAAGACCATCGCCGTATCCGAGGATATAAGCGACTATCTGACAGTTAATTACGGAATACCGAAAAAAAACATATTCGTAACCATAAACGGGATAGACACCGACAAGTTTTCACCGGAAGTGCCGGGCGATACGGCCGCCGCGGAGTTCGGGATAGACAGGGGCTTGCCAGTCATATCGCACGTGAGCCGTCTGGACGAGTCCAGAGCGCTCGCCGCGCGCCGGCTTATTGAGGGAGCGGAGGAGATCGAAAAGGGAGTCCCCGGCGTCCAGATACTGATAGCAGGCGGCGGAGACAGATATGACGAACTTTGCACCATGGCGGCAGAGGTTAACGGCCGTCTCGGCAAAAAGTGCGTCATCATGGCGGGACCAAGGACAGATATAAATGAAATTATTGCCGTCGGGGACGTTTTTGTCGGCGTGTCCCGCGCCGCACTCGAGGCGATGGCCTGTTCAAAACCCGTGATCGTTGCGGGGAACGAGGGTTATCTCGGGCTCTTTACAGAGGACAAGCTGGATGGCGCTATGGAGAGCAATTTCTGCTGCCGTGGCTGTCCGGAGGTGACGAAGGATACCCTCGCCTTGGACATAGCGGAATGTTTTGCCCTTTCACCTGAAAAAAGGTCCGAACTCGGCGAATACGGAAGACAGGTTATCTTCGACCACTATTCTGTCGCGAAAATGGCGGCCGACTGTATGAAGGCGTATAAGGCGGCGACACCGAAAAAATACAGCGTCCTGATGAGCGGATATTACGGCTTCGGCAATACCGGCGACGAGGCGATACTCCAGTCTATAATCGAGAATATCGGGAAGGCGACAGGCAACGTTTCTGTGACCGTTTTGTCAAGCGATCCGAGGTCGACAGCCGAACGATATGGCTGCATAGCGGTGCACCGGTTCAGTCCTTTCAAAGTCTACGGGGCGATAAAACACTGCGATGCGCTCATATCTGGCGGCGGCAGTCTTCTCCAGGACAGAACCTCCACGCGCTCAATCATGTATTATCTGTTCATTATTCAATTAGCGGAAAAAATGGGTAAAAAGGTTATGCTCTATGCAAACGGAATAGGCCCCGTTGAAAAGAAGGCGAACCGCAGGCGTGTGAAAAAAGCCGTCGAAAGGGCTGACACCGTTACCCTGCGCGACGGGGACTCCATGAAGGAGCTCCGGCGTATGGGCGTCAGACGTGAGGACATGCACTGTACCATAGACCCCGTGTTTACTCTCGGATATATTGGGGAGGGCGCGGCTCAAAATATACTTGCCGCAAGCGGCGTTCCGGCGGATAAGCCCTTTACTGCCGTATCGGTCAGAAATTGGAAGGATATTGATGGTTTCTGCGGGAAAGTTGCCGCAGTATGCGACGATATCGTAAGAAAATATGGCCACAGCATTGTCTTTATAGCTATGCAGACGCCGTCCGATACTGATGTGAGCAGAAGAGTACAGGCCGAGATGAAATCAGAATCATTCATCATCGGGGAGAAGCTCACGGCGGTAGAGCTCATGGGCGTAATCGGAAGGGCCGGTTTTGTCCTGTCCATGCGGCTCCACTCACTGATTTTCGCGGCACGGATGGGCGTTCCGATGGCCGGCATAGTATATGACCCGAAAATGGAGTACTATCTTAAAATGTTCGGAATGCCGGCGGCGGGAAAAGTTGAAAGCTTCGATGACAGAGCGGCATTTACCATCTGCTCCGGTGTCATTGAGAACCGCGGGAAATACACGGAGGTCCTCTTGCAGAAAACAGGAGAGTTTTCGAAACTTGCGGCGGAAAATGAGAAATATCTCATGAAGATGCTGGAAAATTAACCGCCGAGATGACCGCTCTTTAGCGGGAGAACAGTATAATACTACTATTTGATTGAGATGATAAAGATAAAACGAGTATGTTTTTTGTCCGGCAAGGCAAACGTCGCCGCCGGGCGGAAAACAGGCCGCTTTTTATCATTAGGTTAATTGAATAGTAGTAGTAATCCCCGTGAAAAATTTCACGGGGATTTTAATATGCGTATTGATAAGGATATATGGGAAGCCATATAAAGTACTTATTTTCTGTAAAACAGAATACCGAGTGTGGAGCCGCCGCAATGGTTTGATATAGTGCAGCCCGCTACGGTTGTGAGCACCTCGTCAAACTTTTGGCAGCCCTTGATTTTTTCTTTTATTGCTTCTAACAGTTCGTCGGATATCGGGTGGACGAAGGTAATGAATATCCGGCGTGTATCGATGTCGGTGCGGCCCCCCAATCTGTCCTCGACATAGTGCAGAAGCTCCTTTTCCATACTGCCGCGGTACTTTTTGCCTACGATCATTTTCCCATCCACCACCTCGATGCAGGGACGCAGTTTAAGGAGATTTGCCCCGAGCGCGGCTATTGAAGAACATCTGCCGCCTTTGTGCAGATATTTAAGCGTATCGATGACAAAACTGGATTCGACCTTTGCTGTGAGTTTATCCAGCGCTGCCTTTATATCTGCGGGAGCCATGCCGGCTTCAGCCATATTTGCCGCGTCTATCACCAAATGTCCGATGCCCGTGGAGAGGTTCCGCGAGTCGACAACATAGACGTTATGAAGCGGCTGTGCAGCTATGCAGGCGTTCTGATAGCAGCTGGACATATCGCTGGAAATATCGATGTGTATAACGGCGTCGTACTCTTCGAGATATTTAACAAAAATGCTCTCATAGTCAATAATATTCACGGCGGCGGTGTTACAAACGCCTTTGCCGCTGTCGACATAAGCAAATATTTCCTGAGGGGTGATCTCAATGCCATCCTTATAAGACCTGTCGCCTTTGACTATGTAGAGAGGGATAATACCGACGTTGTACTTTTCTACAAGCTCAGGGCTCAGGTCACAGGTACTGTCGGCGGTTATTTTTATCTTCAATTGAACACCCCTTCCATTAAAAAAATATTAAAATAATCATAACATAACGATACCCAAAAGGAAAGGGGACAAAATCATTCCTTTGCCCATGAGAGACTGCGGCTTACCGCTCTGTGCCAGCCCAAGACAGCTTTTTCCCGGTCCTTCTCCGTCATGCGCGGAGTAAATCGTGTGCCGGTGCCGGCTGTCTTTATTTCGTCCTGATTTTCCCAGAAGCCAACAGCGAGCCCCGCCATCATTGCGGCGCCGAGAGCTGTCATCTCGCTTATCGTAGGACGGAAAAGTTCCCTGTCCAATATATCCGACTGGAACTGCATCAAAAATCCATCTCTCGCCGCTCCGCCGTCAACACGGAGGGAGGAGAGCTGAAGGCCGGTGTCCTTTTCCATGGCGGAGATGAGGTCGGCCGTCTGATAGGCTATTGATTCCTCGGCAGCGCGTGTGATATGTTCGCGCTTTGTCCCGCGGGTTATGCCGACAATAATGCCGCGTGCGTACATGTCCCAATAGGGCGCGCCGATACCGGTAAATGCCGGAACGAGATAGACCCCGCCGGTGTCGGAGACTTTCTGTGCCATATATTCCGCATCGCGGCTGTCAGAGAAAAAGCGCAGCTCGTCCCGCAGCCACTGTATGACTGCGCCGCCGACAAAAATACTGCCCTCCAGCGCGTAATTAAGCTTTCCGTTAAGGCCGGAGGCAATTGTGGTGAGAAGTCCGTTCTTGCTATCAATTGCTTTTTCGCCGGTGTTCATCAGCATGAAACATCCGGTTCCGTAGGTATTCTTGGCTTCGCCCTCCTTAAAGCAGCCATGCCCGAAGAGGGCAGCCTGCTGATCTCCGGCGATACCTGCTATCGGTACTTCAGTACCCTGTAGATTCATAGAGCCGAAAATGCCGCTGGAGTCCCTGACCACCGGCAGCATGGAGCGGGGAATGGAGAGTTCTTTTAACAGGCGCTCGTCCCACTGGAGGGTATGGATGTTATATATCATTGTACGGCTTGCGTTTGTGTAGTCTGTGGCGTGGACTTTTCCCTCGGTGAGCTTCCAGAGGAGCCATGTGTCGACTGTGCCGAAGAGCAGGTCGCCCGCTTCGGCTTTTTCACGTACGCCATCAACGTTTTCCAGTATCCACTTTATTTTGGTACCGGAAAAATATGCGTCAGGAACTAGGCCGGTGGCGCTTTTTATATAGCCCGCGAGGCCGTCGTTTTTTACAAGCTCATCGACGATGGCAGAGGTGCGGCGGCATTGCCAGACAATGGCGTTATATACGGGGGCACCGGTATTTTTGTCCCAAACAACGGTCGTCTCGCGCTGGTTTGTTATACCAATGGCGGCAATATCGGAAGGGCGTGCACCGCTTTTAGCCATAGCTTCCATCAAAACGCCGTATTGCGAGGAGTATATCTCGATTGCGTTATGTTCCACCCAACCCTCATGCGGGTAAAATTGGGTAAACTCCTTCTGAGCGGAAGTGACTATATTAAGTTCACGGTCAAAAATTATTGCGCGGGAGCTCGTCGTGCCCTGGTCGAGGGCAAGTATATATTTTTTCATGCCGGACTCCTTTCTCGGTCATGTACCATATTACATGTAAAACGCACTATGAATAAGATAATGTTAAACTGATTTCATGGTGGTGTCAACTTGCAAAAAAACAAAAAATATCGACGCCCGTTTGGGCGCCGACAATGTGTAGTAAATTTTACTGCGCTATTTCCTCATAAACGGAGACGCGCTTTTTGTCCCTGCCAAAGTGCTCGAAAGCAACCTTGCCGCTCTTCAGAGCGAAGAGAGTATCGTCGGAGCCCTTGCCGACATTTTCGCCGGGATGGATCTTCGTTCCGCGCTGGCGGACGAGGATGTTGCCCGCGAGGACAAACTGACCGTCGGCTCTCTTGTTGCCGAGGCGTTTGGATTCGCTGTCGCGGCCATTCTTTGTGGAACCCATACCTTTTTTATGTGCCATGTGATTTACACCTCCAAATCTAAGTGTCAATAACCCGATTAAACGGAAATTTTTTCGATCTGAACCTTTGTATACGGCTGCCTGTGGCCCTGTTTCCTGCGGTAATTCTTTTTGGGGCGCATCTTGTAGATGTAGATCTTTTTGGACTTGCCATTTTTCAGAATGGTAGCGGATACATTGGCTCCGGCGACCATAGGGGTGCCAAAGGTGTTGCCTTCATCTGAAAAGACCGCGAGGACCTTGTCGAAAGTGACGGTATTTTCAGGTTCGACTTCAAGCTTCTCAATAAAAAGCACGTCGCCCTCTGAAACGCGGTACTGCTTTCCGCCTGTTTCAATGATTGCGTTTGTCATTTCTTTCACCTCTTATTAAAGTAGAGACTCGCTCTCGGGGGCGGAAGACTGAGCTTCACTTTCATACCCATTCAAAGCGGCGAGCAACAGTATACCAACTGAGAGCCCTTTTGTCAATAGCGGTTGTGGCGCTTTATTCTACAAAATCAGCATATTCGGCTGTATTTGCACAGAATATTGTTCAAACCGGGCTTTTTGGAGGTAACTACAGAATTATTTCGCAGCCATGACGAGCTCGGCTGTATCCATGGCTATCATTAGCTCCTCGTTTGTCGGGATAACGAAAACTTTGACCTTTGAGTCGTCGGCGGAAATTTCGGCCTCGACGCCTCGGGTGTTATTCTTTTCAGGGTCTAATTTTACGCCCATATACTCAAGTCCTTCGACAAGGCGGGCGCGCAGCCCCTTGGAATTTTCGCCGACACCTGCGGTGAATACTATCGCGTCAACTCCGCCCATAGCGGCGGCGTACGCGCCTATGCTCTTTTTGACCTCATAAACAAACTTCTCGACGGCGAGAGCAGCGCGCTCGTTGCCGTTTGCGGCGGCTTCACCGAGGTCGCGGAAGTCGGAAGAGACGCCTGAGATGCCCAGAACGCCGGATTTTTTGTTGAGAATATTCAGCATTTCCTTTATATCATATCCGTAGCGCTCCATGAGGTACTCGAGGATGGTAGCGTCGGTATCACCGCAGCGGGTACCCATGGGGACACCGGCAAGAGGCCCGAGGCCCATTGTGGTATCTGCGCATTTGCCATCGATGCACGCGGTGAGGGAAGAGCCGTTGCCAAGGTGGCAGCAGATGACTTTTGTGCCCTTTTTACCGCCAAGCATAGCGATGGCACGCGCGGAGACGTAGCGGTGAGACGTACCGTGGAAGCCGTAACGGCGAACGTCGTCGTTTTCATAGTACTCATAGGGGATGGCATATATGAAAGCCTTAGGCGGCATCGTCATGTGGAAGGCGGTGTCAAAAACGGCGACCTGCTTGGTCTTCGGCATTATTTTCTGGCAGGCGCGGATGCCCATAAGGTTTGCGGGGTTGTGAAGAGGGCCGAGAGGTATACACTTTTCGATGGCGGCGATGCAGGCGTCGTCAATTATGCAGGATTCCGTAAAAGCCATACCGCCGTGGAGGACACGGTGACCGACAGCGTCAATCTCATTGGTGGAGCTTATAACGCCCTTTTCCGGGTCAACCATTATGCCGAGGACAGACTGGATGGCTTCACTGTGGGTGGGCATGGCGATATCGGCTATGACGTCGTCTCTGCCAGGGACCTTGTGGGTCAGACGGCCGTCAATTCCTATACGCTCGCAAAGGCCTTTTGCGAAGACCTCGCCGGAATCAGAATCCATGAACTGATATTTCAGAGAGGAGCTGCCGGCGTTGATAATAAGGATTTTCATTATTTAAATTCCTTCCTTGATAAAATTAACCAAACGGGCTAAAATACAAACACTGGTATTTTAATACGTTTTGCAGAATTACTCAACACCTTTTTTTGTTTTTTGCAAGAAAAAATGTCATTTTATTTGGATTTTAGATCATTGTTTTAAATATCGTCTTTATAAATGGAGGAAATACGTGATAATTGCCGGGATTATCTGCGAATACAACCCGCTTCACAACGGGCACGCGCGCCATATTGCCGAGACGCGCGACATGACGGGAGCGAATGCCGTTATCTGCGTCATGAGCGGTAACTTTGTTCAGCGCGGCGATTTTGCCATGTTCGGCAAGCATCCTCGCGCGGCGGCGGCGGTACGCGCGGGCGCCGACCTTGTCATCGAGCTTCCGTCTCCGTGGGCACTCGCCTCGGCGGAGAGGTTCGCTTACGGGGGAGTCTCTCTGCTTGATTCCATGGGGGTCTGCGATTACCTTTCATTCGGGAGCGAATGCGGGGATACGGAAAAATTAAAGCGCGCGGCAGAGCTGATACTCACCGAAAAAGCCGGAGAGCTTATTAAGGAATCGCTTCAGACGGGCATATCATATGCGGCTGCCCGTGAGGCGGCGGTCAGAAAACTTGATCCAGGCAGCGCCGTACTATTAAGGAGCCCAAACGATATTCTCGCGGTGGAATATTTGAAGGCACTCACCGTTTTGGAAACGGCGATTGAACCCGTTACCGTCACGCGCAAAGGCGCAGGTCATGACTCGGTGAAGGTAAAGGAAGACACTGTTTCGGCATCATTTCTGCGCGGCATGTTAGCAGACGGTGAAGATCCGGCCCCGTATATGCCGAGGGAGGCCGCTAAGATATTCAACGGGGAAGTGCGTTCCGGAAAAGCGCCGGTACTTGCGTCTTACTCGGAAGCGGCAATTCTGGCGCGGCTCCGCACGATGAATGAGGCGGAATTCGCCGCTCTGCCGGACTCGTCAGAGGGCCTGTACAGGCGGTTTATGCGCTATGCGAAAGCGGAACCGACAGTCCGCGGCGTAATAGTGGGGACTAAGACCCGCCGCTATGCCGAATCACGCCTTCGCCGCATGTTGATGTGCGCCTATTTGGGTATAACGGCGGAGGATTCTATCGGTACGCCGCCATATGCAAGAGTGCTGGCATTCAATAAGGCGGGGCAGGAGATTTTGCGCGAGGCATCCAAAGTCTCCCGCGTGCCGATTATAACAAAACCCGCGTCTGTGCGGGATTTGGGCGGGAGGGCGTCTGAAATATTCGAAAAAGAGGCCCGTGCCACGGATCTTTACGCGCTCTCATACCCCGGGGCGGCAAACCGCGTTGGTGGGTTGGATTGGACGACGAGCCCGATGCTGCTGTGATATTCTTGTTCCGTATTTTGAGTTTTATGCTTTATAATAAAGCCGCTGCCAAATCTGAAATCAGCGATAAATAGAAACCGCGCGGCATTGCCGCGCGGTTTCTTAGATTTTCAGCGTTTTGAGATACGCTTTTCGTTCGTCGGAAATACGATAACTCTCTATTGCCTTTTGTATGGATTTATTTTGTACCCACTTCGAGAGGGTCCTACTCTCTATAAGCGGAAGCGCCGTTTCATATTGTTTTATAAGCGCAAAGGAAAAATACCAGGCTACAGCCATGTTTATGTAATACTCACCGCTTTTAACGTCCGCAACGAGCGCGAGCATCTCCGGCTGAAAATTATCGTCCAGAAAAAATTCCAGAAGTGTTACAACTGCAAAGCGCACAGTATAGGTGTGCCCGCTTTTTATCCACAGTCTGCATTTTTCATAGACTTCCACCGGGTACTTTTTAAAAATCTTGGGCGCCGACGTGTCGCAGGTTGCCCAGTTGTCGATATAGGGCAAAAACTCTTCCAGATATGCCATGACGGTTTCAATGTCGCGGCTCACTGCGCCTATGAGCGATGCGTGGAGGTTATTCTCCTCAAAATATCTGTGCGGCAGTTCACGCAGAAAATCGAATCTGTCGGGGTCTTTGGAGAGTTCCTTCGCGTAATTCCGCAGTGCGGGGGAGCGGACTCCGATGATTGTCTCTTTATCGATATTAGGTATGAGCTTCGCGCTGAAATCGCGGTAGCCCGGGTCCTGCAGATCAAAAAGTCTCTTTAAAATCTTTTCCATATAATTCTATAAACAGAGTACGTCCGCTATGCGACGGGAGGCAAAACCGTCGCCATAGGGGTTTGAAGCCGTGCTCATAGCGTCATACAGCACTTTGTTTGTGAGAAGCTCGCGAAACTCACAATAAATAGTCTCCTCGTCGGTGCCGGCGAGCTTTAAAGTGCCGGCGGCTATGCCCTCCGGTCTCTCCGTCGTATCGCGCAGAACCAGAACGGGCTTCCCGAGAGAGGGAGCCTCCTCCTGTATACCGCCGCTGTCCGTGAGTATGAGGTAGGAACGGGCGAGAAAGTTGTGGAAGGACAGGACCTCGAGCGGCTCGATGAGCTTTATACGGCCGCATCCGCCCAAAACCTCGTTTGCCGCCTCACGGACGAGTGGATTCATGTGGATGGGGTAAAGGACTTTTATGTCGGGAAATTCCTCGGTAACGCGGCGGATAGCGCGGAAAATATGGCGCATAGGGTCGCCCAGGTTCTCACGGCGGTGCGCCGTCAGCATGATAAGGCGGCTGCCCTTAGCCCAGTCGAGCTCCGGATGGGTAAAATCCTTTCGCACCGTGGTCTTGAGCGCGTCTATCGCGGTATTTCCCGTCACATAGATAGTCCCGGGCTTTTTGCCCTCTCTCAGGAGGTTCTGGCGTGCCGTATCCGTCGGCGCAAAATTGTACTGTGCTACGATTCCGACAGCTTGACGGTTATACTCCTCCGGATAGGGGGAGAAAATGTCGTAGGTCCGCAGCCCGGCCTCCACATGACCGACCGGTATCTGAAGATAAAAAGCGGCGAGGGCGGATGCAAATGTTGTTGATGTGTCCCCATGTACCAGAACGACGTCAGGTTTCGTATCCTCCATGATCTTTTTCATGCCGGAGAGGACATTTACGGTCACGTCAAAGAGGGTCTGCCCCTCCCGCATAATATCGAGATTAAAGTCCGGCTCGACATCGAAAACGTCGAGTACCTGACGCAGCATCTCCCGGTGCTGCCCGGTCACGCAGACAATTATCTGCACGTTAGGGCGTGCTTTAAGCTCTTTGACGAGCGGGCACATTTTTATCGCCTCAGGTCGTGTACCGAAGACGACCATTATTTTTTTCAAGGTCAGACCTCCCAGCCGGAAATATACTTTAACTGCGTCTCAGTCAGCGCGTCGACGGAGATGCCGCAGGCGCGGAGCTTTAGGAAAGCGACCTCCGTGTCGATTTCCGCCGGGACGGGGATGACCTCGGAGACCATAATGCCTCGGCTTTCGGCGAGGTATTTTGCGGAGAGTGCCTGAATGGCGAAACTCATATCCATGATCTCCACGGGGTGCCCGTCGCCGGAGGCTAGGTTTACAAGCCGGCCCTCGGCCAGAACGAATATAGTCCGGCTGTTTCCGAGCGTATAGCCCATAATGTTCGGTTTCTGTTCCGCTTTGGACACTGCGTTTTCGTCGAGCCATTTGACGTCAACCTCAACGTTGAAATGCCCGGCGTTGCATAGCACCGCGCCGTCCTTCAGAAGGTCAAAGTGTCTTTTCGTTATAATGTCGCGGCAGCCGGTGGCGGTTACGAAGAGGTCGCCGATCTTAGCGGCTTCTTCCATGGGCATGACTGCAAAGCCGTCCATCATGGCCTCCAGCGCTTTTACGGGGTCAATTTCCGTAATGATAACCTTGGCTCCGAAGCCGCGGGCGCGCATGGATATGCCCTTGCCGCACCAGCCGTAACCGGCAACTACCACATTTTTTCCCGCGACGACGAGGTTAGTCGTGCGGTTAATGCCGTCCCAGACGGACTGCCCCGTGCCGTAACGGTTATCGAACAGGAACTTGCAGCGGGCATTGTTCACGGCTATCATCGGAAACCTCAGCTGCCCGGCTGCCGCCATAGCGCGCAGGCGCATTATACCGGTGGTCGTCTCCTCGCACCCGCCGATGATACCGGGAATAAGGTGACTGAGTTTTGTATGGACGAGGCTCACAAGATCCCCGCCGTCGTCGATTATAATATTCGGGCCGAATTCAAGCACATTTATGAGGTGGCTTTCATATTCTTCCGGGGAGGCGCCGTGCAGGGCGTATACGTCGATGCCCCCGGCGGCGACGGCCGCTGCCACGTCGTCCTGTGTGGAGAGCGGGTTGCAGCCCGTGACGTGCATCTCCGCACCGCCCTTCTGCAGTACGCGGCAGAGGCAGGCAGTCTTGGCCTCCATGTGGACGGAGAGGGCTATTTTGAGCCCGCTGAATGGCTTTTCCTGTGCAAATGTCTCTTCAATACCGGCAAGAAGCGGCATATTGCGCTTTGCCCACTGTATCTTTTTCTCGCCGGACGGGGCGAGCTTTATATCACGTATTTCAGACATGTTTATAACTTTCCTCTCACTGAACTTAGTGCACACAATTATCATGAAAAGCTAATTGTGCAATTTGTGTATTTATGTTGTGTTGCGGCTGCCCGCTTGCGCGCTGCTGTCTGCTAATCCAGAGAACCTTCTCCTGCTTTCAGCTTGTCGAAAAACATATTTTTAACTGGAACGCTACCTCATTCCTATCTTATTACAAATGTTTTCGACCTCGAACACCACGCGTTCCCGGTCTATTGTCAAAAACTTACCTTTGTCATAAAGTATCTCGCCGCCGACTATCGTAGTCTCGACCTCAGAGCCGTTTGCGGAGTATGCCAGAGCGGTCAAGGGGTCATTTTTTGGCAGGAAATTTAAGTGGTCAAGGTCAATTATCGTGAGATCGGCAAGGGCGCCGGGTCTTATTTCGCCGGCGTCTATACCGAGAGCCCTGGCTCCGTTTGCCGTAGCAGAAATCAGGCCCTCCTTCGCCGTGACGGCCTTCGCGTTTCCGTCTATTCCCTTGCGCAGAAGCGTAAGGAACGAGAGGTCGCGGAACATGTTGAGCGTATTGTTGCTTGCAGGCCCATCTGTACCGAGAGCGACGTTCACGCCGGCCTTCACGAGGTCGGGGACGCGCGCGACGCCGTTTGCGAGCTTGAGGTTGCTCACGGGGTTTGTCGCAACGGAAACTTTTCTGTTTGCCAATATATCTATATCGCTGTCGGACAGCTTCACGCAGTGAGCGGCGACCGTACGCTCGGTGAGAAGGCCTGTCCTGTCGAAAAGCTCTGTCGGTGTACAGCCGTATTTTTCCGCGATTGCAGCCGTCTCCGCGTCGCTCTCGGCCAGATGCAGGTTTATTCCAAGCCCGGTCTCTTTGGAGAGCTCCGCTATCTCGCGCTGATAATCTTCGTCGCAGGTGTAAGGCGCGTGGGGGGCCAGCATGAAGCCAAGATTATCCATGTCCTTCCATGCCCTGTATTCAGAAAGGGCCTCGTCCATCCGGCGACGGCCGCCCTCTTTATCGTCTTTGCCGCCTGTAAGCCCGCGGGAGAGGACCGCGCGTATGCCGCAGTCACAGACCGCTCTGGCAATGGAGTGAGGGAAGATGTACATATCAAGAAACGACGTCGTACCGGTGGAGAGCATCTCCATACAGCCCAGGAGAGAGCCCCAATAGCAGTCGTCAGGCGTAAGCTTCGCTTCCAGCGGCAGTATTCGGCCGAATAGCCAGTCATTAAAAAGAAGGTCGTCCGCACAGTTGCGGAAAATTGTCATGTACGAGTGGGTGTGTGCGTTAACGAGTCCGGGAATAAGCAGACGGCCCGTGCCGTCTATGGTTTTATCCGGCCTGAAATCCCCGGGCGATAATCCGACGGAAGCTATGTGCCCGCCGGAGATATATACGTCCGTCTCTGTTGTCGAGAAAGCGCCTGGCAGCCACGCGAGAATGTTTTTTATTAAAATGTTCATGTGAACCTCCGTTATGACATAGGCGAATTTGTAATGAAAGCCTCCCGCGTGCGGGAGGTTTTGCCCTTTGTTTTGGGCTGACGCTTCAGCGGTAAAAAAAGGGGACTTTAAAGTGTCCGGATTTAATTCTTTCACGCTACGAAATTCATTTGCATACATCGTTTAAAATAATACCATTCCCTTAAGCGGAAAACAACCCGGATACGACAAAAATGGCAGACTGCCGAAGACTCCGGCGGCACCTATGTGCGCCGTCAGGTCTTCGGCAGTCTGAAAAGGAGGAAATTTAAGTCCGATCACGGAATGGTCAAATAAACTTTGTGAGTATCCAGACAAGCGCCGTTATTGCCGCACCGCCAAAGGCGAACACGGGAGGGGGCAGGCGATATAACGAACGCCGTTTTGAGTTTTGGCGCAAATAGTCGTTTGCTGCGCTCTGTGCCTCTTTAATTATCGTGTCCTGTGTCACTCCGCGTACGGCTGCATCCTCTTTGACAATAAAAATTGCCTCTTCGAATATATTTCCGTCGGGAGATTTTACGACAATGACGCGACGAGACAGGCCCTTGACCAATTACATCACACCCCTACTCTCTTTTAATTTCAGTTTGCCCGATAAGGGTGTGGCGTATACCTAAAAATTGGCTATTTTCTCGCCTCAATGAGCAGTGTTAGTATTGTCATATCATCGTCGGTTCCAAACTTCTCGGCGGCGCGGCGAACAAGCTGTCCCGCAAGTTCCTTTGGGCTGTCTCCGCTGTAATTCGATATCTCTTCGCGCAGCCATTTATCGTCAGAGTTGCCAATGGCTCCGTCGGAAACGATGACGGCGAAGGAAGCGGGCTCAAGGCGCATTTTTATGTGATCGGGCCTGTCGTCGGCGGCGTAACCGAGGCCGGCGGCCAGGGTTCTGCATTTGATGCGGGAGACGGTGTTACCGCGCCGTATATAGGAGGGGGCCGCACCGTATTTGTATATTTCAGCCTCGCCGGTAAAGAGACTGACACATAATAGGTCGATTGTCGCGGTGGTCGTGTCGGCGTCATTTTTTAAAAGCATAAGATTATTTAGTATCCGCAGGGCGGTTTTTGCGGGGACCCCCGCACGCAGAAAACGTTCGAGTATTGAGACAACGCTGCGTGAGCATTCGGCAGCGCCCATACCGGTACCCATCCCGTCGGACAGAAGTATACAGAGTAAACCCTCGCCGGTCTTGAAATAGATGCCGCGGTCGCCGCTCACGCTCTCTCCGTGGCGCTTTATTGAGGCGATTCCGACCGAGGCGGCCAGCGGCTCTGCCTCGAGCAGTACGAGCTTGCCGATCTGTATCTCCTCATCAGACGTACAGAGTCTAACCTGGAGGACTGCGGATAGCTTATCAAGGTATGAGGGATTCTTTTTTAGTGCGCGCAGATTGTTGCTGGATATTTCGGCGTGCAGCCTGCCGCTCCTGTCCCGGAAAACAGCGGTGCTTGCATCAACATCGATACTCTTAAGATATCGCTGAAGCCTGCGCTCCATAAAAGGTTCGAATTCTATAGCGCTTCCGAGTTCGTCGGCCATTGACCGCAGAACGTTGGATATATCCGCGTACTGATTATAGGCGGCACCAATATTGTCGCGCAGACGGCTTTTGTACTGACGGCGGTACATTAAGGCAGTCAATTCCTCGTTGATTGCAGCGGTGAGCTTCGGAAGGTTTTCACAGGTCTCTGCGAAAAAATCCGGAAAATCTGCTTCCTCAATCCGTCCGCTGGTGAGCATGATAGGCGTGAGATTGTTCATGACGTCAAGTGTTTGTTCATAACCGATCCGCCAGCATCGTGTGCTCTTCGGGCATTTCAGGCAGGCGGCGTCTGCTGCGCGGTCGAAGACTTTCGCGATATTGTCGTCGTTTTTATCGGCGCCGGAGACCGTGCGAACGGTATCGTAGAGCTCGCTGAAAGCTGCTGCGGTCTCCTCAACGCGCTTTTTTGTGTATTCCCGCGCTTTCAGTATGCCATATCCGGAGGTGCCTGCCGGAAGGAGTGCGGCAGCCCTTGAGAGAACTGATTTCGGGAGAATGAAAAACAGTACCGATGCGATAAAGACTTCATAAAGGGCCGAGGGACCGGTTTCGGATTGCCAGAGCCAGATCACTGACACGGCGTTTCCAAGTATGAAACAGACAGTGAAAATGAAACGCGAAAACTTGGAGAAGATACCCGATATCATGCCTGAGACGGCATAAGCAAGGCTGAAAAAAACACCGTTGCCGGTGGCAAAGTCCATTGCCGTACCGACCAGAAGCCCGCATGAGGCGCCTATGCCGCTCCCGCCCTTATATGCGGTCGTTATGACGAGCATAACAGCAAGCACGCGGCCTATGGATATCATTCCAAAAACGGACAGCCCCGTAAGCGAGACAAGAAGTGTTGCCAAAAGAATGAGGACGCTTATGGAGTGACGCGCCTCATCCGACCTGCCGGAGTCCACAGTCGACCAGGGGGAGAGCGCAATATCATAGAAAAATACGGATGCGCCCGCAAGGGCAACTTCGCATAAAAAGAGCGAGGTGGCAACTGCGCTCCAGCCGGCGTCAGCAGCATAGACAAAGCCGGTGCAGGCTGTCATAAAAGCCGTCATAGCGGGCCTGAACCATGCCTTTCCGAAAATTGCGGTGGGCTTAAAGACGCGGATGGCGGCAAATATTAGCAGCCCGGTTAATATGTATTTGAGCGACCAGACGAAGCTCCCCGCCGTTAGATACCCCAACGTTGTGCCAATAAAGGTGATAATGCATAGGATCCCCGGCGGCGACGCGCCGAGGAATCCAAGTCCGAACGGTGAGAGGCTGTCCGACAGTGTTGCCCGCGAAAGTAAAAAAGCCAGTAAGAAACGGACGGAGTACTCCGCAAGACGGATAAATCTTGAACTTTCTGGTATTGCCCTTAGGTGCAGAGCGGAAGCGCCGCCCCAAAATGCCACATGCTTTCGTAAATCTTTTCCGGTCACTTTAAACGCCCTTTCGATAGTAGTCTGGTGTATGTTTAAATATTAAAACAGGGCGTTCAAGAAAATGGTCAGAATATGACGGCATAAGGACAGCCTAAATAAAAAAGCGCGGAACGATGTTTTACCATTCGTCCCGCGCGGGCAAGATATAGTGACTGCTATCTTCGCGTCATTTTGTCGTAGGCGCTCTGCATGGCGCCTTTGATTATTTCGGGAAGCTCACGCTCTTCAAAATGCAGGACGCCCGCCTCGGTGGCCCCGCCCTTTGTGGCGACGGCTTTGGCCATAGCCGCGAAGTCCTGGCTTTTGGCAGCGCTTTTAAAAGTCATCGCCGCGATCGAATGGGAGAGCTCGGGTGAAAAGCCGAGAGCCTCGCCCGCTTTCGCGTATGCGTCCAGAATATATGCCGCGAATCCGAGACCGCAGCCGGAAAACGCCGTTACCTTTTCGATATCGCGTTCCTCGACCTCAAAAGCGAGCCCGAGCTTACCGAAAATTCCGGCGATAACGGAAGGCGCCCTGGTATAACCGATTGTTCCCTCGCATTCGGCGATGGCGATTGACGGCATTGCCCGAATAATCGGTTTGCCGAGGAGATTTCCGGTTCTTTCCGCCGTTATTCCCGCCATAAAGCTGACAAAGCTTCTCTCCGGCGAGAGTGCCGGTGTTAAAGTGGGAGATATATCTTCAAATACTGCGCTTTTAACTGTTAAAAAAACGATATTTGCACTCAAAGCCGCATCAAGTGGGGATCCGCATGCGATAACGCCAAGTTCGCGCTCTGCTGTCGTAAGCGTCACCTGCGTCCTTGCGGATATATATATCTCGCCGGGGAGGGAGACGCCCGAGCGTATAAGTCCCCGTGCGAGCGCTTTTCCGAGATGCCCAAAACCAATTATAGCTATCTTCATAAGAAAACCTCCATAATTTCGGATAAAAAACTATGCTCACAGCGTTTGCTGTGAGCATAGCACGACTTTCCATATCAGACTGCGCGCGTAACTTTGCCGCTGCGGAGGCACCTCGTACAGACGTAAACATGGCGGGGGGAGCCGTCAACTATAGCCTTTACACGCTTGACGTTAGGTTTCCACGTACGGTTGCTACGCCTGTGGGAGTGGCTCACCTGTATACCGAAAACAACACCCTTGTCACAAAATTCACACTTAGCCATCTGCTGCACCTCCTTGCTTTTGCTCTTAGTTCTTTTTCAAACAGCTTTATTATGATAGCAGAACTATTAATAAAATGCAAGTAAAAAAATTAAATAGATGAATAAAATTCTAATTATGTTTAAAAGTGTTGCAAATACAGGCCTCATTGTATAGAATTTAAAAGAGAAATAATCATCTTAATAGTCTTGGCTCTTTATAAAGGTGCGGAAGACAAAATTATTTAATAGAAATATTTATCTGAGTATTCCCGGTTCAGATGCGGAGGATAAAAATGGAACAGAGATACAGCGTATCGCTCAAAACATTGGCGGAGCAAATGCGCCTTAACGCAAAGCGGCTGTCGAAAAACTACGACAGCATACTTATACAGACGGCTAATATTAACCGCCCGGGGCTTCAGATGGCTGGCTTTTACAGTTATTTCGACTCAGAGCGTATACAGCTTATCGGGAAGATGGAAACGGCTTTTCTGGAAAAATTCACGGTGGAGAAGCGGTCCGAGAGATTTGAACAGCTGATGTCAAAAAACATACCGGCGCTCATAATATGCCACGAGGCTCCCATGATGCCGGAGTGCCTGGAAATGGCGGAAAAATACGATATAACGCTTTTTTCCACAAAGTCGGATACCTCCGCCGTTCAAGCCAAGCTCATCGGACTCCTTCAGGAACATCTGGCGCCGCGGATCACCCGCCACGGTGTTTTTGTGGAGGTATACGGTGAGGGACTGCTTCTCATCGGAGACAGCGGAATAGGTAAGAGCGAGGCCGCCATAGAGCTTATAAAGCGCGGGCACAGGCTCATAGCGGATGACGCGGTGGAGATAAAAAGGGTAAATAACGAGCTCATCGGCGCTTCTCCGGAACTCATACGTTATTATATAGAACTTCGCGGCATCGGAATCATCGACGTCAGGAGAATTTTCGGCAGCGGCGCAGTAAAGATGAGTGAGAAAATAGATCTGGTTGTAAACATAGAGTTGTGGAACGAAAATATAGCTTACGACAGGCTCGGCACCGAGGAACACTATACCAACCTGCTCGACGTAGAGGTTCCGAGTATCACGATACCGGTAAAACCGGGGCGCAACCTCGCCGTTATTCTTGAGGTCGCGGCGATGAACAACAAGCAGAAGAAAATGGGATATAATTCCGCTCTCGAATTCACGGAGAGCATAAACAAGCATTTCGAAAGTCAGCTTGAAAAGTAAAAGGTGAACTAAATGGGAACGATTTCTGAGGTAATAAGAGCTTTTTCATGTGAATTCCCAGGTTCAAGGGTACGTGAAAACGAACCCATGAGCGAGCACACATCCTTCCGGATAGGGGGGCGTGTTACGGCGATGGCGCTGCCGGAGTCTGAAGAACAGCTTTTACGTCTTCTGGCACTCAGCAGCTCAGCGGGCGTCAGCCCGCTTATTATGGGTAACGGGACCAACCTGCTGGTAACCGACTCGCCGCTCGATATGCTCGTAATAAAAACCTGCGACGGAATCTCAGATATCAGTATCCGCGGCGACACGATTAATGCCGGAAGCGGTGTGCTGCTCTCGAAGCTGGCATCTTTCGCTCTCGCAAATTCGCTTACAGGACTCGAGTTCGCGCATGGGATACCGGGCTCTCTCGGCGGGGCGGCTTATATGAACGCGGGCGCGTACGGCGGGGAGATATGCGATGTCGTTATTGAAACGACGGCGGTGACAAAAGATGGAGAGATTCGGGTTTACACGGCATCCGAGAATAATTTTTCTTACCGCCACAGCCGCTTTACAGATTCCGATGACATTGTGCTTTCGCTTAGACTTCAGCTGGCAAAAGGCGACCCTGACGCGATAAAAGCCAAAATGGATGAGTATTCCGCAAGACGCCGGGAGAGTCAGCCGTTAAACTATCCTAGCGCAGGCAGTACATTTAAGCGGCCCGTCGGCGGTTATGCCGCCGCAATGATAGACAAAGCGGGGCTCAGGGGATACGCGATAGGCGGCGCGCAGGTGTCGGAAAAGCACGCGGGATTCGTTATAAATCGAGGCGGCGCGACGTTCGGCGACGTTGTCAGTCTTATGGCGTATATTAAAGAAACGGTGTATGAAAAATTTGGTGTTGAGCTCTTGCCGGAGGTAAGGATTATACGTTAGGGCTCCTGTGGAAGGTGTCCGTGAAAAAATAACACTAATATCTGATGTTCCATTTTCTCGCCGACAAGCGGCGCCCGAAAATGATGGACAAATACTTCCCGTACGCGGGAGTCTTTCAAAACTATTTGTGCGCGTGAGTACATGTGAGGTTTATATGGAATTACTTATCATTTCCGGACAGTCAGGCGCAGGGAAGAGCCGCGTGGCGGCGGTGCTCGAGGATATGAACTTCTACTGTGTGGACAACATGCCCGTCGTCATGATGCCGCTTTTTGCGGAGCTTTGCCTTGCCACGCGGGGAAGGTTTGAGCGAGTCGCCCTGGTGACAGATGTGCGCGGTCAGGAGAGCTTCGACAAACTCTTTGACGCGTTGGGCAAAATGCGCAGCATGGGCTGCGAATACAAGATACTTTATATAGGAGCTACGGTCGAGACGGTGGTAAAACGCTACAAGGAAACGAGACGCAGGCACCCGCTTGATCCCGAGGGTAAAAACCTCGAGCTGGCCGTCCAGAAAGAGATAGAGCTGCTCGCTCCTGTGAAAAATAGGGCCGACTATGTTATAGACACCTCGGAACTCACACTTGGCAAGCTCCAGCGCAAGCTATATAAGCTCTTTGCGGGAGAGCCGGAGGGCAAGGGGCTGCGCGTAAACATCATGTCCTTCGGCTACAAATACGGCATCCCCATAGAGGCGGATCTTGTGTTCGACGTGCGTTTTCTGCCGAATCCCTATTATGTCCAGGATCTTAAGATACTGAGCGGGCTCGACGCGCCGGTCTCAGACTTTGTCTTCAGTCATGAAGAGTCGGGCCAGTTTATGACAAAGCTTACAGATATGATAGGCTTTTTGCTTCCAAATTACGAGGAGGAGGGAAAGACCTCGCTCTCTATATGCATAGGGTGTACCGGCGGTCACCACCGCTCCGTCGCGATAGCGGTGAAGCTTGCCGAGTTTATAGCGCAGAAGGGTTATCAGGTCGAGTGTACTCACCGCGACGTGAACAAGACATAGGTGAGAAAATGGAACCAGAAGCGAATAAGAATTTTATAGCGCCGTCCGTCGTATGCATAGGCGGGGGAACGGGGCTTTCAACGATGCTCCGCGGGCTTAAGCTGTATACGTCGGCGATAACGGCAGTCGTTACAGTGGCGGATGATGGGGGCGGTTCCGGCATACTGCGCTCCGAGCTGGGCATGCTGCCGCCTGGCGATATCAGAAACTGCATCCTCGCGCTTTCGAATATAGAGCCGACAATGGAAAAACTCCTGGCCTACAGATTCAATACGGGCTCTTTAAAGGGGCAGAGCTTCGGCAATCTGTTTTTGGCGGCGATGAACGGGATATGCCCGTCTTTCGACGAGGCGGTGCGGCGTATGTGCGACGTTCTTGCTATTACGGGCAGGGTCCTTCCCGTTACTAACGAGGACGTGCGCCTTGCGGCGGAATTTGAGGACGGCTCGACTGTTTTGGGAGAATGCCACATATCCGCGGCGAAAAAGCTGTGCGGCTGCAGGATAAAAAGGGTGTCGCTCATACCGGAAAAGCCGAAGGCACACCCCGAGTGCATTACTGCTATAGAGAGCGCCGACATGATACTTTTCGGACCGGGAAGCCTATATACGAGCGTTATACCAAACCTCCTGGTGGACGGTATATCGGACGCCGTGCAACGTTCCAACGCGGTGAAAATCTTTATTGGGAACGTTATGACTCAAATTGGAGAGACTGAGGATTATTCGCTCTCCGACCACATAAAGGAGCTCTTTATACATGCCGGCGCAAAGCTCTTCGACATAGTGCTTGCAAACAATATGCCGATGCCGGATAAGCTTTTGAAAAAGTACGAGGAAGAGAGAGCATGCCAGATTTTTGCCGACAGGGAAGAGATCGGAAAACTCGGGGTAAAGCTCTATGAAGCTCCGGTATGCACAAGGGAAACGGAACTGGTGCGTCATAATACAAGGCTTTTGGCAAGGGAAATATTCCGGATATACAGGGAGGTCTCAACTATCGGTATAGGAGAAATCTCTCCGGGCAAAGAGCCTATTTCTGCCGGGGAAGTATAGTGTGAAAATCAAACTGTCACCAAAAAATATTCCATTTTCTCCCCGCCCCTCGGCACCTTAAAAAGATGGACAAAACCGCCCCTGCGTTGGAGGCATTTATTACAGCTTGTGTATGTCAGCGCATGGAAGTTAGTATGAAAAATCACACTAACATTTATATATGGCGTGCCGCTCGCCGACAAGCGGCAACCGCGGCACATGTCATTAACCGCCATTGGATTATGAGGCTTAATGATTTATTTATGCGCAGCGCGAATGGAGGTTAATATGTCGTTCTCGTCGGACGTAAAAACCGAGCTTTGCAGGGCTCCTATAAACAAGAGCTGCTGTGCCGTCGCAGAGTGCTACGGCATACTCCTGTTCTGCAATACATTTGCCTCCAGCGGGATGAAGCTCATAACTGAATCGCATCCGTTTGCGAAAAGACTTCCAAAGCTGTTTAAAAAGGCATTCGGCTTTAGTTTTGATATTCAGCCGGAGGACGCGGAAAGGGCGGGTAAACTCGCGTTTTTAATTACAGACACGAAAAAGCTGGACATCCTTTTTGACATCTACGGATATGACAGAAGAAGCATACTGGCTCACCATATAAATCTGGGGATACTGGAGGAAGATTGCTGCCGCCAGAGCTTTTTGAGAGGGGCTTTTCTCGCCGGAGGGAGCGTTACAGACCCTAAGAAGCGTTACCATCTCGAATTTGTAACAGACCATTTCAGCGTGGGGCGAGAGGTGTTTTCGCTGCTTTTGGATATGGGATTCGAGCCAAAGAGCACGTCACGCGCGGGAAATTACATCACCTACTTTAAGCAGAGTGAGACAATAGAGGATTTTCTAACGACAATAGGCGCGCCGGTCGCCTCGATGGAAATAATGTCCGCCAAGATAATGAAAGATATGAGGAGCAGCGTAAACCGAAGGGTAAACTGCGACACGGCGAACGTCGGGAAGACGGTGGAGGCGGCGCAGGAGCAGCTTGAAGCCATTCGAAAGCTTGAGGCCTCAGTCGGGCTCAAAAATCTCCCGGACAAGCTTGCTCAGACAGCGTTTATAAGAGTCTCAAATCCCGAGGCGAGTCTTTCGGAGCTTGCGCTGCTCACCGACCCACCTGTCACAAAATCTTGTCTTAACCACAGGCTGCGGAAGCTTATGGAGCTTGCCGCCGACGCCAAGGAGTAACAAAATTCATGGGAAACCCGGAGGGCTTCTTATGAAGGTGGCTTGAATGACGGCTGCTCAGCCGCGGCCGTCATGAGAAGTGTCAGTTCCGCCGCACATGTCACCGGAACTGTCGGATTTATTTCCGCCGCGCGCGGCGGGAACGTTTTTTTAAACTGGTTGGAAAGGAATAGTCATTAATATGTCTTTTGTGCATCTTCACGTACACAGCGAGTACAGCTTACTCGACGGGGCCTGCCGGATTGGCGGGCTTGTTTCGCGCGCAAAAGAGCTGGGTCAGAGCGCGATAGCGGTAACCGATCACGGTGTCATGTACGGGACGATTGCATTTTATAAAGAGGCGAAAAAAAGGGGAATAAAGCCCATAATCGGCTGCGAAGTATATGTCGCGCCGGCATCGCGCTTCGACAGGGAACACAGCGAGGATGCCTCAGGGTACCATCTGGTGCTGCTTTGCAAGAACGAGGAGGGGTATAAGAACCTCTGCCGCCTTGTGAGCCTTGCATTTACCGAGGGATTTTATATAAAGCCCCGCATTGATATGGCGTCTTTAAAAAAATATGCCGGCGGGCTGATCGCGCTCTCTGCATGCCTCGGCGGCGAGGTACCGAAGCTGCTCTCACGCGGCGACTACGACGGAGCCAGGCGCAGGGCGCTCGAAATGCGGGAAATTTTTGGAGCGGATTCTTATTATCTTGAACTGCAGGATCACGGTGTAGCCGAGCAGAAGCCTGTCAATGAAGGGCTTATACGCATACACCATGAGACCGGGATACCGCTGGTCGTAACTAACGACGCGCACTACTTAACGCGGGAGGATGCTGAGGGGCAGGATATACTCCTTTGTATACAGACGGGTAAAGCGGTCAGTGACGAGAACCGCATGCGCTTTGAGACCGAGGAGTTCTATATAAAATCAGAAGAGGAAATGCGCGCACTGTTCCCGGAGTTTGCGGAGGCTGCGGACAACACACAAAAGATTGCGGATATGTGCAGTCTTGAGTTCGAGTTCGGGCGCTACCACCTGCCGGAGTTCGAGCTTCCCGCGGGGGAGACGGCGGAGCACTATCTGGAAAAGCTGTGTCTTGAAGGCTTTTCAAAGCGCTACGGCGATGATGAAAAAATAAAAAAGCAGCTCTATTACGAGCTCGATATGATAAACCGCATGGGTTTTACAGACTATTTCCTCATAGTCTCGGATTTCATCGCCTTTGCAAAGGGAGAGGGGATACCAGTGGGCCCGGGGCGCGGCAGCGCCGCGGGGAGCGTCGCATCCTACTGCCTTGGGATTACGGATGTCGACCCGATAAAATACAGTCTTTTTTTTGAGCGCTTTTTGAACCCCGAGCGCGTAAGTATGCCGGATATCGACATAGATTTCTGTGAGCGGCGGCGCGGCGAGGTCATAGACTATGTAAAGCGCAAATACGGCGCGGATAAGGTCGCTCAGATAGTGACGTTCAACACGCTCAAGGCAAAAAATGCAGTAAGAAGCGTCTCCAAGGCGCTCTCGCTCACCTTTGCCGAAGAAAACGAGCTGGCGAAGACAATACCCGGCGAGCTCGGCATGACGATCGAAAAGGCACTCTCCTCCTCAAAACAGCTCCGCGAGATGTGCGAAAACGACCCCAGAGTCAAAAAGGTCATCGACGTCGCCCGTATGATAGAGGGAATGCCAAAGGACTCCGGCACGCACGCGGCGGGCGTCGTTATAACACGCGACCCCGTGTACACCTATGTCCCGCTCACGCTTTCCAAAAAGGACGACTCGATAGCGACGCAGTATGTGATGACGACGCTGGAGGAGCTCGGCCTTCTCAAGATGGACTTCCTCGGCCTTCGAAACCTCACGGTGATAGACGATGCGCAGAGGGAGATAATGAAATCGATTCCCGGGTTTTCCATCAAAGACATACCTGATGATGACAGGGAGACTTACGATATGCTCTCGGCCGGAAAGACTTCCGGCGTATTTCAGATGGAATCCACAGGCATTACATCCGTCTGCACAGGTATGCAGCCTCAGAGCATAGAGGACATAACCGCTATCATTGCCCTCTACCGCCCGGGGCCTATGGAGTCTATCCCGCGCTTTATTGAGAGCAAGAAAAATCCTAAGAAAATAAGCTATAAGCATCCGCTTTTAGAACCTATACTGGATGTCACGTATGGCTGTATCGTCTATCAGGAACAGGTTATCGAGATATTCCGACGCCTGGGCGGCTTTTCGCTGGGGCAGGCCGACATGATCCGACGCGCCATGTCGAAGAAGAAACAGGCGGAGATAGTAAAGGAGCGAAAAACCTTTATAGACGGCGATCCGGAGAGGGGAATCTGCGGCGCCGTTTCCAATGGCGTACCGAGGGACATTGCCGGCAGCATATATGATGAAATACTGGATTTTGCCAATTACGCCTTCAACAAAGCGCACGCCGTGGCCTATGCCATCATTAGTTATCAGACAGCTTATCTGAAATGCCACTACCCGCGCGAATACATGGCGGCCCTGATGAGCTCCGTTCTCGACCTTCCCGACAAGGTCTCCGAATACACGGCAGAATGCAGGGATATGGGCATTAAACTTCTTCCGCCGGATGTGAACGAATCGAACGACAGCTTTTCGGTGGCGGGCGACCACATACGATACGGACTTGTCGCCGTAAAAAATATAGGACGCGGTTTTATAAAGTCAGTCATGGCGGAGCGCGAATCGGGCGGCAGGTTTATGGCGTTCGACGAGTTCTGCGAGAGAATGTACGGCTCCGATCTGAACCGCCGCGCGCTTGAAAGCCTGATTAAATGCGGCGGATTTGACAGTCTGGGTTACAGGCGGAGCCAGCTTATGCGGGTTTGCGGCGCGGTTCTGGAGAACATTGCGGACAGCCGACGCAAAAACGTTGAAGGCCAGCTTGATATGTTCGGCATGGCACAGGAGGTTCAGGATACTAAAAAAAGCGGCCTCGCTCTCCCCGATATTCCGGAGTATACCCCGCGTGAGCTCATGGCTATGGAGCGGGAGGTTACCGGCCTCTACCTCACGGGGCACCCGATGGACGAATACCGCGCGCCGGCCAAAACAGCGGGGGCTGTATCGATAGGACGCATATTGTCGGCTTTTGCAGAGGAAAGCGACACAGGCGAATTTAAGGATGATCAGCAGATAACTGTTGCCGGGGTCATATCAGCCGTGAAGACCAAGACGACGCGCAACAATTCGCTCATGGCGTATATAACAATCGAGGACGGCAGCGGCTCGATGGAACTTCTCGCGTTCCAACGGGCTCTCGATCAGTGCGGCGGCTACCTGCGCGAAGGCGTGCCGGTTATCATAAAGGGCAGGCTTTCCGTCCGCGACGAAAAAGAGCCGCAGATAGTTGTTGACACAGTGCGTCCGCTCTCCGATCTTGACCCTCTGCCGGGAGAGGCGCGGAAAATCGAAAAGAAACTCTATGTAAAGATACCGTCGGAGTCGGACCCAGCATATGAGCGGTTAAAGCTCATACTGATCATGTTTCCCGGCGATGAACAGATGGTGCTTTATTTTGAGGATAAAAAGAAAAAGCTGGGCGCAAAATGCGCCATCCACCAAGCGCTCGTAAAGGAACTGGAGGATATGCTCGGACCCGGCAGCGTGGTGGTAAAATAAGCAGAAAGAGAGTTTTTTACAGCATGGTTTACGGTAATATTCTTGAAGCAATAGGACACACCCCGATGGTTCGCCTCGGGCGGATGACAGGCCCCGACAGCGCCGAGGTACTTGTAAAATTTGAGGGCTTGAATGTGGGCGGTTCAATAAAGACACGAACGGCGTACAACATGATATGCGACGCCGAAAAACGCGGAATACTAAACGAAAATTCGATAATCGTCGAGCCGACGAGCGGCAATCAGGGCATAGGACTCTCACTGGTCGGCGCGGTCAAGGGATATAAGACAGTCATAATAATGCCGGACTCAGTCAGCGAGGAGAGACGCAAGCTTATTAAACACTACGGCGCGGAAGTAAAGCTTATACACGACGGCGGGGATATCGGAAAGTGCATAGCAGAGTGTCTTGCGACCGCGCTCTCCATGCGGGACGAGGACCCGAACGTCTTTGTACCTCAACAGTTTGAAAACCCTGCAAATCCGATGGTGCATAAGCACCACACCGGGCTTGAGATACTGGAACAGGTCGCGGGTCCCATCCATGGGTTCTGCAGCGGCGTCGGTACCGGCGGTACGATAAGCGGCATAGGGGAGACGTTAAAGGCGCTCAATCCGGACATGGAGATATGGGCGGTAGAGCCCGAGAACGCCGCCATTCTTGCGGGCGGCAACATCGGCACCCACCTGCAGATGGGAATAGGTGACGGGCTCATTCCGGAAAATCTCAACCTTAACATTTATAACCATATCTATATCGTTACCGACGACGAGGCGATAGATACGGCGCGCCGCCTCGCACGCGAGGAGGGACTCCTCTGCGGTATATCCAGCGGTACGAACGTAGCCGCCGCACTGCACCTCGCCGAAAAGCTGGGAAAGGGGAAAACGGTCGTTACCGTCCTCCCGGATACGGCTGAGAGATATTTTTCAACTCCGCTTTTTGAAAATGAGTGAATATAAAACAAATCGCGGCACAGCAAAAAACGGCTTCCGGGGCAAATGCCTCAGGAGGCCGTTTTTTAGTCATAACGGATGGGTAATATGGACATTAAAGGGATGAAGATAAGCTTTTGCACAGAGCTTCGGCACATTTTATGCCATCCACGGCGGCGGAGGTTATCCCTCCGGCGTATCCCGCGCCCTCACCGGCCGGATAGATACCTTTTACACTTGCGCAGAAATCGCCGTCCCGCACAATGCGCAGGGGGCTGGACGATCGGGTCTCGACAGCCGTCAGCACCGCGTCGGGGGAGGCGAAGCCGCGTATTTTCTTATCCATCAAAGGAAGCGCCTCTGCTATCGCCTTGCAGACGAAACCGGGGAGGACATCCCACAGGCTGCACCAATTTACGCCGGGCATATATGTCGGCTTGACGCGCCCGGGTTTTTTTGACGGCTTCCCGGACAGAAAATCTTTTACCAGCTGCGCCGGCGCGCGGTATCCGCCGCCTCCTCCGGCAAAGGCGGCTTTTTCGAGCCGGGACTGAAAATCCACGCCGCCGAAGATATCTTCTCCGAAATCCACCGGCGATACGCCGACCAGAAGCCCGCCGTTTATATTTTTTCCGTCACGCGCGTATTCGCTCATACCGTTGGTGACGACCGTGCCCTCTTCGCTCGCCGCGGCGACAACACTGCCGCCGGGGCATACACAGAAAGTGTAAACGGACCGCCCATCCGGAAGATGAACGGACAGCTTGTAGTCTGAGGCCGGGAGAGTCCCGAGCGTTGCCGCCTCGCCATACTGCGCGAGGTCGACATCAGCCTGCAGGTGCTCAATCCGGACGCCGACGGCAAAGCTTTTCGGCTGGAGTACGACACCATGCTCGTGAAGCATTCGGAATGTGTCGCGGGCCGAATTGCCGGGCGCTAAAACGAGGCGGCCGGTTTTAAGTTCATATTTATCGCTCCCGCTTAAGACTTTAATTGCGGAGAGCCTCCCGTCTGCGGCTGTGATGCCCGCCATCACGTGCCCGAAGCGCACGTCACAGCCGAGCGCAATCAGGTGAAGACGGATATTTTTTACGATTTCTCTCAGGTTTCCGGTGCCGATATGGGGCTTTGCGAGATAGAGGATATCCTCCGGCGCGCCGTATTTAACCAAGCTGCGGATTACAAAGGAAATCCGTTCATCGTTTATCCCGGTTGTGAGCTTCCCGTCCGAAAATGTGCCCGCCCCGCCCTCTCCAAATTGGACGTTTGAAGTGATGTCAAGCTTCCCGTCCCGCCAGAAGCGCTCAACGTCGGACGCGCGCTCTTCGACCGGTCTGCCCCTCTCGAGTATTATCGGCGGGATTCCGGCCTCTGCGAGGCACAGGGCGGCAAAAAGTCCAGCGGGACCCATGCCGATCACAACGGGGCGGTTTTCGAATCTGGGATTCGAGTAAGGAAAAGAATAGACTTTTTCCTCAAAAACCTCCGCTTTTTTACAGTACGCCAGCGCGCGGTCTTCATCTTTTAAGCTGACGGCCGCGGTATATACGAAGTGTACGTCGTTTTTTCTCCGCGAGTCGACGGATAATTTCTTGATTTCCAGCGTGAGTATATCTTTTTCCGGTGTTCCGAGCGCGGCGGCTACGGCGGGCAAAAGCCCGTCTTTTCCTTCTTTTGCCGGTATTTTGATGTTCGATATTTTGAGCATGAAGACTATTTCCTTTACAAAGTGACATTTTCGCACAGTGTTGGCAAAACCTTTTCGGCCTGTTGACGGAGGGTTTCTACAACTATATAATAACCGGAAAGGGGGCTTTGAAATGACGAAGGAAGAACTGCTCTCAGCGTTTACCCGGTATATGGACGAATCGCCGGAAAATTACTTATCAGCCGAAATTGCGATAAAACCGGAGCTCTCCGGTATGAGAATGTTTGAAACGCCGATCATGGGTGTTTCAAGAGCGGATCACGAATATTTTGCAAAATTCCGTGATCCCAATGTGGTGAGCGCCGATTACCTTCTGCCGTCTGACTGGCTCACCGGAGCCAGGTCGGTCGTGTCCTTCTTTTTCCCGCAGGGGGAAGTCCCCAGAAAAACCAACAGGGAGGACAGAGCGGAACCTGCCGCCGCATGGCTGCACACAAGGATAGAGGGACAGATGTTCATAAATGGGGCCTCAAAGTATCTTTGCTCGCTTCTTGAAAGCGAGGGTTACGAAGCGGTCGCACCGTCGGTAGATCCCCGATTTGCCTCGGGCAATTTTAAAAGCAACTGGTCGGAGCGGCACACCGCCTATGTCTGCGGACTCGGCACCTTTGGACTCTCGAAGGGACTTATCACTGAAAAAGGCGTATGCGGCAGATTTACAAGTATTATAACAACGGCTGTTTTAGAACCCACTCCATGGAAATACAAGGGCATATATGACAATTGCACCATGTGCGGGGCCTGCGTGAGGATGTGCCCTGCGGGTGCCATCTCAATTGAAAAGGGGAAGGATCATGTTGTCTGCTCTGCGTTTCTGAATGGGGTGAAAGCACGGTATGCCCCCCGTTACGGCTGCGGAAAATGCCAGGTGGCCGTCCCATGCGAGACGCGTATACCCCAAAAGAGGCAATAGCCTCTTTTGGGACCCCTATTATTTTAAATCCTCGGCCGAAATGAATTCCGTTTCCCGCAGGACTTTTGTCCTGCGGGATCCCTTTTTGTCAAATTTCTTACAGCATCGAAGTGAATTCGCCGCTCACGCTTGTCGCATCCGCGACCGTCCATCTTCCGCTGGAACCCCAAGGTTTGCAAAGCGAACGCCTGTACGCCGCCATCAGGTGCTGCCAGATGGCGAATATTTAACTTGTTCTGTCGGAGAAGTGTTCCTCCAACAGCTTATTCAAGCTCAAAAGCGCCGGTATAGAGCTGATAGTATTTTCCCCTCTGCTCAATGAGTTGTTCATGGCTGCCGCGCTCTGTTATGCGGCCGCCGTCAAGGACGATTATGGCCTTGGAATTCATGACCGTACTGAGCCTGTGCGCTATGACAAAGACCGTGCGGTTTTGCATCAGGGCGTCCATGCCTTTCTGAACGAGCGCCTCGGTGCGTGTGTCTATGGATGAGGTTGCCTCGTCAAGTATCATAACAGGCGGGTCGGACACGGCGGCGCGCGCTATCGAAAGAAGTTGCCTCTGACCCTGCGAGAGGTCGGCTCCGCCGCCTGTAAGCAGGGTTTCGTACCCATGCGGAAGCATGGATATGAAGTCGTGGGCGTTTGCGAGCTTTGCCGCCCGTATGCACTCTTCATCAGTCGCGGAGAGGTTACCATAGCGGATATTGTCCATCACCGTACCGGTAAAGAGGTTAACGTCCTGCAGAACTACGCCGAGTGAGTGTCGCAGGTCGGGCTTTCTGATCTTATTGATGTTTATGCCGTCGTAGCGTATTTTGCCGTCCTCTATGCCGTAGAAGCGGTTGATGAGGTTCGTTATCGTGGTTTTACCCGCCCCGGTCGCGCCTACGAAGGCAAGCTTCTGTCCCGGCTTCGCGTACAGCGAGATATCGTGCAGGATTGGTTTTCCCTCCTCATATGAGAAGTCGACGTCAAAAAAGCGCACATCCCCGCAAAGCCTTGTGTATGTGACGGAACCATCACTGTGCGGATATTTCCATGCCCAGACGCCCGTGTGCTCCTTTGTCTCGGCTATCTCTCCGCTCCCGTCCTCTTTTGCGTTAACCAGCGTCACAAAGCCGTCATCCTCTTCCGGTTTCTCGTCAAGAAGCTCGAAGATGCGCTCCGCGCCGGCGAGCGCCATGGCTACAAAATTCACCTGCTGCGAGGCCTGATTGAATGGCATGCTGAAATTTCTTGAAAGCTGCAGAAAGGACACTATCGTTCCCAGCGTGAGCCCGCCGGCCCCGCCTATCGCCATAAGACCTCCGGCTATCGCGACCGTAACGTATAGTAAATGTCCTAGATTTCCCATAATAGGCATCAGTATATTGGCGAAAATGTTTGCCGAGGCCGCGTTGCCGCAGAGCTCGTCGTTAAGCCCGGTAAAGTCGCTTTTAGCATGTTCCTCACGGCAAAACACCTTGACAACCTTCTGCCCGCTTATCATCTCCTCGATGAAGCCGTTTAACCGCCCAAGGGATTTCTGCTGGGCAACGAAATATGAGGAGCTCTTTCCGCCAACTTTTTTGACTACCGTAAGCTGGATGATAATGAACAGAACAACGATAAGAGAGAGCCTCACACTTAAGGCAGTCATAGATGTGAATACGACCACTATGGTGACGGCTGAGCTTATGAGGGCCGGTATGCTCTGCGATATGAGCTGCATGAGCGTATCCGTGTCGTTTGTGTAGCGGCTCATGACGTCTCCGTGTGTGTGGGTGTCGAAATACTTTATCGGCAGGGTCTGCATGCGGCTGAACATATCGTCCCGTATCTTTTTTAAGACGCCCTGAGATATCGTGACCATCAGCCGCTGATAAGCAAAGCCCGAGAGTATGCCGACGAGATAGATAAGGCCCATGAGAATTATAATTTTGAAGAGCTCGCCGAAGAGGTTGGCTCCCGAGAGCATAGGTTCAATATAGTTGTCAACGAGTACCTTCAGGAAGAGTGATGCCGATACAGTCGCCGCCGAGGATACGAGAATGCAGCAGAGCACCATTATAAAGCGTTTTTTATACGAGGCGAATATATAGGAGAGAAGGCGCTTTATAGTTCCCTTCGCGTCTTTGGCGGCGCGGCGCGGTCCTTTATTATTCGGCTTCATTCTCACTTCCCCCTTTCTGCTGGGACTCGTAAACCTCGCGGTAAATTCTGCTTTTTTTCATGAGTTCTTCATGCGTGCCGGTCTCTGATATGCGCCCCGATTCAAGGACGATTATTTTGTCCGCGTCCATGACCGAGGAGATGCGCTGGGTAATAATAAACTTTGTCGTCTCCGGCATGAAGTCGGAGAGGCTCTTGCGTATCTGCGCGTCGGTTCTCGTATCCACGGCGGAGGTCGAATCGTCGAGAATAAGAATTTTCGGCTTTTTCAGCAGAGCCCTGGCTATGCAGAGCCTCTGCTTCTGGCCGCCGGATACATTGGTGCCGCCCTGTTCTATGTAGGTGTCGTATCCCCCCGGCATCTCGCGGATAAAGCCGTCCGCCTGGGCGAGGCGGCAGACGTACTCCATCTCATCGTCCGTCGCATCTTCGTTCCCCCAGCGCAGGTTGTCCCTGATCGTTCCGGAGAAGAGTTCGTTTTTCTGCAGAACGACGGATACGCTGTTTCTCAGGGTTTCCATGTCATACCGTCTGACGTCGGCTCCGCCGACGGAGACGGAGCCTTCCGCTACGTCATAAAGGCGCGGGATAAGAGATACAAGAGTAGATTTGGATGAACCGGTGCCGCCTATAATGCCGACAGTCTCGCCGGATTTTATATCGAGATTGATATCAAAAAGGCACAGCTTGTCACCTTTTTTTCCATAGCCGAAGGAGACATTTCTGAAGCTTACGGACCCGTCCCCGACTTCGTATATGGGATTCTCCGGGTTCCTGAGGTCGGTCTCTTCGGAGAGAAGTTCCGTGACCCTCTTTGCGGAGGCGCGGGAAATGATTATCATGACGAAGACCATTGAGAGCATCATAAGGCTAATGAGCATCTGCATCATGTAGGTGATAAGGCCGGTGAGCCCGCCTGTCGTGAGTTCGGTCGACCCGCTGCCAACGATTATTTTCGCCCCAAACCAGGATATGAGCAGCATGCAGACGTACACGACCGCCTGCATCAGCGGCATGTTGAAGGCGACGATTTTCTGCGCCTTTGAGAAGTGGGCATATATCTCGTTCGATACGGAGCCGAACTTCTCCTTTTCGTAATCCTCACGCACAAAGGATTTAACTACGCGGATGCCGCGCAGATTCTCCTGGACCACGTTGTTAAGCTTGTCGTAGGTTTTGAACACTTTTTCGAATATCGGGTGGGCGTAAAATATAATGATATACAGGCCGACAGCCAGTACGGGTATAGCGCCCAGAAATATGAGGGAAAGGCGTTTATTTATTTCAAACGCCATTACGAGCGAAAAAATCAGCATGACCGGTGAGCGGACCGCAACTCTTATTATCATCATGAAGGCGTTCTGGATGTTTGTCACGTCGGTGGTGAGCCGCGTCACGATGCTCGCAGTCGAGAACCTGTCGATGCTGGAAAACGAAAAGCCCTGCACCTTTTTGAACATGTCGCTCCTCAGGTTTTTGGCAAAACCGGCTGCGGCTATTGCTGCGCTTCTGCCGGCGAGCGCGCCGAAGACGAGGGAGAACAGCGCCATCCCGAGGAGCGAAAACCCAAGCTTAAGGATGATGCTTTTTGAGCCGGGTTCGATTCCATTATCTATGAGACTTGCCATTATGAGCGGTATGAGGCATTCAATCAGAACCTCGAACGTAACGAAAACGGGCGAAAGTATCGCGTTTTTCTTATATTCGCGTATGCACCCCGCGAAGCGTTTTATCATTGGTTTTCTCCTTCTTAAAAACAGAACAGGTGAATATATGTCATGCCGTATTATGCTTATGCATTATATTAGGATAAAATTTTAATGTCAATGAACTAAGCAAAACAAATGACAGAAGAATAATATTGTGGTACAATCACCAAAAGGGCCTTTACGGACAAAGTATTCGGAGCTGATTGATTTGACCGACTATTTTAATATTAAACTCGGAGAAGACGAGATAAGAAATATCTCAAGTCTTGGCCTCGCCCACCTTGGCGACGCCGTATTTGAGCTTATGGTGAGGACGTGGCTCTGCGAGCACGGCAAAGAGACGTCAAAGGGACTGCACCGGGCGGCAGTTTCCCGTGTTGCGGCGCCGGCGCAGGCGAAAGCTATGCAGAGGCTTTTTTCCATCCTGACCGCAGAAGAGACGGCTGTCTTTAAACGCGGGCGCAATGCGCGCGTGAATTCCGTGCCGGCACATTCTACCCTTGAAGAGTACCATGAGGCGACCGGCATGGAGGCACTTTTCGGATACCTGTATTTAAAGGGCCGGACAGACAGATTAAACGAACTTTTTGCCGCAGCAATGGAGGTAAATTAAGTGCCTCTGGATTCTGTATTTCTCACCGCACTGAGATCGGAACTATGTAAAAGCCTCATTGGCGCTAAGATAGAAAAAGTTCAGGAGCCCTCGCGCGATGAGCTGATTTTTTCCCTGCACGCTCAGAGAGGGAATCTCAGACTCCTTATTTCAGCTTCTTCCGGCGGGGCGCGCGTCCATCTGACGGAGGCCTATTACGAAAACCCGCAGTCCCCGCCGATGTTCTGCATGCTCATGCGGAAACACCTCGTCGGGGCCCGTATACGTGAAATATCGCAGCCGCCCGCGGAGCGCGTCCTCGACTTTGGGCTGGACGCTTTGGACGCCATGGGCGGAGCGGTCGGGAAGCATCTGATTCTGGAGCTTATGGGGCGGTATTCAAACATCATACTCACGGGTGAGGACGGAATAATCATAGACTGCCTAAGGCGAATCGGCGGTGATATGAGCGAAAAACGCCGTGTGCTCCCCGGCCTCATTTACCGTCTGCCGCCTCCGCAGGAGAGGTTATATCCCATGGAATGCGGCAGCGAAGAGATTAAAGCAGCTTTTGATTTGGCCGGCGGAGATATGACGCTGGAAAAATGGATCCTTTCCACTTTTACGGGTCTTTGTCCGCTTGTATGCCGCGAGTTAGCGCACAAGGCCTATGGCGATACGGAAACAAGGGTGTTTGAGGCGAGAGCAGCCGACGGCGGCCGCTCTGTTCTGTGTTCGCTCAGCACCTTTATTGACGAGGTAAAAAAGCAGAAATTTACGCCGTGCCTGCTATCGGATCAGGACGGGGCTCCGCGCGACTTTTATTGCTTTCCGATAGAGCAGTACGGCGGTTCATTTATTGGTACGCATCTCCCGGCATTTTCTGAGCTTCTTGAAGCTTTTTACACAAAGCGCGGCGGTTTGGAGCGGAGAAGGCAGCGAGCCCAGACGCTTTTGAAGAACGTAAAAAGCCAGCGAGACAGGACGGCCCGGCGCGTTGCTGTACAGACAGAGGAACTGAAGGCGACCAAAGGCAGGGAGGAGCTCAGAAAACAGGGAGACATAATAACAGCGAACCTGCACCTGATGAAAAAAGGGATGAGCGTTCTGCGCGCCGCGGATTTTTATTCGGAGGACGGCGCGGAGCGCGAAATTAAGTTGGACCCTCTGAAAACGCCCCAGCAGAACGCCGCGAAGTACTATAAGGACTACACCCGGGCAAAGACCGCCGAGAGAGTGCTGACAGAACAGATAGAGTCCGGAAAAGCGGAGCTCGACTATTTAACAGCGGTCATTGAGGAGATAACCCTGTGTGACTGCGAACGTGACCTTGCCGAGGTTCGGCAGGAGCTCTCGGACACGGGGTATGTGAAAAAGCAGGTTTCCGGCAAAAAAGAGAAGCGCATAGAACCGAAGCCCATGCGCTTTAAGTCGAGTACGGGCTTCGAAATACTTGTCGGCAAAAATAACGCGCAGAACGATAAGCTGACACTGAGGACCGCCCGTAAAACTGATGTCTGGCTCCATACACAGAAGATACACGGAAGCCATGTCATTATCTGCGGCGAGCCCGACGGGAAGACGATGGAGGAGGCGGCGTGCCTTGCGGCATATTACTCACAGGCGCGCGAGAGCAAGAACATCCCTGTAGATTACACCTTGGTGAAAAATGTAAAAAAAGCGCCGGGCGGAAAGCCCGGGATGGTCATATACACGGATTACCGTACTATTTTTGTGACGCCTGACGAAAAACTCGCCAAAAAGCTCTCTGTAAAATAAAATACGAATTAAAGTAGGCTTCTGCCAGATGAAATGATTCATCTGGCAGAAGCCCTTTTCACCGGTTCTCCATGTGAGCTTTGAACAGGTCGTATAACGCGCTGTCGTCGCGCTTAAAGGCGAGGATCTTTCCGTCCTTGTCAAGAAAACAGTGGACGGACTCTCCGATTGCGCGCACGGCGCCGGTAACAGAATCCTCGACCGAATAGGAAAATTTATACCTGACGGGCCTGATCTCTGTAAGTTTAGCACTGACGTTAACGGTCTCGCCGAACCTAACGGATGATATATAGTCCATTTGTATGGACAGGACAGGACTTGTATATCCCCTTTGTTCCAGAGAAAAATAGCTTGCTCCGATTCTGTCGAGAAAATCAAGACGAGCCTCTTCGAACCAGTGCAGATAGTTCGAGTGGTGGACAACGCCCATTTTGTCGGTCTCATAGTACTGTACCTTGTGCAGGTAAGGTTCCATTTCCTACGCCTCGCTTTCGGCGGTAACAATGCCGCGTTTTTCAAATTCGGTGCAGAGGTGCTTAATGCAGCACTCGGCGCACCGCGGGTTTCGGGCGTCGCAGACCGCCCTGCCGTGGTGCACCATCCTATGGCAGAAGTCGGAGGATTTATCCGGCGGCAGCAACTCGCGCAGGTGCGTCTCTATTTTCGCGGGGTCCTTTGTACTGACGATCCCTATTCGGTTCGTGAGCCGGATGCAGTGGGTGTCCACGACGACGGCCCCGGGTTTCTTATAGAGGTCGCCAAGAATGAGGTTAGCAGTCTTTCTTCCCACGCCGGGGAGCCGCAGGAGGGAGTCCATGTCACCGGGGACTTTGCCTGCGTATTCGGAGAGCAGCATGTTGGCTGACGCAACGATGTCGCGCGCTTTGCCGTGGAAAAAACCACACGAATGAATGTATCTCTCAATGTCTTCTATGTCGGCTCCTGCTATGGACTCAAGTGTCGGATATGCCGCAAAGAGCGCGGGGGTAATTTTATTGACCCGCTCGTCCGTACACTGCGCCGCAAGCCTGACGGAGAAGAGGAGTTCATAGTCCTTTATGTAGTCGAGTGAGCATTCCGCCATGGGATATTCGCGTTCCAGCAGGCGAATAATCTCGTCAATCTCTTTTTTTGTATGCTTCATCTGTTGAGCCTCCGGTAGATTTTATAAAAATGGCAAATACTAAGGCAACCGCGTTAACTTATCGCGAATTTATTGTAAAAAACGCAATTTGTCATTATTCTACCATATAATAAAGCATTACGCTATTTTTTTTGCGCTTTTGTCGGTTGAAAAAGGCCTCGTACTTCTATATAATTATTTTGACAGTATTGGGCCCGAAAGGGAACAAAGGGAATTAATAAGAATAATAACGGAGGAATCACAATGGTCAAGGAAATGATGTCGTTCATATCGCAATCCGACCCTGAGGTAGGCGCCGCAATTGAAAAGGAATATGCCCGCCAGAAGAGGAATATCGAGCTAATTGCTTCCGAAAACATCGTGAGTGCGGCGGTTCTGGCTGCGGCCGGCTCCGTCCTCACCAACAAATATGCTGAAGGATATTCCGGCAAACGCTATTACGGCGGATGCGAATGTGTCGATATTGCGGAAAATATTGCCATCGAGAGGGCAAAGAAAATCTTCGGAGCGAATTTCGTGAACGTGCAGCCGCATTCCGGAGCGCAGGCAAACTACGCGGCATACATGGCCCTCTGCCAGCCCGGCGACACTGTGCTCGGCATGAACCTTGACCACGGCGGGCACCTTACCCACGGCAGCGCAGTCAATTTCTCCGGTAAATATTATAACATTATTTCTTATGGCGTGACCGACGATACGAATGTTATCGACTACGATGAACTCCGCCGTCTGGCACTCGAGAATAAGCCCAAAATGATAATTGCGGGCGCCTCCGCTTATCCGCGCATCATAGATTTTGAAAAATTTTCCGCCATTGCAAGGGAATGCGGCGCTTATCTCATGGTCGATATGGCCCACATCGCGGGTCTTGTCGCCGCAGGGCTCCATCCGAGCCCGGTACCCTACGCGGACGTTGTCACAACAACGACACACAAGACCCTTCGCGGTCCGCGCGGCGGCATGATTCTCACAAACGACGAAGCGATAGCAAAGAAGATCAACAGCGCGATATTCCCGGGAAGCCAGGGCGGCCCGCTCATGCATATAATAGCGGCCAAGGCGGTTGCCTTCGGCGAGGCGCTCAGGCCTGAGTTTGTCGAATACCAAAAGCAGATCGTCAAAAACGCCGCGGTTTTGGCCGAAGAGCTTAAAAATTACGGATTCGATCTCGTATCCGGCGGCACCGATAATCACCTCATGCTTGTCGATCTGCGCAAGTTCTCCATCACCGGCAAGGAGATGGAGAAGCGCCTTGACACCGTATATATAACCGTAAACAAGAACAAAATTCCGAACGACCCCGAGAGTCCTTTTGTCACGAGCGGCATCCGTATCGGCACCCCCGCCGTTACGACGCGCGGCTTTAAGGAAGCGGAGATGAAGACCATAGCAAAGCTCGTCTATTTCGCCGCCACCGACTTCGAAAACAAGGCCGACGAGATCCGTGCCGAGGTAGGTGCGCTCTGCTCGAAATTTCCCATTTATGAATAAAAGGCGACAGTGCTGTTAATCACACTATCATTATAAATGCGTATCAATTTCTTGCCGCTTATGCGGCAAGAAATTGATACGCAATAACCTTCCGTGCTCGGGAGGCCTTCAGTATAATTTATGCGCTTTAGCGCATGGGAGGTTTGTATGTACCGTCCGCTGGCTGATGAAATACGCCCCGAGACTCTGGATGACGTCGTCGGACAGGGACATATCCTGGGCAAAAACGGTCTTCTCCGCAGAATTATTGAGAGCGGGAACATCCCTAACATGATATTCTACGGGCCGTCCGGCTGTGGAAAAACGACCGTTGCCGGAATAATCGCCAAAGCGGCCAACAGGACGCTCCATAAACTAAACGCAACGACGGCCGGCACATCCGACATTAAAAGCATAATTTCCGACCTCGATACGCTTCTCGCACCGAACGGCGTACTCTTATATCTCGACGAGATTCAGTACTTCAATAAAAAGCAGCAGCAATCGCTCTTGGAGTTCATCGAAAATGGGAAGATCACATTAATCGCATCAACCACGGAAAACCCGTATTTCTATGTCTATAACGCGATTTTGAGCCGCAGCACAGTCTTCGAATTCAAAGAAATTAAGGCGGAGGAAATACTCCCCGCCGTCCGCCGCGCCGCCGGTATTATGGAAAAGCGCCTCGGAGTCAGTGCGGTTTTTGAAGAGGGCGCCGCGGAACACATCGCCTCCGCCTGCGGCGGGGACGTGCGCAAAGCCATAAACGCGGTGGAGCTTCTTTTTTCCTCATCGAAACCGGAGGGCGGAACAGTGTACCTCACGCTCGCTGATGCGGATACCCTGTCCCAGAGGAGCGCCATGCGCTACGACAGGGACGGGGATGCGCACTACGACATCATATCCGCGCTTCAGAAATCGATCCGCGGCTCCGATCCTGACGCGGCGCTCCATTATCTGGCGCGGCTTCTCGAAGCGGGAGATCTGCTCTCGCCGTGCAGAAGGCTCCTCGTAATAGCATCGGAAGATATCGGCCTTGCGTATCCGCAGGCGATAGCGACAGTAAAGGCCTGCGTCGACAGCGCGCTGCAGCTCGGTCTTCCCGAGGCGAGGATACCGCTCGCGGACGCTGCCGTCCTGCTTGCGACCGCGCCGAAGTCGAACTCCGCCTATATTGGGATAAACGCAGCCATTGCGGATTTAAGACGGGGCAACATCGGCGAGGTGCCGCGCCAACTCCAGAATGTCCATGCGGAGACGACAGGAATGGAGACGGGGCAGAACTACAAATATCCTCACGATTACGAGAACCACTATGTCCGCCAGCAGTATCTGCCGGACAGAATAAAAAACGCAAATTATTACGAGTACGGAGACAATAAGGCAGAACAGGCTGCCAAAAAATACTGGGAGCTTATAAAGTGACGGGGGGAGAGCGATGGATGTTAAAGTCGGCGATATCGTTACGATGAAAAAACAGCACCCCTGCGGCAGCGCAAAATGGCAGGTACTGCGCATAGGTGCCGATTTCAGGATTAAATGCCTTGGCTGCGGACACGAAGTAATAAACCCCAGAAGCAAGGTCGAAAAAAATATAAAAAAGATCGAGCGGGAGCAGACCTGAATGAATAAATATTGGAGCGACAGACTTTCGGACGTTGAGCCTTACGTCCCTGGTGAGCAGCCAAAAGACAGGATTTTGATAAAACTCAATACAAACGAAAATCCGTATCCCCCTTCGCCGATGGTTGAGCAGGCGTTAAGGGATACGCCGGTTTCCGAACTCCGCCTTTATCCGGATCCGGAGTGCGCTTCGCTGAGGCGGGCGATTGCGGAGGCGGAGGGCCTTGACACAGACCAGATATTTATCGGAAACGGCTCGGACGAGGTGCTGGCGTTTTCGTTCCTGGCGTTTTTCAGCGAGAGGAGCGAAATCATCTTCCCGGATATAACGTACAGCTTCTATCCGGTGTACGCCGCCATTTTCGGCATAAAATACCGCACGATACCATTAAACAGCGACTATACCGTCCCTATCGGAAAATTCCTTGAAACGAACGACGGCATCGTGATTGCAAATCCTAACGCGCCAACCAGCGTTGCGATGACACTCTATGATATAGAGGCGATATTGAGGGGGAATCCGGATAACGTCGTTATAATCGACGAGGCTTACGTCTCGTTCGGGGCCGAGTCCGCCGTACGCCTTATATCGAAATATCCCAATCTTCTGGTGGTGCGCACCCTCTCAAAATCAAACTCCCTTGCTGGAATGCGCGTGGGTTTCGCCCTTGGGGACCGCGGGCTTATAGAGGCCATAAACTGTGTAAAGAACAGTGTGAACTCCTATACGCTCGACAGACTGGCGCTTAAGGCCGCCGAAGTTTCGATTCTGGACGGTGAATATACCGCAAAAAACGCAGTAAAGATTATTAATACGCGCGGCTGGGTGAGCGCTAAACTCCGGGAGATGGGTTTCTCTGTCCCGGAATCGAAAGCAAATTTCATATTTATCAGCCACCCTCAGAAAAAAGCGTCGGAAATATTCGCAGAGCTCAGAGCTCGCGGTATACTTGTCCGTTATTTTCCCAAGCCGAGGATAGAGAATTCCCTTCGCGTCACTGTCGGTACGGATGAACAGATGCAGTCCCTCATAGCGGCGCTAGACGATATCATCCAATAATATCCTTAAGAATTTCCCTGACCTCGGGATAGTACAGAAATGCGCTTTTTATACCCGATTTTGCCGCGATTTCAAGTTTGTTTCTTATGCTGAGGGCACTGTCGTACAGTACGAAATGCGTTTCCCCGCCGTTGCGGTAACTAAAATATGAGGTACAGAGATCTTTTGAGAAAAAAGTTGCCGGTCTGTATTTGTTAATAATAGAGGAAAGTTCGTCCTCGCTTAGATTGATGCCTGCGCCGGTAGGAGACGGGAGCGTGAAGTCAGATCTTATGCGCTCGATGTCAAGAGTCAGCCGGTGAGTTCCGAAGCTGTCCCCGGCGTCTGCAAAGTGGCGCACGAGCGTTCCGCCGGAAAGAGCGGTTCCTATGAGGATGCGCGCATTGTTTTTGGAGGCCATATACGGCGGCAGCCACAGTGTAAGTGAATTGGCTTCCGCCATGTCGGCAAGTGCCCCGGCAAGAGGCAGCATTATTTTAATAAGGCTTTCGCGAGTATTTAAAATAACCCCGCGGTAAGAGCGCATAATACACTCACGCACGATTTCGGAAGCGAGGGCGCGCGGCTGCCCATTGTCGTAGAAACCCAAGTCATCGATGACCATATAATCGCCGCCTTGTTTTTGCGGAAGGTCAGTCCTGTACAGGTGGAACCCACGGCCTATCCGATACGCCATGACTGCGGTCGCAAGACCGGTCTTCGCGGCCTCGCCGATGTACTCGGGCGGGGAGGCGAGAATGACGGATATGCTGTTTTTCATATTGGTATCTCACCTCCTGATACTTTTTAATACCTATGACCTTAGGGAGTGAATTATGTCTTATTCTCCAATACCCGACCATTTTTTTATCCGGTTAACGGACATCACGCCCGCTTTCCTGATTTCGCGCGGCGTGACTCTTCTTATGGCTGATCTGGACAACACAATATCGCCTTACGGTAAGGCCGACAGGCCGACCGATGAAATGCTTACCTGGGTGCATATGATGAAGCAGGCGCGGATAGAGCTTTTCATTGTGTCGAACAATAAGTCGGACAGGCCTAAAGTGTTTGCCGACGCGCTGGATATACCATATGTCAAACGGGCGCGCAAACCTTTTTCGATTGGCGTAAAAAAAGCGCTTCAGATTGCGGGGAAAAAACCGCAGGATGCCGCGCTTGCCGGAGATCAGATATACACGGATGTCATGGCGGCAAACGGCTGCGGCGTGTTGTCGATACTTATTGAGCCACTGTGCCTGAGAAATCCGATTCTCGCAGTGAGATATTTTTTTGAACTGCCGTTCCGGGCACTCGCGCGTAAGAAACATAAGATAAGCAGGGGTTGAAAATGGAATTTTCAAATATGATTTCGCGTAATCTGAATAAATACAGTTTTGATGCGATACTTATAACCAGCCTTTCGAACAGAAGATATGCTACAGGATTTCCGTCCACCGGCGGATTTGTCCTTGTAACGCGGGAAAAGTCATATTTTTTCACCGACTCGCGTTATACCGAGGCGGCGGCGAAAGCGATACATGAATCCGAGGTCATAGAGATAAGCGGCAGAGAAGACAGGTACAAAAAACTCAACGACGTTTTGCGCGGATGTGGGGCGAAGCGCGTCGGTTTCGAGGAAAATGATCTCACCTGGGCACTCTTCAGAGCTTATGAAGAGGGCCTTACGTGCGAGCTGCATCCGGCACAGGAGCTTCTGTCCGGTCTGCGGGCGGTTAAGACCCGCGAAGAACTGGACATAATGATAAAGGCACAGCGTATAGCCGAGAAATCTTTTAATGAGATTTTGGGAATAATATCAACCGACATCACCGAAAAGGATCTGGCCTCGGAGCTCCTTTACCGAATGCTGAAAAACGGAGCGGAGGATTCGTCTTTTGATATTATTGTCGTCTCCGGAGTTAGGTCAAGCATGCCGCACGGTGTTCCGGAGGACAGAAAGATTCAAAAGGGTTTTCTTACGATAGATTTCGGCGCTAAAGTGGACGGCTACTGTTCCGATACGACGCGGACTCTCTGCATAGGACAGCCCACAGACGAGATGAAGAAGGCGTATGACACGGTGTTGGAGGCGCAGGCCGCCGGAATCTCGGCTGCACGCGCAAATATCATGGGACAGGAAATCGACAAGGCAGCTCGGGACGTCATTTACAGCGCCGGATACGAGGGGTATTTTGGACACGCCTTCGGCCACAGTCTGGGCCTCGATATCCACGAATCGCCTAACGCTTCGCCGTCGGAGGAAAAAATTATCCCGGCCGGTGCGGTCATTTCTGCGGAGCCCGGTATATATATTCCCGGGAAATTCGGAATCAGGATAGAGGACGTCATATATATTACGCCGGAAGGTTGTGAGAATATAACACGTCTTCCAAAGGAACTTACAGTTATTCAATGAAACTTACGGAAATGTAAAAAAAACCTTGCCAAACCGGTAATAATGGGATAAAATACCGTGAGGAAATTGCACTTTTACTGATAAAAATAGCAGACAAAGATATGTATAAGAAATCAGTTGAAGTATGGACATACCTAGATGCTTTTCCGAAGATAGTTAGGAGGATAAATATATGATTACTGCCAGCGAATTCAGGAACGGTGTTACATTCGAAATGGACGGCAAGGTCATGCAGGTTGTCGAGTTCCAGCATGTGAAGCCAGGAAAGGGTGCGGCTTTCGTCCGCACAAAAATGAAAAATGTCATTACCGGGGGCGTTACAGAGACATCCTTCAACCCCACCGACAAGTTTGAGAACGCGTATGTCGAGCGTCGCGACATGGAATACAGCTACAATGACGGAAACCTTTATTACTTCATGAATATGGAGACTTATGAGCTCGAGCCGATTGACGCGTCCATCCTCGGTGACAGCTTCAGGTTCGTAAAGGAGAACATGCTCTGCACCATTTACTCATATAAGGGCAAGGTTTTCAACATTGAGCCCCCCACGTTTGTGGAGCTTGAAATTTCCGAGACAGACCCGGGCTTTGCCGGCAATACTGCCACAAACGTAACAAAGCCCGCAACGCTTGAAACCGGCGCGGAGATCAGGGTCCCGCTTTTCATAAGCCCAGGCGACAGAATTAAAATAGACACCCGTACCGGAGAATACCTGGAAAGGGCAAAGGGTTGACCTTTTGCCTAGGCCCCCAAGGTTTATGACCATTAAGGAGGAATAAACATGACCGTTTCTGAAAAAGTAGCATATCTCAGAGGCCTGTGCGACGGCCTTAAGATCGATTCCGAATCAGACGAAGGAAAGCTCTTCACAGCTGTTATTGATGTTCTTGGAGACATTGCCTCTGACCTCGAGGATATCGAGGAGAACGCGCTCGACATCGGCGACGAACTGGACGCCATTTCGGACGACCTCGCGGACGTTGAGAATTATGTTTTTGGCGAAGATGAAGACGAGGATGACGAAGACGAGGACGACGATTACGAATTTGACGAGGATGAGTTCGTCTATTCCGTCACTTGTCCATCCTGCAACGAGGAGATCACAGTGAGCGAGGATATCCTTGAGCTGGGCGAGATCGACTGCCCGAACTGCGGCGAGAAGCTTGAGTTTGATATCGAGGAAGACGAAGAAAACGAGTAAGTCGTCCAGGCGTATGAAAAGATTATAATTAGCCGCCGAGACGGCATAAAAAGGCATCCGGGGAAATTCTCCCCGGATGTTTTTTTATGCAGTTTATCTGCCGGACTTATCCAAAAAAGGATATGTTAAACTGTTTCAGCTTTCCGCTTTTTGTGCATAAGCATACTGACGCCTGTATAGACGGTTATCAGGAGCATCATCACCTGTAGCGCCGTCTGATTCAGGTGCGTTACAAAAATGAATCCCAGCGCGATACCTATAAAGCCGAAGGTAGAATAGATGATGGCAAGCTTTCTCTGATAGAGATCCCGCTTTACATATTGTACCGCGCCGCTCACGGCGGACATGGTGCACGCCGTCATGATAACGGGCAGAACGCACTCGGCAGATAGGCCGAGGGTCAGGAGAAGCGACATGTACGGTGCTTTCGCCCCCATGCCCATCATGTTGAAAATGCCGAGGAAAAACGCGCAGACGCCGCAGATGATAAGCTTACCAAGCGGAAACGTCGTAAGCGTGCCTCCGGTCGTGCCTATGCCGATGAGACGTGAGAGAAGGAATACCGCCGAGAAAAGCATTGCCGTGCCGACGATTTTGCCGATGAGAGCGCCGTCAAATCCCGCAACAAGCCTGACGCCTATAATAGCACCTACACCCTGAAATATCATACAGACCGCTATTATTTTAATGTCTATGTCCGCCGTCAGGAGATAGACGACTGCGACGGCGCCAAGCGGCAGTGAGGCAGACGTTATCAAAGATCCGGGCAGCCTCTTGTCGTCGACCAGCCCGCACTTTTTGAAAAACAGTGTGTTCATGACAAAATCGGAGACGCCGAGAGTTGCTATAAACATGATCACAGGCGCTGTGAAGGCGATAAGGAGCGGACTTCCGGGTTCGCCCTTAATCCTGTCCCTGTTCTTTATAAGGTCAAATATCAGAACCAGGGCATAGAGCGCGAGAAGTACGATGATTAAGGCGACGAGCACGTTTTTGACCATAAGGCACCTCGTTTTTATGTTGTGAAAAAATTGTATCATATTTAAGGGCTGCACGGCAACAGGGAAGAGGTTGTGATTTTATGTTTTCGTGTTATAATCTTTATAATTAACACGTATGACCGGAGAGACAAGATGACAGATATTTCCGTAAAGGGCATAGTAAAGGCCTTTGAAGAGGATAACGATATTCTGAAGGGGCTCACCTTTGAGATAGCCCAGGGTGAACACGTCGGCTTACTTGGTAAAAACGGTGCCGGAAAGACGACGCTTTTTCGCATCATATCGGGTGAGATCGGGGCCGACGAGGGCGAGGTCGTCATAGCGACGGGAAAGCGCGTCGGGCTCATTTCGCAGATACCGCATTTTCCGGAAGGTTATACTGCGGAGGATGTTTTGAAGACTGCCCATGCGCGGGCGTACGGGCTGCGTGAACAGATGGAGAAGCTGGCGGAGCGCATGGTGAGCGATTCTTCACCGGAAGTTTTGAACGCATATGACCGGGCAGCTGCGGAATATGAGCGGCTTGGCGGATATGAACTGGAGAGTTACCGCAATAAGGTCGCAAACGGTCTCAGGATACCGCAGGATCAGAGGGAGCAGCTTTTTGATACGCTCTCCGGCGGTGAAAAAACCCGTGTTAATCTCGCGCGGCTTATTTTGGAGGACACTGACATACTGCTTCTCGACGAACCGACAAACCACCTGGACATGCGCGCGGCCGAGTGGCTGGAGGACTATCTGGCAAAATTCAAGGGCACCGTTCTCGCCATCTCGCACGACCGCTATTTTCTCGATCGAATGGCCTCGCGTACTATTGAGATTGTGGACGGAAAGGCAGAATTTTACGGCGGTAATTACAGTTTCTTTCTGGCCGAGAAGGAGCGCCGTTTTCTGGAACAGCAAAAGAAATACGAGCGCGAGCAGAGCGAGATAAAAAGACTCTCCGAATCAGCAGCACGCCTTTACCAGTGGGGTACCGGCAACAAAAACCTCATGAAGAAGTCTTTTGCCATCCAAAGCCGCATAGAACGGATGGAAAAGACCGCGCGGCCTGATGCGGAAAAGAAGATGCGCGCCCGTTTCGGAGAAAAGTCCTTCCGGGGGGACGAGGTCATTCTTATGCGCGGCGTGACAAAGACTTTTGGTGAGAAAAATTTGTTTGAAGACCTGGAGCTTTTAGTTACAACAGGAGAGCGCATTGCGCTCATAGGCGATAACGGCAGCGGAAAATCGACGCTTTTAAAGATAATCATGCAGGAGGAGCTGCCTGACCGCGGCTTTGTCCGGCTGGGACCCGCCGTAAAAACGGCGTATCTTCCGCAGGTGATAAAGTTCAGGCACCCCGAGCGGAATGTTCTCGACACGATGGTATACGACGAGAACTGTTCGCCTCAGACGGCGAGGAACCGCCTCGGCGCGTTCAAATTTTCAGGAGAGGATGTGTTCCGGCCCGTGTCGCAGCTCTCCGGAGGAGAGCAGAGCCGCCTGCGCCTTTGCATATTGATGAAAGAAGATATTAACCTTTTGATTTTGGACGAGCCCACGAACCATCTGGACATAAATTCAAGGGAATGGATAGAGGGAGCCGTGGAAGACTATCAGGAGGCGCTTCTTTTCGTTTCGCACGACAGGTATTTCATAAACCGTTTCGCGACGAGAATTTGGGAGATTGAAAACGGAAAGCTTACCGATTTTATGGGTACATTTGAGGAGTATAGGTCATATAAGGCGGGAAAGACACAGGAGACGCCGCCGACTTCAGAAGAAAAAAAGCCCGAGAAAAAGCAGGATAACCGAAAAAGAGGAGCGCCTTCGCCGGAAAAACTTCTGGCAAAGCTTGAGCGTGAGATAGCGGCGCTTGAGGAAAAGCAGAAAGAGCTGGAGGACGAGTGCGAAAAGTACGCTTCCGACTATGAAAAGCTGCTTGAACTGGACGCGGCGCTGGAGACGGTACTTTTTGAACTGTCGGAGAAATACGCCGACTGGGAGGAGCTTGCCGAATGAACGGTTTTGGACCGACAATGAAAGAAGACATGCAGAAATTCAGACGTATCACCGGCGTCTATCTCGGCATGATGTTTGTGATAGTGGGCATATTCATGAGCGCGATGCTTGCGGGGTATGACTTCATCGGCTATGCCTTTATTGCCGGCGGGCTCTCAAGGACGGCGCTTTTTCTGATGGACATTTTGGCAAAGACGCGGCCAAAGCTTGCCCGGGTGCTAAGCGACGTGCTGAAGCTCGCAATCATCCTGTTTTTGCTGGCATTCGTCATAACTGAAGCGCTGATTGTCAATGGCTCGCACACGGACGCCGCGCCCGAAGCTGATTATCTCATTGTGCTCGGTGCGGGAGTGAACGGCACAGAACCCTCGCTGGCGCTCACCGACAGGCTGAATGCCGCCCTCGATTATCTCAATGAGTACCCCAATGCCGACTGTATCGTCACAGGGTGTCAAGGTAAGGGAGAAGATATAACCGAGGCTGAAAGTATGTACCGCTGGCTCATACAGAGCGGGATCGATGGGAAGCGAATAATAAAAGAGGAAGAAGCCGTAAATACCTACGAAAATATCAAAAACTCCTACGCCATAATTGAAGGGTTGGGCGGGGATGCCGATAAAACAGCGCTTCTCACTGCCGAATATCACCTTTACAGAGCAAAGCATATAGCCGAAGAACTCGGCTTTGCGCCCCGCGGCGTCGCCGCGGAAACGAGCCTCTGGCCAATAAAGATAAACTACTATATCCGCGAGTGTTTCGGTGTGTGGAAGAACATTGTGACGGGCGAATAATCTAAAGCAGAAATGACATCCATGGTAAACATGGATGTCATTTAGTGTAAGAACTGATTATTCTGTTATATATTAAGTACATTTACCTGTACGCCGCGTCAGAGGCTATGGCGGAGGGCGGAAAATCTGTCCTCCGGACGAATTCGCAGGATTCGCGCGCTCCGAACACCCTGTCCATGCCGCAGTCTTCCCATTCTACGGAGAGCGGGCCGCCGTAACCCTTTTCGTTTAGTATACGGATAACCTTATCAAAATCTATGTCGCCGTGTCCAAGCGAGACAAAATCCCAGCCGCGCCGGAAATCGCCGAACGGCAGGTGGGAGCCGAGAAGGCCGGCGCGTACGTCGCGGTTCAAATAGGCGTCCTTCATATGGACGTGTATCACCCTTCCGGCGAAGTCGCTGAGAAAAGCTGCGGGGTCGACGCCCTGCCATATAAGGTGGCTCGGGTCAAAGTTAATGCAAGCCGCGCCGCGATAATCGAATGTCTCAAGGTATCTCTTTGCGCTGTAATAATCGAAGGCTATCTGCGTCGGATGTACCTCGAGCGCAAAACGGACGCCGCACTCATCGAAAACATCCAGTATCGGCGACCAAAGACGCTTAATTTCAGCGTAGCCAGCATCTATCATCTTTTTGGTTGTAGGCGGAAAGGCGTACCAGTAACGCCAGATGGGGGAACCCATGAAGCCGGTTACGGTGCCTATGCCGAGAGCTTTTGCGGCGCGCGCCGTATACTTCATCTCCTCGATAGCCCACTCGCGGATTTCCATGGGCTTGCCGGCAAGCTCCTTAGGCGCGAAAGCGTCGAGCCTCTCGTCGTAATGCTCGCCGACGCAGTGACCGATGAGATGTGAGGCGAGCGCCCAGCAGCCGAGCCCGTATTTGTCGAGAACAGCACGTACTGAGGCAGCATATTCAAGACTGGAAGCTACTTTGTGTAAATCAATGTGACCCCACGCCGCAATCTCCAAGCCGTCATAACCCGCGCTTTTCGCGGTACATGCGATTTCGTCCAGAGAGAGGTCGGTCCACTGGCCGGTCATAAGTGTAACTTTACGCGCCATTGCAAGCCCCTTTCAAATGTCAGAACGCAAAATTGCCGTCCGCAAACACCGGCACTTCCCGGCCGTCCCGCGTGACGCCGGTTATCGAGAGGTCCGGGCTTCCTATCATGAAATCTTCGTGTGCTATAGAGTCGTTGAGGCCCTTTGCCACCAGTTCGTCCTTTGTCATTTTCGTGCCGCCTTCAATACAGGGGTAGGAATCGCCGAAGGCGAGGTGGCAGGACGCGTTTTCGTCGAAAAGCGTGTTATAGAACAGTATACCTGAATTTGATATCGGGGAGTCGAAGGGGACAAGCGCGACCTCGCCCAGGTAAGACGCGCCCTCGTCAAGATGTGCGGCCGTTTCAAGAATTTTTTTGCCGCGCTTTGCCTCGATATTCACGATTTTTCCGTTTTCAAAGATAAAGGAAAAGCCGTCCGCGATATCGCCGTTTACGACCAGGGGGCGGGTAGCATGGACCACTCCGTTTGTGCCGCTTCTGAGAGGCGCGGTGAAGACCTCCTCCGTAGGCATGTTGGCGCAGAAGGGGAGGCCGCGGCCGCTTTTTTCACTGCCCCCCTCCCAGAAATGGTTTTCGGGCAGTTCGACCGTGAGGTCGGTCCCGAGGGAGTTTTTATACTTTAAATAACGGAACGCGTGACTGTTCAAAACGGCGACGCGTTTTTTTAGCATTTCAGTGTGCCTTTTCCACTCGTCCACCGGGTCGCCGCCGTCTTTGACGCGCACAGCGTCGAGTATCGCGCTCCAGAGCGCGTCCACAGCCCCGTCCGCCGCCTTATCGGGGAACACCTTTTTTGCCCAGGCCTCCGTCGGGACGGAGGCGATGCACCAGGGGAAGAAGTCGGCAGTCTGGCGGTTGCGGTAAGGCTTTAAGGCCGCACCGGAGGCTATCGACGAGCGGCGGATGCGGTCGGCGTCAACGCCGGAGAGCGTCTCCGGGTCCTCGGCGTATATTGAGAGCCACGCCGCACCCTCTTCCGACAGCATATTGTAAAAATCAGCGCGCCAGGACGGGAAAGTGTCGAAAACATCCGGTTCCGCGCGCAGATATCTTTCTCGTGTCATATGGTCGTCCGACCAGTTCATAAGCACCTCGCGGCAGCCCGCGTCATATGCGGCCTTTGCACACATACGTGCAAAAGGCGCGCAGTCCACGGGGGAGGAAATAACCATCCGCTGACCCTTCTGGACGTTTACGCCAACCCGGACGAGGAGTTTTGCGTAAGCATTAATCCGGTTTTCCATCGTTTTCTGCATATAATTCCGCCTCTATTTCCGCAAGAAGTTTTTTGTCCTGCTTTGTGGTAAATTCAAGTTTTTCATACATGTCTGGCCGGCGCTGGCGCGTTCTGATAATTGACTGCTTGCGCCGCCATTTTTTGATGTTCGCGTGGTGGCCGGAGAGCAGCACTTCCGGCACTTTCCGCCCGTTCCATTCCTCAGGGCGGGAGTACTGGGGATACTCCAGAAGCCCATTCCAGTGGCTCTCGTCTGTGAAACACTCCTCGTCCGGCAGCACACCCGGGACGAGTCTGCACACCGCGTCCGCAATGGCCATCGCGGGGATCTCTCCGCCTGTCAGGACGAAGTCGCCGATGGATATCTCTTCGTCGACGCACGCCTCGATGAACCGCTCGTCGACGCCCTCGTAGTGTCCGCATACGAGGATGAGCCGGTCGTAGCCTTCCTTCAGCCGTTTTGCATCCTTCTGAGAAAAGACATTTCCGCAGGGTGACATATATATAGTATGAACGCGTTGCCCCGCTTCATTACAAATATGCTCCCAACATGCCTGGAGCGGCTGCGCCTGCATGACACACCCGCGCCCGCCGCCATAAGGGTAGTCGTCAACCTGATTCTGCTTGTTAGTCGTATAGTCCCTGATCTGATGGCATTCTATACGGATAAAACCGCGCTCCTGCGCCCTGCCCAAAATGCTCTCGCAAAGTATGTCGCCCACCGTGTCGGGAAAAAGGGTCATTATGTCTATCCTCATCTACATGCCCTCTATGAGGTGAACGCGCATTTTTCCGGAATCGGTGTCCGTCTCGATTATAAACTCGTCAACGGCGGGGACCAGGATTTCGCGCCCGCCCTTTATAACGTAGACGTTGCCGGACGGGAGAGGCAGCACTTCCGAGACGACGCCGAGCTCGGCTCCGGTGTCCGCGTCGTACGCTGTAATACCTATAATATCCTGGACAAAGTGTTTGCCGTACGGGAGGTTTGCGGCTTTTCGGTCTATAAAAACTATCTTGTTTTTCAGGCGAACCGCCGCGTCTATGTCGGTTATGCCATCAAAAGACACTATCACGGAATCCTTGTGGACTTTAGCCGAGAGCACTTTCAGCGCAACCTCATCGACATATAAATATTCAAAGGAACACAGAAAATCGGGGGAATCCGCCCAGACCTGTATTTTGACCTCGCCCCGGATGCCGTGGGTATTGATGATTTTCCCTGCCTCCAAAAATTCTTTTTTCAAACTTCCGTCCTCCTCATTAAGAGAGTCAGGCTGTCCTATGAAAGACAGCCCTCAGATTGCAAATCCTGATAATGCGTATGAGCCCACCGGAAGGCGGGACACCGCCAAATGGGGCGCACAGCGTTTACGAATCAAACCAAGGGGACCCATTGAAAGATGGGCCCGGCGCGAACGTCAAATTTATTTTGCCGCCGTAAGAAATTTAATTAAAGCGCTCCCGCGGGATTATGGTCCTGTGGGAAACGGAATTCGCATCGCGCTATGATTTAATACTGTTAACCCATTAATGGGTTAACAGTATTAAATAAAAAAGAGGCTCCCCACGCGGCAAAAGCCGCATGGGGAAATTAGGGCTGTCCCGGTGAGAGACAGCCCTAATTTTTAGTCGACAATATCGACGGTTACGTGCTTGCCCCGTTTCTGGGCAACGGAACGCATCAGAATACGGATCTCTCTGGCAATCTTGCCGTGGCGGCCGATAACCTTGCCCATGTCGCCGGGGGCGACATGCAGCTCGAAAATCGTTTCCGACTCTGTCTCTTTTTCAGTCACTGTAACCTCGTCGGGATTGTCAACAAGACTCTTTGCGATGTAGACTAACAAATCCTTCATTGGTTCGTGCCCTCCATTAGAGTGCGCCGGATTTCTTGAGCAGCGCCTTGACGGTGTCTGTGGGTTGAGCGCCGGTCTTTACCCAGTACTGGGCGCGCTCAGCGTCAACCTTGATCTCGGCGGGAGTTACCAGCGGGTTGTAGGCGCCGATTTCCTCAATGAACCTGCCGTCACGGGGAGCGCGTGAATCTGCGACGACGATCCTGTAATAAGGATTCTTCTTGGCGCCCATCCTGCGAAGTCTGATTTTGACCATTTGTGTCACCTCCATATGTTGATTAATACCAACAGGTTATATTAGCAAATATCTAAGCGATATAAGACTAAGCGTTAAAAACCGAACATGCCGCGGCCTTTGCCCCGTTTACCGAGCATCCCGGGCATTTTGCCTCTTGTCATCTGCTTTGTCATGGCCTGCATGACTTCAAACTGCTTCAGAAGCCTGTTAATGTCCACGACCTGTGTCCCGCTCCCGGCGGCTATGCGTTTTTTACGGCTGCTGTTGAGAAGAGCTGGGTTATCGCGCTCTTTGGGGGTCATGGAGAGGATGATGGCCTCCGTCCGCGAGAGGGCTTTTTCGTCGATGGAGGCACCCTGAAGCGCTTTCGCGTCGACTCCGGGAAGCATTCCCGCTATATCGGAGATGCTGCCCATGGACTTAATCTGCGTGAGCTGTTCATAATAATCAGTCAGCGTGAGCTTGTTTTTTTTGAGTTTTTCGGCAAGCTCCGCCGCTTTCTTTTCGTCAAAGCTATGCTCGGCCTTTTCAATAAGGGTAAGCATGTCGCCCATACCGAGTATACGTGAGGCCATACGGCTTGGGTGGAATGCCTCTATATTATCGAGCTTTTCGCCTGTGCCCGCAAATTTGACGGGTTTTCCCGTCACAGCCCTGACTGAGAGTGCCGCGCCGCCTCTGGCGTCGCCGTCGAGCTTAGTGAGCATGATGCCGTCGATTCCGAGCGCCTCGTCAAAAGCGGAGGCCGCGTTTACCGCATCCTGGCCTGTCATCGCGTCTACAACCAGAAGTATTTCGGTGGGTTTCACCGCCGCTTTGATGTCCTTGAGTTCGCCCATAAGGGTTTCGTCTATGTGCAGGCGGCCGGCGGTATCCAGAAAGACCATATCATTTCCATGTTTTTTCGCATGGTCGACAGCGGCTTTAGCTATCTCGACAGGATTTTCCGTGCCCATTTCGAAGACGGGAATTTCGAGCTGGGCGCCTACGGTCTGCAGCTGTTTAATTGCCGCCGGGCGGTAGATGTCACATGCTACAAGCAGGGGGCGTTTTGCGTTCTGCTTTCTCATAAGAGCAGCGAGCTTCGCGCCGTTCGTCGTCTTTCCGGCCCCTTGAAGCCCGACGAGCATTACGATCGTTGGGGACTTGGGTGAAATATTTATTTTTGCGTTCGTTCCGCCCATAAGGGCGGTGAGTTCTTCATTAACAATTTTTATGACCATCTGCGCCGGGGTCAGGCTCTCAAGGACGCCCGCACCGACGGCCCGTTCGCTAACGGTCTTAATAAAATCGCGAACTACCTTATAGCTGACGTCTGCCTCGAGAAGCGCTAGACGCACTTCGCGCATGGCGTCTTTTATATCCGCTTCCGAAAGGCGTCCCTTACCGCGCAGTTTTTTAAAGGAGGCGGACAGCTTTTCGGATAAACTTTCAAATGCCATACTTATGACCGTTCCTTTCGCAGCACTGGATGCACAAAATGACCATGAAAAGGAATGGGCATAGTTGTGCATGTGTTGCGGTTGCCCGTTTGCGGGCGAGCAACACGCACCTAAAATCTGAAAAGTCTGAAACTTGTTTCAAACTTTATCCTTTCATCTTACAAAGCCGCAAAATCATGTCGCATGCCAAATCGTGTGCTCTGCCCGATTCGGTAACGCGCGCGATCTCCGCGGCGGAAGCTTCAAGCGAGAGGATGAGCGCCTGCATTTCCCTGAACCTGTGTACGACACCGGTTTTTTCCTCAAATCCACGGAGGGCATTTTCCGCGCGTACGATGTTGTCGCGCACACCCTGACGTGATATACCGGCGTTTTCCGCGATTTCGGAGAGTGACAGATCCTCATTGTGGTAGAGGTCAAAATACTCTCTCTGTTTTTCAGTCAGAAGGTCGCCAAAGAAGTCGAACAGAAGGGTCATATCGAGGGTATCGTCTTCCATAGGAAAAACCTCCGCTGTAAAGCAAAAACACTTTACAGCAGTTATAATATAATACCGAAGACAAAATGTCAATAGCAGAGTGCGAATATTTTCCTGATGGTGGGGGAGAATGAGTTTTACGGCTTACAATGTTAAAATCACACTATCCGTTTTATTAAATGCATGCCGCGCTCAGGCAAACGGCAGTCGCGGCACATTCCATTGACAACCATTTGTCACCGCGAACAGGCAGTAACAAAAAATATATATATTATAATGCGCCAATTTCCCGCCGCTTACACGGTAACCGAAATTGATGCGCAATAACCTCCCGTGCGTGGGGCATTCTTTACAATTTTTACGCGTCAGCGCATGTGAGGTTATACGTGTTTTCAGGAGTGAAACTATGGAAAGCAAAGGCGCAGAAATATATATCGACCTTCCCAATCTTGGGAATTTCGCAATGAACGTTGCCAGAGAAGCCGGCAGGGGCGGAATGGTGAGTTGCGCCAAAACGGCCTCCGCGGTGCTTACTTATCTGCGTGATATAAAAATGCTGGCTTCTGAGGCGTCGCTGGCGGGTGAGAAAACCGAGGCGTTATCATGGCTTTTAGACAACTGGTATATTGCCGAGCGCGAGGGAAAGGACGCCGTGAATGTCTTAAAGCGTTCCGAGAGTCTGCCGGGGAGCACGTGGGAAAAAGTAAACCCAACCGTTTTAAAGGCTGCCGGCGCGCTTGTACGCGCCGGCAGAGGCGAGGTTACGGGTGTCCGCATTTCGGCATTTCTTGAAAGCTACCAACAGGTATCTGTCCTCTCTGAAAAGGAACTGTCTCTTTTTATAACCATGCTGAAGGTCGAACTCATAGCCTACCTGAGGGAAGCGGCTCAGGGAATGTCATTCCTTGACAGGAGCATCAGCGCCGTGTCGGAGCTGCCCGCCATAATGGAAAATATATTTACCTCACTGCGGTTTCTCGCGGGGTTCGACGCCTCAGAGACACTGAAAGCAGCGAGCCGCATGGAGCGGGTGCTGTCCGCAGACCCGGCGGGAGCTTATTCGAAAATGGACGAGAGGACCCGTTATTACTACAGGCATGAGCTCTCAAAGCTCGCCGAAAAATCCGGTATGACGGAATACGATGCGGCCAAATATGTCGTTAAGCTGGCAAAAGCGGACGGATCGCATGTCGGCAAATATATTTTTCGGGAACCGCTGGGCAGGCGAAAGCACCGTCCGGAAGGCGGAGGATATTTTGGAACAATTGTGATCGCAAGCCTTTTCCTTGCGATACTTCTCGGCTTTTTGCTGAAACACCCGTTGGTACCGATACTTCTTGTATTCCCAATATCCGAAATAGTGAAAAACGTTACGGATTATTTCGCCGTTCGGCTTTTCAGACCGAATTTTATCCCGAGGATGGAGCTTTCACGCGGTGTGCCGGCGGAAGGAAGAACGATATGCGTCATATCGGCGCTCCTTTCAAAACCGGAAAGTGCCGCGCATTATTCCGAACTTCTGGAGGAGTATATGCTGGCAAACCGGGATGCCGGTAAGAATCTCACGTTCGGTATCCTGGCTGATTTGCCGGAGTGCAGGGAAAAGACCTCAAAGAATGACGAGGCGCTTCTCTCGGCTGCAAAAGCTTCCGTCGAGGGGCTCAATTCCAAATACGGCGGCGGATTTTTTCTTTTTTGCAGAGAAAGGATAAAAAATGAGTCGTCTGAAATGTACTTTGGCTGGGAGAAAAAGCGCGGCGCGATAATGGAGCTTGTCCGTCTTTTGCGGGGTAAAAACACCGGCCTATATGTCATTGCGGGAAATACGGGGAGTCTTACCGGCGTGAAGTTTATTCTGACGCTCGACGGCGACACGCGCCTTACCCCTTCGTCGGCAGTTGAACTCATCGGCGCCGCGCTCCATCCCTTAAACGTACCTGTCATAGACGAAAAACGGAAAATCGTAAAAGAGGGCAGCGGCATATTTCAACCCAGAATTGCAGTTGAGCTCGAAGCCGCCACAAGGAGCGATTTTACCAAGATATTTGCCGGACAGGGCGGTATTGATCCCTATGGCTGCGCTGCCTCAGACGTATATCAGGATATTTTTGAAAGAGGCAGCTTCACCGGCAAAGGGGTCATAAATATCGAGGCGTACGATATCTGTCTCGAGGGACGTTTTCCGGAAAACACGGTGCTTTCCCACGATCTGCCGGAGGGGGCTTATCTGCACTGTGCTTATGTGGGGGATGTGGAGCTTACAGATGGTTACCCGTATAAGGTGCTGTCATATTATGAGAGAATGCACCGCTGGACGCGCGGGGACTGGCAGAATATCCGATTTTTAGCGCGTTATGTCAAAAACGCCGAGGGCAAAAAGGAAAAAAATACGCTAAGCGAAATCGATAAGTGGAAGGTTTTCGACAATCTGCGAAGAAGTCTTGTCCCAATCTTTACTTTTGCGGCGCTGCTTACTGGAATGTTGCTTTCAGGATATGCGTTCGTATGGGCCGCCGCCGCAGCGACCGTCGCCGCAGCGTCAAACCTTCTCATATCATCGGCGGAGCTCGTCTTTCGGCGCGATCTGGGGCGGAAGACTAAATACCATTCCACAGTCATCTCCGGATTTCCGGGGGCGGTTATGCAGACGGCAATCCGTCTGATGCTGCTGCCGTACGAGGCATATATAAGTTTTACAGCGATAGTGACGGCGGTTTACAGGATGGCTGTCTCAAAGAAAAACCTCCTGAAATGGGTGACGGCAGCCGAGTGTGAGAGCCGCGGAAAAAATACGGTACTCTCACATTACAGCCGGATGTGGATCTGTGTCATTGCCGGTGTGTTTGTTGCGGCGTTTTCAAAAATGCCGGCGGCAGCCGCCGTTGGAACGGTGTGGCTGCTTACGCCCGCATATGCACGCGCATTGAGCGGGCAGTCAAAAATCAAAAAAAAGATATCCGCGACCGACAAGCGGTTTCTGCTATCCGCAGCTGGCGACATTTGGCGGTATTATGAGGATTTTCTCGCGCCCGCAGATAATTTCCTGCCTCCCGACAACTGGCAGGAACAACCCGCAGCCGGACTTGCGCATCGCACCTCGCCGACGAACATCGGGCTTGCGCTAATTTCAGCACTCGCGGCATACGACCTCGGCGTTACTACCGAGCACAAGGCGCTGGGCGTCATAGAAAACATGCTTGCCACTATAGAGCGCCTGCCAAAATGGAACGGTCACCTGTATAACTGGTACGATACGAGGACTCTCAGGACGCTGCGTCCCGAGTACGTTTCAACAGTGGACAGCGGGAATTTTGCGGGATGTCTCATAGCTCTCTCGGAGGGTCTCAACGAAATGGGGAAGGATGCGCTCGCCGAGAGAGTCCGGGACATACTCCGTCCAATGTCGTTTGTTCCGCTGTTCGATAATGGGCGCAAGCTCTTTTATATCGGATGGGACACCGAAAAAAACCAGCCCACAGAGGGCTGGTATGATCTTCTTGCCAGCGAGGCTCGGCAGACAAGCTTTATAGCCATAGCGCGCGGCGACGTGCCGCGAAAACACTGGCGGAGGCTTGGAAGGGCGCTTGTGTCCGTTGACCGTTTTGCAGGTGTCGCGTCATGGACGGGAACGATGTTTGAGTACCTCATGCCTAACCTGCTTCTGCCCTGCTATAGGGACTCGCTTATTTACGAGAGCTCAAAATTCTGTGTTTATACGCAGAAAAAGGATGCTTCGGGCATTCCGTGGGGGACCTCTGAGAGCGCGTTCTATGCCTTTGATCCGGCACTGAACTACAGATATAAGGCCCATGGCGCTGAAAAGCTCGCTTTAAAGCGCGGGATGGAGAGTGACACGGTCATCTCCCCGTATTCGAGTTTCCTGGCGCTGTCCGTAGACTTTCAGGCAGCGGTAAAAAACCTTCGACGGATGCGGGAAATGGGGATTGAAGGCAGATACGGCTTTTATGAGGCTGTGGACTTCACACCATCGCGCCAGACAGACGGCGATTTTCAGGTCGTCCGGTCGTATATGTCGCATCACCTTGGTATGAGTCTTATTTCAATCTCAAACGCGCTGTGCGAAAACGCAATGCAAAAAAGATTTATGAAAAATCGGGAAATGGCGGCTTTCTCCGAGCTTTTGCAGGAACGAGTCCCGATCGGAGAGGTCGTACTCAAAAAGCTTCCGCGTGAGATTCCCGAAAAGCCCCATATGCCGGACGACGACACACTGTGGAGCGAGGCGCTTGAGGGAGTTGACGTGAGTAAGCCACGCTGCGTGCTGCTGTCAAACGGAGCTTACAGTGTTCTGCTCTCGGAGACAGGGGCAACTGAGTCTAAGTTTGACGGAATGGCGCTGACTCGGTTTAAACCGGATAAAATGGGCAAAACATGCGGTATGTCGTTTCTTCTAAAAGAAAGCGGCAAGGTCGTCTCGCTGCTGCCGGCGCCGTATTTCAGCGGAAATGCGCGGTACAAAAGCGAATTTTTCGGCAAATTTGGAAAAATCAGTACTGAGTTGGATGCGGTACACGCGTCCGTTACAGTGACTGTTCCCTCGGATGAGACGGGCGAATACAGGTATGTGGAATTCTCTTACTCGGGAGAAAATGAGACGGAAGCGGAGCTTATATGCTTCTTTGAACCGGTTTTGTGTAAAAAACAGGAGTTTGAGGCCCATCCCGCATTTTCAAGGCTGTCTTTGGAAATGACGCTGGAAAGGGACGCGGTTATTATAAGACGGCGTTCGCGTACAGGCGGCGAGTGGGATGTGTTATGTTTTGCCTGTGACAGAGACGCGGATTTTGAGACATCAAGAGAGCGGCTTTTTGGAAGAGGCGATATTGTAAATGAATGGCCTGACTCAGATAAGACCGCTTCGTATTCACCGGAGGCAATAGTCGCCGCGCGCATACCTGTGAGGCTGAGGCGTGGCGAGACTGTAAAGATCGGCTTCGCGCTTACCGTGGCTCAGACGGGAGAGGATGCGATTGAGTCCGCGCGCAGAATACTTCGTTCGCCTTTTGAGCGGGGAAAAAGCAGGACGGACAGTACGGCACAGGCTCTGGGTATGTCGATTTCGGACATAACCTGCGCTTATGCAAGGCTTACTGACGTGATTTATTCCCATAATAAGCCGGATGTGAGCGCATTTGAGGGAAAAAAAGGACTCTGGCGCTTTGGAATATCGTGCGATGTGCCGATTGTCTCTTCGGAGATAGAGGGGGAAGAAGATGTGCCAAAGGCACTTTCACTTCTCAGAGAGCATATATTCCTGACGGAAAACGGCGCTGTATACGACCTCGTCCTTATCATCTCGGACGGCGGCGACTATCGAATGCCGATACGTGCGGCGGCTGTGGACTTTTTGCGTACCGTCGGGAGGGAACACACCATAAGCATAAAGGGCGGCGTACACCTCATTGATAAGACGGCAGAAAACGTTAAAGCTATCGAGGCCGCAAGCGTTTCTGCGGATAAGGAGTATCCGGAGCGCGACACGGAGAACCTTTGTCAGCAGGGCGCCGGCCGCCTTTGCGGATCCAGCGAAGGGCCGCTGGCATACGGGTTTGGGGAAGACGGCAGCTTTGCTTTTACAGTTAAGGGAAAACTTCCGGAGTATGCGTGGAGCCATATCCTTGCAAATGACAATTACGGCTATATCGCGACTGACGCCGGAACTGGCCATATGTGGCACCTGAATTCACGGGAGAACAAGATTAACAGGTGGCTTGGCGATGCTCTGACTACAGAGGGGACAGAGCGGATAAAGCTGCATATAGGTGATAAAACGGCATCGCTATTCGCAGCAGAAGACGGGTTTGAGTGCAAAGTGACCTATGGAATGGGCTATGCAAAGTGGGAAAAGGATTTCGGCAGAGTCAAAACCAGTCTTACCGCGTTTGTGCCGCCGGATGTGCCAGCCAGAATTCTGCTCATTGAGGCAGAATTCGCGGAGAACGCGGATATAGTCTACTATACCGACCTTGTCCTCGGCGCGGATGAAAACCATGTAAAAAATATCGAAACAGATTTCACTAATGGCGTTTTCTCGGCAAAGAACCTCTCAAATACCGAATTTTCCGGAGAAGTATTTACCATTACCGGATCCGAGACGGGCGCGTCCGTCCCTGGGCGGGACTATGCTGAAATAGCGTATCCCATATCACAAAGGCTCGTCATTGTCACGGGCTGCGGGGATACAGAACCTCTGAAAACACTGACAGAATGGGAAAGCGCATCAGCATCTTTAAAGAAAACAGCCGACTACTGGCGTTCGGCTACAGGAACACTAAGAATAAAGACTCAGGAAAAGCACCTAGACGATTATATAAACGGCTGGGCGCTTTACCAGACGCTCTGCTGCCGGATAAAAGCCAGGACGTCACTTTACCAGTGCGGCGGAGCGTACGGTTTTCGCGACCAGCTCCAGGATGTTTCGGCTCTCATTCCCGTTTCGCCGATTGAGGCGAAAAAGCAGATAATCAGAGCGGCAGCGCACCAATTTGAGGAGGGGGATGTCCAGCATTGGTGGCATCCGACCTCGGACAACCCTTTTGCGGCAGACAAGGGCGTGCGCACAAAATACAGCGACGACCTTTTATGGCTGCCTTACGTTCTCTGCGAGTACTGCGAAAAGACAGGAAACACCGATATCTGCGAAATAATGGTGCCGTATCTGAGTTCCCCAACGCTGTCAGCGGACGAAAGCGAGCGGTATGAGGCGCCGTCGAGAAGCGACGTTTTTGAAAAAATTATTGATCATGCGGTAAAAGCGGCAAAACTTGTAATTAACCGTGGGTTAGGTGCGCACGGGCTTCTGCTCATAGGCTCGGGCGACTGGAACGACGGAATGAATTTTGTCGGCGCAAAGGGAAACGGCGAGAGTGTATGGCTCACTTGGTTTGCCTCCGTCGTTTTAAAAAAGCTTGCCGCCCTATGCGAGAGGACAGGGAAATCTTCGGAAGCTGCCCAATTCCGTGCGGATGCCGAGCGTCTTCGTCTTTCGGGTTCTGCGGCCTGGGACGGCGGCTGGTTTTTACGCGGGTATTACGACGACGGCACAAAGCTGGGAAGCGCGGAAAGAGATGAATGCCAGATAGATTCAGTAGCGCAGAGCTTTTCCGCATTTGCCGGCGGGGACGAAGAAAGCGTTAAAATAGCCCTGCGCAGTGCGTATGAGCGCCTTTTTGACCACGAAACCGGCATTGTAAAGCTATTTGACCCTCCTTTTTACGCGGGGGAGCAGAGGCCGGGTTATATAAGAGGCTACGGTCCCGGTTTCAGAGAAAACGGCGGCCAGTATACGCATGCCGCCGTGTGGCTCGGATTGGCGCTCTTTGATGCGGGTATGCCTGGTGAGGGGTGGGATATTCTGCACGCTTTACTCCCGCAAAGCCATGAGCTATCCGTTTATAAGAAGGAGCCATATGTTTTAGCGGCTGATGTCTACACGAATCCCGGTAATGTCGGACTTGGCGGATGGTCGTGGTATACAGGGGCGGCGGGATGGTATTTCCGCGCTATTACGGAAACTGTTCTTGGTCTTCATGTAAGAGACGGCAGGCTCTTTGTAGAACCGAACCTGCCGCCAGAGTGGAACGGATATGAGGCCGACCGGCTTATCGGCGATATGGTCCTTCATATCAATGTCGTAAGAAAATCGGGATATGCGGGATATGAGATAACAGTCGACGGGAAACTGTACGATGAGAGCGGATACGACATTAAAATTAACAATTAGTTCATTTCCAAACAAAAGGGTATGTAGTATAATGATAACAGTTAAAATTTGCGCATGAAGGGAGACTTTCCTATGCAAACAGTTTTCCGCAGGCAAATAAAGGACGGCGTTTTTCTCACATGTGTGAGGACACAGAAATTTAAAACGGGAGTACTGTCGGCAACAATGATAGCACCGCTATCGAAAGAGGCGGCTTCCAAAAATGCACTTTTACCGCGCGTATTACGCCGCGGTACTGCTCTGCATCCGAATATGGAGTCTCTCGCCGCGGCGCTCGATGAGCTTTACGGCGCCAGGATAGAACCTGTCGTACGCAAAAAAGGAGAGGTGCAGCTCGCCGGATTTTATGCCGATTTTGTGGATGATTATTTTGTCCCGGCAGGTGAGCAGATACTTGAAAAAACAGCGGCACTCATCGGAGAAATGCTGCTTACGCCCGCAACAAGCGGGGGGATGCTTATAGGAGACTATGTCGACAGCGAACGGAGCAATCTCATAGACGAGATAAAAGCCGCAGTGAACGACAAACGCCAGTACGCGGTTACGAAGCTTATTGAGCTAATGTGTCAGGGCGAGTCTTATGGCGTAACGAGGCTGGGCAGTGAGTCCTCCGCAAAAAAAATTACCGCCGCCGGGCTTACAAAACACTACCGCGAAATGATAGCTTCCTGCCCGATAGAGGTATTTTACTGCGGTGGCGCCGATTCAGAACGCGTGGAGCGCGCCGTTTTATATGCGCTGGCCGCCCTTCCGAGAGCGGGCAAGGGGGAAATGCCGCATACTGAGGTAAGGCTGGAGCCCGTTAAACCCGAACCGAGATATTTCACCGAAGAGCTTGACGTCACACAGGGGAAGCTCTCGATCGGATTCAGGCTTGGCGAGGTTATGAGGACGCCGGATTATGCATCAGTCATGGCGATGAACTCGGTTTTCGGCGGGTCGGTAACATCGAAGCTGATGGAAAATGTGCGTGAAAAACTCTCGCTGTGCTATTATGCGAGCTCGATGATAGAAAAGCACAAGGGTATAATGCTCGTTTCCTCAGGAATTGAGTTTTCAAAATACGAAGAGGCGCTTTCGGAGATTATGCATCAGCTGGACGCCGTGAAGTCCGGCGATTTCACGGATGATGAGCTGCAGAGCGCGAAACGCTCCGTGATAACGGGCCTGAAAACGGTCATGGACAATCCAAGGCGCATTGAGGATTATTTTATAGATGCTGTTTTCACGGAAGTCAGAAGTACGCCGGAAGAACTGGCGGAGCTCGTCGGAAAAGTGACTAATAAGGACGTCATAAAGGCGGCCTCGGGCATAAAAACGGACGCCGTTTATTTCCTCAAGGGAGGAGGTACTGCTGAAAATGAAAAATAAGGACTATGTATCAACGGGGGAGCGCACCGTGACCGGCAGACTGCCAAACGGTCTCAAGGTCATCGTTGTCCCTAAGCTCGATTACAGTAAGGTATATGCATTTTTCGCTACAAACTACGGCGGTGCGGACAGGAGATTCAAGCTCGGTGGAAAGTGGACAGACACACCGTCGGGAGTCGCGCACTTTCTTGAACACAAGATGTTTGACCAGAAGGACGGAACGAACGCACTCACAACGCTATCAGCGAACGGAGCTTCGCCAAACGCATTCACCTCATCAGATATTACGGCATATCATTTTGAATGTACGGATAAATTCGAGGATAATCTGCGAATACTGCTCAATTTTGTTACGAGTCCATATTTTACTGAAGAGAGCGTCTCTAAGGAACAGGGGATAATTGGTCAGGAAATTCGTATGATGGAGGACAATCCCGATTTTGCGCTCTACTACGATCTGATGAAAGCGCTGTTGAAGGAAAACCCGATCAGAGACCCTGTGGCGGGGACGGTGGATAGTATATCCCACATCACGCCGGAAATTCTGTACGGCTGTCACAGCGTATTTTACAACCCGTCCAATATGGTGCTCTGTGTAGCAGGAGACGTCGATCCCGAAAGCGTTTTTAAAATTGCTGAAGAGATAGTAATAGGAAAAGCGGGCGAGGAGCCCGAGCGGGATTACGGGGAAAAGGAGAGCCTTACACCCGAAAAGGCGGAGACTGAGCGCAAAATGGAAGTCGGTATGCCGATGTTTCTTATCGGCGCGAAAGCGGAAGCACCGGATAAGGGCGCGGAATACCTGAAACTGGAGCTTACGGCAGAGCTTGCGTTGGAGATACTAGCCGGACGGTCATCGCCGTTTTACGCGGAACTTTATGGTCAGGGCCGAATAAACGCTAACTTTTCCGCTGAATTTGAAATCAGCGCAGGAGTATCCTATACAGCTATCGGCGGCGAGAGCCGCGATCCTCTGATTGTCAGGGAAAGACTCCAAAAAGAGATCGCTCTCCTCGCTATAAAGGGACCTGACGAGGCCATGTTCAGCCGCACAAAAAAGGCGGCCGCCGGACGGAAGCTGCGTGAGCTCAATTCGTTTGACAGCATATGTTATAATACTGCCAGAGGATATTTCAGAGGATACGATTATTTTGAGACTTCTCAAGTTTTGAGCGAGATAACGCCGAACGATGTTAAGGAGTTTTTGAGCAAATACCTCGCCCCGGAACGCCTGGCACTGTCGGTCATAAACCCTAAATAAGCGCTTTTACCGGACGGACGCCATTCGCCGCTCCGCTCCGGAATACTTAAGAACAGGTGATACAATTGTACGACGCAACGATATCCTTCCCGATTTTAGGTGAGAATTTTAAGCTCAATCCTACACGCTATTTCGAGATAGGAAATTTTAAATTTTACTGGTACGGACTTATTATAGCGATCGGCCTTACACTGGCGGTAATATATGCGCTGCGCAGCAGGAACCGCTTCGGGCTGACGGAGGACAACATACTTGATATGCTGATCTGCGCGGTCCCTTCAGCCATTGTCTGTGCGAGGATATATTACGTTGTATTTAATTATGATCTCTACCGCGGCAATTTTCTCGATGTTTTCAAGATCTGGAATGGCGGAATAGCCATATACGGCGCTGTAATTGGTGGCATGCTGGCTGTTGTAATCTTCTGTAAAATAAAGAAGATATCAATCGGCGCCATGCTGGACGTCGGCGCTCTCGGACTGCTCATAGGTCAGGCGATAGGCCGCTGGGCGAATTTCATTAACCGCGAAGCATACGGTGCAAGCACAAACCTGCCATGGAAAATGGGTCTCACGTCAGGCACTAAGACCATATATGTGCATCCTACTTTCCTGTATGAGTCGCTCTGGAATATAATTGGCTTCATTATACTCCACCATATATCGAAGAAGCACCGGAAATTTGACGGGCAGATATTTGCTATGTACATAGCGTGGTATGGATTCGGCCGCTTCTTTATTGAGGGGCTCCGCGTCGACAGCCTGTACTTATTTGGAACAGGGCTGCGCGTGTCGCAGATTCTCGCAATAATCACCTTTGGGATAGCGGTCATATTTCTCCTCTATATGTTTATGAAAAGGGAGAACAGGCCTGAGGATCTGTATATGAATAGAAAAGCTGCGGGTGACAATCAGGCAGGGGCAGATCTTCAGTCAGACGAAGAAGAGACCGCAGAAGAAGACGAAGACGGCGAAGAATATGAATATATTGATATTGAAGAAGAAATGGAAGAAGAAGCAGCAGAAAAAGACGATAAGCAGGAGTAAGACATGAGAGCAGCCGGAAGCCAAGAGCAGACGGCTATTAAACGAGTAAATTAAGGAGGAATTATTAATGGATTTCAATGTATTTAAAAAGAGAGCTGCGGAGACAGCCAATATTCTCGCCGACAAATCAGCGGCGCTCGCGAAGATGGCGGCAGACAAGACCAAGCTCGCGGCGAAAATAGCAAAACTTAAAACCGAAATAGCAGCGGAGCGCGACAACCTGAGAAGGGCATACACAGAACTTGGCAAAACATGCTATGAGAAATTCAAAGACTCTCCCGATGACGCGATGGCGCAGACCATTATGGAGATAACGACCGCAATCGAACATATCGACGCGCTGAATAAGGATGTTGAAGATCTTAAAGCCGAAGATGCAACGGGCGAAGCCGATATAGACGTTGAGATCATCGTTGAGGAAGAGACAGCCGAGCCTGAGCCGGAGGACGCTCCCGAGCCCCCCGAAGCACCGGAATCTTCAGAAGAGCCGGAAGTAAAAGAATAAATAAACAAAATATGAGAAGCGGCGGTATTTATACTGTCGCTTCTCATATTTTGCTAAATCAGTTTAAGCGAGGAGACCTGCGGAGTTTCGGACGTGCGCGGCGGAGACGAGAAAAACGCAATTTTAGCCCGCAAACCGGGCTGGCCTAAATATTTTAAGCCAGTCTGTGAAAAGGCAGAGCATATTGCTCTGCCTTTTCCGCATATATTGGGACATGTACTTAAGGCAGGAGAGTTGAACACAGCCCGGTTGTCATGAGCCCATCGCGCCGATGGCCGCGTTATCCTCCTTGCCTTACAGAAAGTAAGGCTTCGTTGTTTGCCTTACCCACGACACGGCTGGCTTACGACAACCGCGGCCTCTGCCCAAAAGATAGTTGTGTCCCAAAAGGCAGAGAATGCAGGCGGGCTGCAGCCCGCCAAAGACGCTGACGCGTTGGGGCACGATCAGATTCGGGCAGAGGCGGACTGAGTTTTACTCTCCACGCCTTAAGAGGTGATGCAAATGGATGAACGGGAATTTCTAAAATCCCGATTCGACGGGGCCGAACGTCTTCTGCCGTTCGGAATAAGGACACGCACGGGGAGAATATCCGACGCGGATAAGGGTGCTGCCGAGGAGATTCGCCTTAGGGTTGGCCGCCCGCCGTCGCTGCTTCTTCCGGAGGGAGAACGGTTTTTTGACGGCGAGCCGGTCTCAAAACGCGATATCGAGAGTGTACTTGAGATAGCGACGCAGGCTTCGGTACATACGGCGGGCGAAAGCATGAAGGCCGGGTTTATAACCGTTTGCGGCGGATACCGCATCGGTCTGTGCGGTTCTGCCGTTCTGCGCGAGGGGGAAATTGTCTCGGTGAGACACATATCGTCGCTTGCAATACGAATATCGCGAGAGGTAAAAACCGCGGCGGCGGAAGTTATCAAAGAGCTGTGCCCGAAAGGTGAGTTTGCCCCGACGCTTATCATTTCGCCGCCGGGCCTCGGCAAGACCACGCTCCTGCGCGACCTTATACGGCGCCTTTCGGACGGGGACCCGGAACTCGGGATAAAGGGCCTGCGTATTGCGCTCGCCGACGAGAGAAGCGAGGTGGCCGCTGTTTGGGAGGGGGTGCCGCAGATGGACGTCGGCAAACGGACGGACATTATGGACACGTGCCGTAAGTCGGAAGCCGTAATGATGCTCCTGCGCGCGATGAACCCGCAGATCATCGCGGTCGACGAGATAACGGCGCCTGAGGATGTGATTTCCATGGTGAGCGCCGCGAACTGCGGCGTAAGGCTTCTTGCCACAGCTCACGCCGAGTCGATTACCGACCTGAAAAAGCGAACCCTCTACGTGGAGGTGCTGAGCATTTTCAAGAAGGTTGTGGTCATTGAAAAAACGGAGAGCGGCAGGCGCTATGACGTTTTCAGGGCGGAGGACATTGTGTGATGATCGCACCAGCAATTGATAAAAGGCGTTCCGCTTATCCGGCAGATGCGGCACATGATATTAACCTCCTGCGAGATGAAGGTATTAATTATAATTTGTGCGTGTCGGAGCATTGGAGGTTGATGTGAAAGCCCTGGGCGCTGTTATGATTATCGCCGCGGCTTCGGTCTGGGGGATTCTCGGCGCAATGCGGCTTAGTGCGCGCGTAAAGAGCCTTACTACCCTTATAGCGGGCCTGAATTTTATGCAAAGCGAAATGATGACCCGTCTTACTCCTCTTCCGGAAGTGTGCCGGAAGGCAGCCCAAAACGCAAGGGAACCGGCAAAAACGCTTTTTCAAAACGTCTGCGCGGGGCTTAAAAGTCTCGGTGAGCGCCAGTTTTCGGATATCTGGCGGGATGCGGTTGACAGTACGCCGGAACTGCTTCTCACAGAACCGGAGCGCGATGCACTGCATGAACTCGGCAGCGGGCTGGGACGGTACGGCATTGACCAGCAGGTGGCACTGTTTGAACAAGTGCGGAAGAGGCTGGAAGACCTTTTGAAGTCCGCCGAAAGTGACAGGGAAAAAAACTCACGGGTCTATGTTTCCTTCGGCGCGGCGGCGGGATTATTTCTGGTTCTTATTTTGATCTGAACACTTAGGCATAACGCGTCGGGGCGCGATTAGATTTAGGCTGAGGTGGACTGAGTTTAATTCCCCTCGCCTTTTGCGGAGGATAAAATGGATGTTGATCTGATTTTTAAAATCGCGGCTGTGGGGATACTCGTCGCCGTACTGAACCTGCTCCTATCCCGCGCGGGACGGGACGAACAGGCGCTTTTAACGACCATAGCGGGCCTCGTCGTGGTGCTCATTGTCATATTGCGCGAGATATCGGAGCTCTTCGCGCTTATAAAAAACCTGTTCGGCTTTTAGCGTGAAAAATCAAACTAAGCTGTTTAAGATGCGCCGCTCGCCGACAAGCGGTAACCGCGGCACATGCCGTTAACCTCCCGCGCGGGGGGGGGCTTTCATAATGAATTGTGCGCAGGGGCGCATGGGGGTTATATGGAGAGCATCATAAAGGTCGCGGTACTCGCCGCCGTCGGAGCTTCGGTGGGGCTCGCAATCAAAAAGAGCAACGCGGATCTGGCTATCCTTCTTACGATAGCGATCGCCTGTGTAATTCTTGGCTTTGCGATGGAGGCATTTTCCGAGATAGCGGACTTCATGCGCGAAACGGCTGAGGCGGCAGGGGTGTCATCCTCCGTTCTGACGATTGTATTAAAGGTGACGGGCATAGCAATAACAACAAACCTTGCGTCTGACGTGTTTAGGGATGCGCAGCAGACTTCCGCGGCTTCCGCGGCGCAGCTCTGCGGGACGTGTGCCGCTCTCTGTACCGCAATACCGCTGATGCGCGCCGTATTTGAGATGATTAACGGACTTATCTGACGGGACGGTCGCACAAATGAAAAAAGTACTTGTTTTTACCATTGTTCTAGCCGCGGCGTTTCTTTTATCCACATACTCGCTCGCGCTGGACTTATCGGAATCGCAGTCCGACTCCCTGGGGATACCGGAACTTGAGGAGAGCATACCTGAGAGCGCGGAGGATATCCTCGGATCAGTTAAGGTTTCGGATGATACCGGCAGCGCGGGGGCACGCATACTCGAAGCAGTGTTTGGTAACCTCGGGGATGTGTTCAAAAGCGCCCTGAAAAGCGGAGCGGCGATCATTCTTATAGCTGTTATATTTTCCATGGCCGGTGCTTTTTTCACGCCGAAGCCCGGTGCGCCGGATTATACGGTTTTGGCAGCGTCCCTTGCGGTTGCGGCTGTCGCTGCCGGGAACACGCTTTCGTTCATGGGACTGGGAAAGGAGGTCATAAATGAGCTAGATGTATTTTCAAAGACGCTTCTGCCGACTCTCGCCGCGGCCTCGGCCGCGACGGGAAACCTGTCTTCCTCGGCTGCCATGTACGCAGCGACGGTTCTTTTCATGAACGTGCTTGTGAGCATGGCGAGCACTTTCGTAGTGCCGCTCATCTATGCGTATACGGCCTCTGCGGCGGCGGGAGCGGCGCTGGGCGACAGCAGCCTCACGGCTGTGGCAGGTTTTATTAAGTGGGCGGTGATGACGGCCCTTACGGCATTAACTATTGCATTTACCGTATATCTCACCGTGACGGGAGTCATATCCAATACAGCGGACGCCGTTACGGCAAAGGTGGCAAAGACAGCCGTATCAGCACTCCTGCCGGTTGTCGGCGGGATGATATCGGACGCCGCCGGAACGGTCGCATCCAGCATCTCGGTCCTGAAAAACGCGGTGGGAGTTTTCGGACTTATCGTCATAGCCGCAGTCTGCGCGGAGCCTTTTCTGCGCCTTTCCGTACACTATCTGGTATTTAAGGCGGTCTCGGCGCTCATTTCCCCGATAGCGGATCCACGAATAGGTAAGCTTGTTTCAGCCATAGCGACATCATTAGGACTCATCCTCGGAGTAGCGGGTACACTCGCGATAATGTTTTTTATATCGGTCATTTCTGTACTTAAGGCGGTGACGGTCTTTTGATGGAAGGACTAAAGGCATGGATATTGAGCGTGGCGGGTGCGGCGCTTATTGCCTCTGTCGTCTTGGCAGTTACACCGGAATCTCCCCAAAAAAAGGCCGTCCGGCTCGTCTGCGGGCTTCTCATTATAACAGCGCTGCTTTCAGTCGTGCCAAAGTTCGGCGCTGATTCTTTCCCTCGATTGATTGAAGAGTACCGAGCAGAGGCGGAAGACAATTCGGCCGGCGTCAAGGACGACAACAAAAGGCTTCTCCGTTTAATCATGGATGAGCAGTGTACAACATATATATCTAACGAGGCAAAGGCGGCGGGGATCGGGAACATTGAGGCGGTGTTTGACTTTTCGTGGAGTGGGGATGGCTATTGGTATCCCGTTGGTGTCGAAATACGCACTGACGCGGGCGAAAATGAAAAAGAGAACCTGTCAAAGCAGATCGAAGCCGACCTCGGTATAGAGAAGGCCAGACAGTCGTGGAGTACTTATGATTAAAATTAACAAGGACTCCGTCGGATCATATTTCACGGATGTCCGTAAAAAACTGCAGAAAAACAAATACTTGGCGTTCCTGCTCATCCTCGGCGTCGTACTTATGCTCATACCCTGGGGCGGACAGGACAAAGCGGACACTAATTTGTCCGAGGGTGTGAATTTTGAGGAATTTTCCCTCTCTGAGCAAGAGAAAAAACTCGAGAAAATACTCTCCGACATCGAGGGCGCGGGAAAGGTCAGCGTTATGCTGACACTCAAAGCGAGTTCCCGGCAAATACTTGCCGCCGATGAAAAGACTTCGGAGAAAACGACGGAAGACGGAAACGAGAGTGAATCCGACGTGCAGACGGTCGTCATTTCCCGGGGCAGCGGTTATGAGGATACGGTCACGGTCAATTATGTATATCCCGAATACCTTGGCGCTATCGTCGTTGCCGAGGGGGCAAAGAGCTCCACGATACGGCTGAAGATTACGGAGGCCGTTTCAGCGGCGACGGGGCTGGGTACGGATAAAATAAAAGTCACAAATTAAAATTCATGGAGGCAGAAAATGAAAGTGCTTAAAAGGAACATTGTGGTGATCACCGTATTACTGTTCGTATGCGTGGCTGTCTATCTAAACTGGTCTTACGGCGAGACCGAAACAGAGGCGGGGAGTACAGCGGGAACAGAGGACAGTGTCGGCGCCGAAGCCCCAAGCAGCGAGGTGCTGGAAACGGAAGAAGGTGCGGGCCTATATTACGAGGACACGTCCGGCACGTTGACAAGCGATATGAAGGAATATTTCGACACCGTCAGATTAAACCGTCAGACGGCGCGGGATGAGGCGACTGAGACGCTTCAGACTATAACCGAGACTTCCGGTACATCGCAGGAGCTCATTGACTCATCGCTCGAGAACATAGCGACAATTGCCAAATGGACGATGCAGGAAGCTGAGATCGAAAGTCTTATTATGGCAAAAGGATTTGACGATTGCGTCGTCTTCATGACGGACGACGGCATAAATGTAACCGTTCCTACGGAGGAAGGCGGGCTCTCCACCGCATCTGTCGCTAAAATTACAGACATAGTAACATCTGAGACGGATTTTGGCGCCGACGTTCTCAAAATAATAGAAATTAAATAGTTTATTTTTTACCCGCCATGTGATAGAATACTGTACAGCAATGTGTAAAACATAACGGTATTCATGATATGGAGTGATAACTGTGAATGATAACAAAGACTATATAACGCACCCTGATGAAAAGGGGACAATAAACATTTCGGAGGAGGTCATTGCCGCCATCGCGGCTTCCGCCGTCGCTGAGATCGAAGGCGTGGCCTCACTCCCGTCCAATATCGGAAAGGATATAGCCGAGCTTTTGGGCGGAAAAAAGAACATAGCCCGCGGAGTGCGCATACAGAGCGAGGACGGCGAGGTCATCGCCGACGTGTGCATAATGGTGAAACTCGGTTACCCTGTGAACGAGGTCGGAGCCGCGGCTCAGGAAAAGGCCATGGCCGCCATCGAGTCCATGACCGGATTTGCCGTCAAAGCTGTAAACGTCCACATCTGCGGCGTTGCGCTCGATAAATAAGTCCGAAAGAGAGAAACACGAATGACAAGAAGAGTGGCGAGAGAATTAGCCGTACGTCTCTGTTTTGAATTATCCGCGACGGGCAAGGATCCGCAGGAGATTCTCTCAAACTTTTTTGACGAGGATTATTACGCGACGCTTGCCTTAGAGGACGAGGTGTTTTCAAAATACCCCGACGAGCGGGAGCGTAATTATATTTCGGCTTTAGTGCTGGGTATAGGTCTCCACTGGGCGGAGCTTGATGGTTATGTCGAGAAGTACTCGAGCGGCTGGCGGTTCGAACGTATCTCGCGCACCGCTCTTGCCATTATGAAGACAGCCATGTACGAAATACTGTATATGCCGGATATTCCGGTCGGGGTCTCCATCAACGAGGCGGTCGAGCTTGCGAAAGAATATGAGGAGCCGGAGACGGTGCCGTTTATAAACGGCGTCCTCGGCAGCTTCGCGAGAGGTGAGACGGTACAGGAATGAAGGATGCGGCAATCGCCTTTGACACAAGCAATTACACGACTTCCTGTGCTGTATTTGACGGGGAGTGCGGGGAAAATTCAGGGCGGCTTCTGGATGTGAGGCAGGGAGAACTGGGCCTGCGCCAGTCGGACGCCCTGTTTTCGCATGTAAAAAGACTTCCCGAAATTGTGGAAAAGCTCCCGTCAGACTTAAACATTATAGCCGTGGGAGCCAGCTCTAAACCGAGGGAGACGGAGGACTCATATATGCCGTGTTTCCTTGCGGGAGCGTCGCAGGGGCGGGTTCTTGCGCGCTTACTTGGGGTGCCTTTTTTTGAATTTTCCCATCAGCAGGGTCATATCGCGGCTGCGGCGTGGTCGGCCGGAAGGATGGATCTTCTGAAAGTACCGCACCTGGCCTGGCATCTCTCCGGCGGAACGACCGAGCTGCTTTTTGTCAGGCCTGAGGGGATCGCCGTGCGCTGCGAGATAGCCGGCGGGACGAATGACCTCGCTGCCGGTCAGCTCATAGACAGAACCGGCCAGCTTCTGGGACTTAAGTTCCCGTCTGGAAAAGAGCTGGACAGGCTGGCTTCTGTAGCGGAGAAACGCGACGCCTTCACTCCGAAATCCGAAGGCCTCTTTTTTTCCGTCTCCGGAATAGAGCACAAGATGAAAAAGCTCTTTGAGAGCGGAGAGAGCGCGGAAAACATAGCGTATTTTTCGATTGCCTCAATTGTTTCGGCGGTGCATATGATAACTGAAAAGGCTCTCGCGCGGTTCGGGGACATGCCCGTGCTCTATTCGGGCGGGGTCGCGTCAAATTCGCTCCTCAGGAAGTTAACCAATGGCGGTGTTTTTGCCGAGCCAAGGTATTCGACGGATAATGCCATGGGGGTGGCAATACTGACATACAGAGCGGTGAAAGAGAATGGATAACAGGATATTCGACGTTTCGGAGCTCAATAATTATATTAAGGATCTCATAGACGGCGACGGCCTGCTCGCGGGCATATACGTCCGTGGAGAGCTGTCGAATTATAAAGTTTACCCCTCGGGGCACCATTACTTTACAATGAAAGACAAAGACGGCGCGCTTCGCTGCGTCATGTTCAAGGGGAGCGCGTCGAAGCTCAGATTTGCGCCCGAAAACGGGATGAAGGTCATTGCGTTCGGACGCATTTCCGTTTTCCCAAGGGACGGTGCGTATCAGCTCTATGTTTCGGAGATAACGCCCGACGGGGTCGGGGATCTCTATGTTGCGTTTGAGCAGTTGAAAAAAAAGCTCGGGGCAGAGGGGCTCTTCGAAGAGCGGTACAAAAAACCGATCCCGCGCTTCCCGGAGAAAATTGCGGTCATTACCTCGTCGGCGGGCGCGGCGGTCAGGGATATCATTCGCATTCTTGGAAAGCGCTATCCGCTCGCTAAGGTGATCGTTCTGCCGGTGAGAGTGCAGGGGGCTGAGGCACCGCCGGAGATAGCGGGTGCTATCAAATACGCGAACAGATACAAGGTAGCCGACGTCATCATTACGGGGCGCGGCGGCGGTTCAATCGAGGATTTGTGGGCATTTAACGACGAGCGCGTGGCGCGCGCAATATTTGCATCAAGCATACCGGTCATATCAGCAGTTGGGCACGAGCCTGACGTCACGATATCGGATTTCGTTGCGGATGCACGTGCATCTACACCCTCAAACGCGGCGGAGCTCGCCGTCCCCGACATGGCGGAACTTCTGGAATCATTTGCCTCAGCCGATATACGCCTGGGCCATGCGCTGCGGCGGAAGACGGAGGCAATGCGACAGAGCCTTTTAGACCTGTCATCTAAAAGGGTCCTGCAAAATCCAAAAAACTATCTGGATGACAAGAGACTGCTGCTTGACCATATTCAGACAAGATTCATATCCTCTGCCGACAGAAGTGTCAAGTCCGCCAGGGAGAGATATATAAAGCTGGCATCAAAGCTTGACGCGATGAGCCCTTTAAAAGTTCTCGGAAGAGGATATGCGATAGCAAAAACTGAGAACGGCACAGTGATTAAATCCGCATCCGACGTAAATCAAGGCGATAAAATAAAAGTACGCCTCGCCAGGGATGAGATATCCTGTACGGCAGACTGAATTCTCAACGGGGCTGCAGACTTCGTAATGATGGCGTTGTGCGACGTGTGCGCAATAAAACTCGAATAATCGTATCAGGCGATTCGCAGGACGCGGCATCCCTGACGCGCCGTAGGATTTTCGCAGGAGCCGGCATGCGGTACGTTTGAGAAGCCGCGCCTTACGTGTTTTAAGTCGGATATAAGTCAATTCAATTAATCAAACAAATTAAACCTGTATTGGGAGGTTAAAATATGGCTGAAAAGAAGACAACGTTCGAGGGCTCCATCGGGAGACTCGAGGAGATAGTAAAGGTTCTGGAGCGGGGTGATGCGCCGCTGGAGGAATCGCTCGCGCTTTTTGAAGAGGGGACGAAGCTTATTCGCAGTTGTGGCAAGCTTTTAGACGAAGCCGAACAAAAGGTAGTAAAACTCCGCAGAACGGAAAGCGGCGAGCCGGAGGAAACGTTTTTCGGCGGCAATGAATAAAGGGTGAATAATGATGGATTTTGAAAGTGAATATTCAAGGCTCCTCAAGATGTTTGAGGCGCATATTTCAGAATATTTTACGGATGACTGCCCGCAGAAAAACCTCTGTGAGGCTATGAGATACAGCCTGCTCGCCGGCGGAAAGCGGTTACGCCCCGTCATGCTTTTAAAGTTCTGCGAGGCGTGCGGCGGAAGCGCGGAAAGCGCGCTGCCGTTTGCCGCCGCCGTTGAAATGGTGCACACCTATTCGCTCATACATGACGACTTGCCCTGTATGGACAATGATGATCTCCGGCGCGGAAAGTCCACAAACCACAAGGTGTTCGGCGAGTGGACGGCGATGCTCGCCGGGGATGCTCTGCAGGCGGCGGCGTTCGATTCGCTGCTGCGTGCGCCTCTGCCTTCGGCCTCTGTTTGCAAGGCGGGCAGGGTTTTAGCCGAGGCAGCGGGCGTATATGGGATGTGCGGCGGACAGCAGCTCGATATGGAGGGGGAAGAAAAGACCCTTGACCTTGACGGCGTTAGCGCCATACACGAACGCAAGACCGCGGCAATGATAAAGGCCGCCGCAAAAATGGGCGTCATAGCGGGCGGAGGAAACGAAATTCAGCTTATGATAGCGGAGCTCTATGCTGGCGCAATAGGCCTCGCGTTCCAGATTAAGGATGACATTCTCGACATGATTTCAACGCCTGAGGAAATGGGGAAATCCGTGGGTTCAGATGAAAAAAGCGGAAAATCCACCTTTGCCTCGCTTTATGGGATAGAGAGATGTCAGGAGATTGTAAACGAAAAGACGGATGAGGCAAAGAGCGTCATAACGGCGGCTTTCTCAAACAGCGAATTCTTCTTCTGGCTTGCCGATATGCTGGCTGGAAGAAAAAATTGAGCATTACCAATTTCCAATGAGCCCAATAAAGTGTCAGCGCCCCTTTTTACGCCATACCATACCGTTAAAATCCTTCATCCATAAAGGTCTGGCGGATTTTCCTGCACAGTCTGGCAGAAAGTCCCCAATCAAAATTGGTATAAGCCCTATTGAATAATGGATATATATCGTGTATAATGAATATCTCCCGATTGTTCGGGAACGGCGGCGCAGTATCCTAGTCAGTACTGCCGTCTCCTAAGAAGGGCCTAAAAATCCTTTAAAGGGCATATCTTTGAATCCTCTGGTGTTTGCTTCTTACGCCCAGTTGGGGGTGGATGCTGGGGGGAGGCGCTTTGCGCCTGCGTATTCAGGGCGACTTTCAATGGCATGGAGGTGCCGACCCTGTCTGCGTGGAGACCTGTTCTTGTGCACAGACGTACTCCCAGCGTGGTATTTCGGCCTGTGTACGAAACAGAATCGAACCTGTAATGCGGTGCGTAAGCGGCTTTGCCGCCTGTCGCTGTGTGCAGAGTAGCCTGCCTTGAGTGGAAACTGCGGATAGGGAAGCTATGCGTTGTTTGTCATGGCCATGACGAGCAGCGATATTTCCTTGAAATTTTTTCTGCAAAAGAGGCTAAGAGACGGTTTGACTGTTGTGGAAAACACCTAGGCTGTTCGGGGCCGCTCTGAAAGTGCATGTTTAGTACGCGCGTTTTCAGAGCGGTCTAATGGGGCAGACAGGGGATTACAGTGCGGACTAAGTGGCAGTCGGGTAGCAGGAGCGGTAACGCCCTGTCCGGGGCTTTAATGGGAAACCACCTGATTGGCAACAAGAGGCAGCAACGGGGGAAACCCAACCCGTACCTAAGCCGTAAGATTTACCCTGTCTGTCGCCGCCGAACCATTCAAAATTAGAGAGAAAATGTCGGAAAATCCCTACGGGCTTCTCCGATAAATGGATAATGTGACAGCGGCTCAGCCGCAGTCGTCATTAAAAGAGTCATTTCTATCGAGCATGTCACCGGAAATGACGGATTAAATTTTTTCTGCCGATTGCGGCAGTCGAATTTATATGCGATATACTCCCTGATGAGGATGTACGCTTCAGCGCATGTGAGGGTTTTATGAAGCGAAAGACAAATATTAGATGGGTCGTCAGAATAACTATTATAAGCATGTTCACATCTGCGACTTTCACATTTCTCTCCGCACAGGTGCTCACCGGCGCGGGGTATATACTTGCGTTTTCGGTACTCCTTTTGTTTATCGCGATAGGAGTGCTTTTTGATATCATAGGCGTCGCCGTGACGAGTGCGTCGGAAGTTCCGTTTCACTCCATGGCTTCGCACAAGGAGCGCGGCGCGGCAGAAGCGCTGGCGCTTCTGCGCAGCGCGGAAAAGGTTGCCAGTATCTGCAACGACGTTGTGGGCGACATTTCAGGTATCGTCAGCGGTACCACGGCGGTCATTATCGTAACGAACCTATCCCGCAAAACCGACAGTCATGAAGTTCTGCTACAACTCCTAATATCCGGTCTGGTAGCTGGTTTTACAATAGGCGGAAAGGCCGTGGGCAAGGCGTTGGCCATAAACCACAGTACCGCCATCGTGCACTTTGTAGGCCGTTTATTGCGGGTTATGGGGCTTGGCTCCGGAAAAAAATGATAGTTACCAAAGGAGATTTTAATGGCAAAGACGAGGCTCGACATATTGCTTTTTGAAAAGGGCCTTGCCGAGAGCCGCGAAAAAGCCAAGGCCACAATAATGAGCGGCGTTGTCTATGTCTCCGGACAAAAGGCGGACAAGCCCGGGATGCCTGTCAGTGAGGATGCGGAAATTGAGGTCCGCGGTAATGTTCTCGAGTATGTGAGCCGCGGCGGACTGAAGCTTCGTAAAGCGCTCGCATTTTTCGGCGTGTCACCCGAAGGCAAAATCTGCATAGACTGCGGCGCCTCCACCGGTGGGTTTACCGACTGCCTGCTTCGCGGCGGCGCTGTGAAGGTATACTCGGTGGACGTGGGCTATGGACAGCTTGCATGGACGCTCAGAAACGATAAGCGGGTTGTATGCATGGAGCGCACTAATATACGCTATGTAACCGGGGAACAGATTCCGGAAAAACTGGATCTAGCCGTTATAGACGTATCGTTCATATCTCTCCGGCTGGTTCTGCCGGCAGTGAAGGATCTCCTAAAAGCGGATGGAGAGGTTTTGTGCCTCATTAAACCGCAGTTTGAGGCGGGGCGCGATAAGGTGGGCAAGAAGGGCGTTGTGCGCGATGAGGAAACGCATGCCGAGGTGCTGGCAAATTTTATTGTCAACGCGGCAGAGACCGGTTTTTCGGTTTTGGGACTTACGTTTTCACCCATAAAAGGGCCTGAGGGCAACATAGAATATCTGGGCCATTTGGTCTCGGGAGTAAGTGAAAACAGCGATATTGATGTTAAAGCGATTGTAACAGAATCCCATACGGAGCTGGGTGTGAAATGAAGAAGATACTTTTATGTGCGAATCCCGGCAGGGACAAGGGTCTTGAACTCACGTCAAAAGTATATGGAATGCTGACTTCTCTGGGAGCGGAACCCATCGTGTGTCCGCTTGCAGACCGCTACGGCGGGTACGATGTCCCATCTGATATGAGGTTTTCTACGCTAAGCAGGGAAGTCGGCGGCGCGGACATGCTCATCGCCTTCGGAGGAGACGGCACGATACTCCAGACGGCGAGGGCCGCGGCTCCCGGCGGGATACCGATACTTGGCGTAAACCTGGGAAAAAAGGGCTTTATTGCCGAGCTCGAAAAAGAGGACGTCGGCCTTATTGCAAAAACGATTTCCGGCGACTATTCTCTTGATACGCGGATGATGCTAGACGTGACCATTGAACGCGGCGGAGAAAAAATACACGCCGACTATGCGCTAAACGATGCGGTTGTCGGCGGGATCGGACGTATAATTGAGCTCTCGGTCTTCGGTGACGGACAGAAGATATCGGCATTTTCGGGCGACGGTATAGTTTTGTCTACACCGACAGGCTCAACAGCGTATTCGATGTCGGCCGGCGGCCCCATTGTAGAGCCCGCGGCCGAGAACATAATCGTTACGCCCATCTGCGCCCACGTGCTCATAGCCAAATCCTTCGTTCTCGCGCCGGATCGTGTGGTGACTGCGGAGATAGGAAGACTCGGAAGAAAGAGTGCGTACCTCTCCGTGGATGGCAGCGCCTCGGTCTCTCTTGAATCGGGCGACATTATTTGTGTAAAGAAATCGGCCCACGTCACGAAGCTTGTGCGCGTTTCGGACAGGAGCTTTTATAAAATAGTCAGTGAAAAGCTGGGGGAGAGATAGAGATAATGAAGGATTCAAGACAGAAGCTCATTTTGAATATCATCGAGAAGAAAGATATTGAGACTCAAAACGAGCTTATCGATGCTCTCCGGGCAGCCGGTACGAAAAGCACACAGGCTACTATCTCACGAGATATCAAGGAACTCCGCCTTATAAAAGAACTGACACCCATGGGAACCTATCGCTATGTCGCGGCTACCGGTGAGGCTGCGGACCACAACGAACGGCTCAGGACAATATTTAAGGAATGTGTAACCTCCTGCACCTGCGCGCAGAACATCGTAGTTATAAAGACCCTCCCGGGGCTTGCCTCCGCGGCATGCAGCGCGCTGGACCGCATGATCCTTAAGGATCTGGTAGGCACCATTGCGGGCGATGATACGGCGTTTCTCGCTATGCGCGATAATGAGGCGGCTGAGAGGTTTTGCGTAGAGATAGACAGTTTTCTGTGAGCCCTGCGCGTTTTTTGTGAGGTGTTTTCCGTGCTGCGTATCCTGCATATTGAAAATGTTGCGATAATTGAAAAAGCGGATATCGAATTTGCGGCCGGGATGAACGTCCTTACAGGAGAGACCGGCGCGGGCAAATCCATAGTTATTGACGCCCTCGGTGCCGTTCTCGGTGGGCGTACCTCAAAGGAGCTGGTAAGATCGGGAGCGGAATCGGCGCTTGTAACGGCCGTGTTTTCCGCGGATGAAGCGGTAGCGTGGTGTGCGGAAAACGGCGTACAGCCGGAGGAAGGCGAGCTTTTCCTGATGCGGCGCATAACACAGGATGGAAAAAATTCCTGCCGCGTATGCGGAGTGCCGGTATCCGTCACTCTACTGCGCGAACTTGGGGCGCTTCTTCTGAATATACACGGACAGAACGATGGGCAGAGGCTTTTAGATGAGAGATATCACCGCGACTATCTCGACGGCTTCGGCGGAAGCGGCGCCGAGCTTCCGCAGTATCGCGGGGCATACGACGCTTACACCTTAGCGCTCCGGGAGATAGAAGCGCTAAGGATCGATGAAAGCGAGAAGGAGCGGCGTACAGATACACTCCGTTATCAGATTGCCGAGCTTGAGCGCGCCGACATAAAACCCGGCGAAATTACAGAAAAGACGCAACGGCGGGACCTTTTGAAAAACGCTGTAAAACTGATAAATGCCATCAATGCTGCTTATACTACACTTTACGGCGGGGATGAATCGGACGGAGCGGCCGCGCTCATCGGAGAAGCGGAGGGCGAAATAGCGGGTGTTGAACGCTATTCCGAAAGCCTTCCCGCCATCGCAAAGCGCCTCACAGACCTAAGATATCTCACGGAGGATATCGCGGAAGAAATAGGGGATTTCCGCCGGACTCTAGATTTTTCACCGGGTGAACTCGATGAGATCGAGGGCAGGCTGGATGCCCTGCGCCGCCTCTCAAGGAAATACGGCGGCAGTGAAGAGGATATGCTCGCTTTTCTGGAAAATGCCAGAGCTGAGCTGGATAATATAGCGTATTCGGATGAAAAGCTTGCGAAACTGCGTGCGGTGCTTGATTCGAGGGAGAAAGCAGTAAAGCGCGCTGCCGAAAAGCTTACGGAAAAGAGAAAGCTCGCCTCCGGTGAGCTCGAGATGAGAATAAAATCGGAGCTCTCTCAGTTATCAATGGCGGGGGTCAATTTTGAGGTATGTATTCAGCCTGAAGACAGCTTCGGGCCGTATGGCGCCGACCGGGTGAGCTTTTATATGTCTTCAAACGCCGGTGAGAAGCCGGGCAGGATAAGCCATATAGCCTCAGGCGGCGAGCTCGCAAGAATAATGCTTGCGATGAAAAACGTCCTGGCGGAGAGTGACAATATCCCTTCTCTTGTCTTTGATGAGGTTGACACCGGCGTTTCGGGTGTGGCGGCGCAGAGAGTGGGCGAAAAGCTTGCGGATCTGTCGCGCGTCAAGCAGGTAATCTGCATAACGCATCTTCCGCAGATCGCGGCGATGGCGGACGCGCATTTTTCAATATCAAAGAGCGAAAGGGACGGCAGGACATTCACGAGCGTTGCGCTTCTTGACGATTACGGCAGAGAGCGCGAGATAGCGCGCCTCCACGGCGGGGACAATATAACAGAGACAACCATAAAAAGCGCCAAGGAGCAGCTTGATGCCGCCCGGAAATATAAGGTGAAATATAAAAGTGAAGAGAATTGATAGAGCTGACATGCTGCATGAGAGCGGCTTTAACTGTGCGCAGAGTGTGCTCGCGGTATGCGGTGACCTGACGGGTCTCGATGAGAATACCGCTCTTGCGCTGGCGGGGGGATTGGGCGGCGGACTTCGGACCGGAGAGATATGTGGTGCGGTGAATGGGGCCGTTATGGCCGTTGGGCTGGCTAATCCGTATACTGACCCAAACGACAAAGAGGCAAAAAAGAAGATCGCTTTGCTCGCCAAAGAGTGTACTAAGGCGTTCAAAGACAAGTTTGGCTCGCTTACTTGCCGTGACCTCAAAAGAAATAACACTCCCGG
>JBFWIW010000002.1:0-73419 GCA_050253535.1 Oscillospiraceae bacterium
GCCACGCGCAGGACATTCCCATCAACCGCCGGAACGGGCTGCTCAAAACAAATAGAGGCAATAGCGCCCGCCGTATAATTTCCGATACCCGGCAGGGAAAGGATGTCGCCGTAAGCCTCCGGGAACCTCCCATTATACTTTGCCATGATCGTCTGGGCAGCCATTTTCAGGTTACGCGCGCGCGTGTAATAGCCCAGTCCTTCCCACAGCTTAAATAGCTTTTCCTGCCCGGTCTCCGCCAGGCTTTGGATATCGGGGATCTGACGCATAAAGCGGCTGTAATAGGGGATGACGGTCTCAACCTGCGTCTGCTGCAGCATGATCTCGGACACCCATACGCGATAGGGTTCGGTATTTTCGCGCCAGGGCAGTACCCTTGCATTTTCGTCGTACCAGGACAGAAGCGGCACCACGATGCCGCAGAGTCTGTTTGTCTCATTTACCCCGAACGCTGTGGTTTCCACTTTTTCACCCGCCGTTTATATCACAGCTTCTCATTTCTCTGCTGCTTTTTGCTGTTGCCAATACTTATAAAAAACCCGGTCGTTACTTATATTCCCTGCGCAATGAATGAGCAATTTCACATTCGTATTTTGAGTCTTATTCAGTATAACATTTATAATCAGCCCTGTCACCAACATTCATATCTGAATGCAAATACAGAATTAACTGCCAAAAAACCGGTATGATTCAAGCCTGCACAACTCTATCTCTTCCCTCGCTTTTTGCACGGTAAAGCGCGTTATCGGCAGCTTTCAGCAGCACTTCACTTGTCAGTCCGTTTTCCGGAAAGATAGCAACACCAAGGGAGATTGTACATTTTGCCAGCGGTTTTCCGAGATGATACACTAAAAGCTCTTTCACTCCCTGACGCAGTTTTTCGGCATGTTGTCTGGCGTTTTCCATATTTGCACCTGGTAAAACCGCCAAAAATTCTTCTCCGCCATATCGGCAGACAATATCTCCGCCGCGGGCGGTTTTATTTAAAAATACTCCCAGTTCACGCAGCAGTGCATCTCCGCCGTCATGCCCGGCAAGATCATTGAAATCCTTGAAATGGTCAATATCAAACATCACCACTCCGACCGGTCTGCTTTCCCGTTCAGCTCGATTTAGTTCTCTTTCAAGGGTCTCTTCCATATACCGTCTGTTAAAAAGACCGGTTAGGGCATCGCGGATAGACTGCTGACGAAGAGTATCTTTTAATTTCAGATTTGATAATGCAAGCGCGATATGTTCCGCAATCGTTATAACGATCTGTGTTTTATGATCGGTATACGACAGGCCTATTGTTTCCTGCGGGTCTTGTCCCGGTATATCGACGTGATTCAGATGGAGAATTCCGATGGCTTCGCCGTTTACCGTCAAAGGCACGCATAAATACTGGCCAGACTCAGGGCCGGTGACATGTCCGCAAAGCAAGCCGGGGTGACTGTCGTCGACAAGATGCCGCCGTCCGCGCCGTATGGACCAGCAGCTTAAAGGCTCAAATACCTCTTGTGTTAAAGCTGGCTTGCCCCACATCTCTGCCGCCTCGGCAAAATTCTTTGATGCATTTATCAGATATAACGCGCCATGGCTGGCAGGGCATATCCGTTTGATATACTGGGCACTGATGGCGCAGGCCTCGGTTATTGTCTGACAGCTTTGAAGCAGTTCGCCCAACTCATTCAACTGGTTCATTTCTTCGGTTCTTTCCTGAAGCTCTTTAACCCGTGAAGCCAACTCCCGATTTACTTTCTGCAGTTTATCCTCAGCCTGTTGCCGTTTGGTTATATCGATGCCGGTGGCTATAATATATTCTACATGTCCTTCATTATTAAGCATGGTTGAAACCGCCCATGAAATAAGATGTTTGCCTCCGTTTTTGGAAACCAGGACAATATCATGTGCTTTGGTGTAATCGTCGCTGAGAAGTTTATCAATCTCCTCCCGTGTAATGACATGGTCAGAAATATTGGTGTCCCATAAATACCTTCCGGTCATTTCCTCGTATGAATAACCGGTGATCTGTTCACAGGCCCGGTTGAACCTGGTGATCATTCCACTGCGATCAAGGACAATAATTAAAGTTGCCGCTATATTTAATATCGCATTGGAAAAATCGCGTTCTTTTGTCAGCTCATCTTCTATCCGCTTAAGGTTAGAAATATCGCGTATCGATGTAAGCAGCATATCTTTCTGATTATTAAAATCAATGATATCAGTGTTTATTAATACTGTGATTATACTGCCGTTTTTATGTCTGAATATTGTCTCAAAGTCCCGCACATTTCAAAATTTTTCGTTAAATCAAGTAATTGCTGCCTATCGGCAGGGATAAAATAAAAGTCCCGTATGTTTATATCCCTTAATTCATCCGTGCTGTAGCCAAGAAGATATTTAATTGCGTTATTGCTGACAACTAACTTCCCCTGAAAGTCTGTAACAGTAATTCCTACCGGAACATTACTGAAAAGATATCGGTAACTCTTATCTGATTCTTTCTGGCTTTTCTGCCTTTGTTTATATTGGGTTATATCATATAATGAGGTCAGCAGTACATGTTCATCATTCAATTCAATACAGTCGATGTTTGCCAATACAGTCCTTAATGTTCCGTCTTTATGTTTTATTTCAACTTCAAAGTCACGTACCGTTTTTGGCACAGCAAGTATATTTAGCAGCTTTTTACGAACGTCCGGATCAGCGTATAGATCGGCAACATTTAAATTCCTGCGCTCTTCAATATGCAGTCCTAATAAGTCCTGTATCGTTTTATTAAAACTGATTATCGTTCCGTCGGTATCTGTGATAATAAGACCTACCGATGAGGCTGATAGGAAACCTAACTCTTCATAAAATGACGGTAAGCTTGAATCTGCATTTTTCCCCGTTAATTTGGCATCATTTGAATTTTGTATGTATTTATTTTGGGTATTAATATATTCGATCAATTGTTCTTTTGTCAGATTCAGCGGTTCCACAGTCATTTCTCCCAAAATATATATTTTGCATGTTTTCAATAGAGAAAGTTACGTTTTCTTTTATTTTACCATATAGAATGAGGTTATTACAATAAATTATATTTATTATTGTCCGTTCAGGCTGTAAAAACAAACGCGTTTTAACAACTGAAGAACGCATTTATATATTTAATCGGAGTAAAATTATAGGAATTGGAAAAAATATGGTAATATCAATAGACTGCAGGCAATCATAAGCAGTATTTACCTTTTTTACGCATATTAGCTTGATTTTTATCAAAATAGCTTGTCAGTTGACTATACTTCATCCCCGTGATTCTCAGACATTATAAAATAAACATCTATCATTATGTTTTCAATTCTTAATATCCACAGGTATGGAATGGGCATAATAGCATCATGGTTGTCCGTGATTGTAAAAAGCTGCGTTACAGAGCAAAGCAAGCAGAGCAATCCAGAAGCAGAGTAAAAAAGGCAGGAGCAAAATGGAATCATTCAGAAGAATCCCTTCACACGTGGGAATTATACCAGACGGAAACAGGAGATGGGCGCAAGAAAAAGGATATCAAAAAAGGGACGGGTACAAGTATGGAATCACCCCTGGCTTTGAACTGTATGAGATGCTTCTTAAATATGGCATAAAGGAAGCCACTTTTTATGGATTCACGAAAGATAATAACAAGAGGGCAAAGGATCAGCGGGAGGCTTTCACAAATGCCTGTGTGGATGCGGTTGAACTTTTGAGCGGGAGAGATGCAAATCTGCTGGTTATCGGGAACACAAACGTCACAGCATTTCCAGAGGCACTGAAGCAGTATGCTAATCATAGAGTTAATTTCGGGCGTGGACTTATTAACATTAATTTTCTCGTAAATTATGATTGGGAATGGGATTTGGAAAACCTAATGGAAAATAAGCGTCTGGCATCCCATGAAATTTCAAGGATCGATCTTATTATCAGATGGGGAGGGAGACACCGTTTGAGTGGTTTTCTGCCGGCTCAATCCGTCTATGCCGATTTATATATCATTGATGATTATTGGCCGGGTTTTAAAGCGTCGCATTTCCTGGATGCTTTAAATTGGTATCAAGACTGCGATGTGACTTTAGGTGGTTGAGTTAAAAAGAAATACCCGCTTCGCCTTTACCTTATGTAAATGTTTTCTATGATGTGTGGTGGCCATCAGACGGAACCAACAGAAGGGCAATGACCTAAATGGCCATCAATTTTAATTAATAATAGTAAATCCTGTACTCACTTTTATTTTCGCGTGGAATTATAGGATTATTACCAGCATACCCCGCAAGATAAAACCGCCGACAAAAGTCGACGGTCTTCTTATTGATCGGAGTGAAATTATAGGACTTGGAGAAATCAAGTAATGGTTTTAAGGCAGTCAAAATTACAAAAAAACGCTCAAATATGATCTAAGTTGAGCATAGCGGAACAAGGGTTAAACTTCTTTTAGTGGGTCGTGAGACCGACTCTAATTTATATTTTTAGCCACCATTGCAAAAGTTTATATATCCAAATACTCTATACTAGAAACCAAGTTAAGAACCTCATTTTTTTCAACTTCTGTTATCGCATATGTACTAGTATGTGCATCCCATTGATATTTTAAGGCTTTGAGCCACAGCTTGGCATCTTCGCTTGATATTTGCAGTTTTTTTGCCAACAAATGATGATTCCAATTATTCTCACTCAAAATAAATTCAAAGAATTGGTGTGGCACAGGTGGTTTATTATCTCTGTTAAATAAGTTGCCTTTGATCCAAGTTTGAAGTGTCGCTATGGAAGAAAGAAATGCTGTAAGATATACAATTGAGGAACCTATATCTTTTATGATTGGCCAAACAGCATTCCAAATCGTCTCTATTTCTTGCCAGCCAGGTCCGCCAGCCATGGGAAAACCGCTTTCCATATACAGAATGTCGCCATCTGCCAATTTATGTGTTTTAATAAAATCCCCAATCGTTACTTCAGTATATGGTTCATTCCAATATACAATATCTTCTTTTATTATATACGGGAAACAATCATCTGAAAACATAATATCTGTGCAGAATTTATAGTATCTTTGAAATGTCATCACTGCACTAGAAGCGCAAGGGGTACAAAAGGAGATAATGTTTTCGCGTTCGTCAACAATATTTATTTCCGTTTTTGCTTCTACATTGTTGAGCACATTTGTGTTAGCGATAATTAGTTTCATGTGAGCATTCCCCATTCGGTCAAGATTAAATCAAAACTCAATTTTATAATCAATTATTGAGAATTGCCTGCTATCTTCTGTTGGCAGATATTATACTGTGGGAATTCTGTTAAATCACAAGGACTTATACAATATTTTAAGCCCGAAAACCCGCATAAATACAGGCAAAGCAGAAGACCGCCGACATAAATCGACGGCCTTCTTAATGATGAGACTTGAGCCCGCCTCTTACAAGTGCCATGAAAAGTTTAAAATATCAGATGTGGGTATTCCTCAATACTGTTTTGACTCTTCTAAAATTTCTTCTACAAAGGCCTTGATTTTAATCTGCTCTTCCGGCGTTACATCCTCCATCGGTTTTGCAACGCGTTTGTCAGTTAGTCCCAGCAGGCTTATCGCGTATTTATTTGCAGCTATTGAACTCTTTGCCATACCGCCGAGCTTGCAGGATTTGAGAAAAGTTTTATTTATCTCAAGCGTCTTTTTCACGTTTCCGGAAACCGCGGCATTATAGAGCTTTAAGAACAGCTCGTAAAATACAGGGGCCATTGTAGGGACAAAGCCTACCGCGCCCATGAGTAGGCTCATGGCGACCAGATCGACATTGCCCATGAACAGTCTAAAACTGCTGTCGTTAATATCATTAAAATGATAGAGGCACTGCTGGAACTGTACCATGTTGGCAGAGCTGTCTTTATAACCGATGACGTTGTCTATCTTCGCAATCTCAAAAAGAGCCTTGTTGCTTAAATTGCTGCCTGTAAACGGAGGAATGTTATATGCGAAGACTGATAATTTAGTGCTTTTCGCAATTTCCTCAAAGTGCGTGATATTTTCTCTGTCCGACGGCGCTTTCCAATAAAAAGCCGGAGTTACAACAGCAATCTCGCCGCCCATTTGCTCAAGAGCTTTGACATTTTCGATGACTCTTTTTGTGCTGGTATCCATTACGCCGGCCATTACCGGCATTTTGCTGCCGACTTCGTCCAGCGCGATTTTTATCGCCCGGTTTCTCTCCTTCTGCGTTATTGCCATGCATTCTCCATTGGTACCGCCGACAAAGATTCCGTGTATTCCTTTTTCATAGCAGTGATTCAGAAGTGCCCTGAAAGAGCCCTCGTCAACCTCTTCTTTTTCATTCAGCGGAGTAATGATCGGCGGAACAATTCCTTTTAATATTTTTGGATCCATAATAGTCACCTTTTCTATATTTTAATTATGATCTAAGCTAAGTTATGCGTTAAAAAAATTATACAACAAAGTCGCTGATGTTTCAAGTTAGCCTCAGAATTGCCTTTTATCGCTAATATAAAGAACATACTGTATGGTCGGGATCAATCGAATCAATCAAAGTCGCTATAAACACAAATGGAACTCTTTGTCGCTTTTGAGCGATACAGCGCTGAATCGGTATTTTGCAGCAATTGTGCCGCAGACATTTTACTTGTATAGCGCGCTATCCCTACGCTTGCGGTCAGTGATACGCAAGCGTTGCTAGCAGCACTGTTTTTCAGGTCGTTTTGTATATTTTTGCATATTTCAATAACATTTTCCAATGTTGTATTTTTAAATAAGATGCAAAATTCATCACCTCCAAAGCGAAAAGGCACCGAATTGTCGGTACGGTATTTTCTAAGAATACTGCCGAATTCCTTGAGGCATTGATCACCTTTGTCGTGTCCGAGTGTGTCATTAAGCGTTTTAAAATTATCGAGATCGATCATTACAAAAATATACGTATTTCCGGAAGAATCGCCGACAATGTTTTGAAACGCATTATGTAAGGCAGTCCTGTTGGATACATCCGTCAGTTCGTCGGTAATCAGTCTCTGCTGCATTTGATGTCGTTCGATTTCTTTTTGTATACTTGCGACATTTTTCTGTTTCTCAAATCGTATTACGATGATACATACCGCATAAAATGCGCACATGATGCATATGGAAATAACAAAATCGGTTAATCCGAGATCGCTTTGAAGGGGATTGATTTTATCCGGATCCCATACTACAAACAGTTCGGCGATTGTTTTTGCCGCTATACTTACAAATGCCGTAACAGTCGTCAGTATATAATCGCTGTATACCACAGTCAGCAGAATTGGCGCAGTAAAAATGAGGTAAAGCGAAGCAAAAATACTGTGAACCGAAAAAAAGACAAAACAAACTCCCACAAACAGCAATGAAATAAAATAAACTTTAATCTTCTGCTGAAAAAACGAAGAATGTATAGCCAAAATTCCTGTAAAAATGAGACATGAGTTAAAGACAAGGGGTGACAGTATGTATTTTACAACATATCTGGTCAATGATATTTCAACGCAGCCCATAACATATAATTTTACGCCAAGAATACACTCAACCAAAAATCCGAAAATAACAAGGCCTATGAATGTAAGATAATGCAGCCTCAACCATTTATTCTCTATTTTTTTATATTCACTTTGAATTTCTATAATTATAGAACTTTCGTTTTCTTTGTCCATTATTTGCCTCTTTTGCTAAATGCTGATATTTATTCGAATTTTAACACTTTCTCTTGAAAAAGTCCAGAATCCGTTGAAAAAATCTGTTAAAAACCGAAACTTTAATTCGCAGGATTAATTTTGAATAATTATAGAAAATCTGCAAAGACGTATAATTTTTTGTGCTATACAGTTTTTCGTTGCAGTTAAACTCTGCCAAAAAATAAGCGGGAAGAAAACCCCTTTTGGATTTTCCTTCCCGCTTATTTTTGGCTATTTTTGAGATAAAACAAAATCGAAGGATATCCCGGAAGCATACGCCTCTCGCCGAGGCGAATCCGGCGGTCGGCTTTGGAAGCTTAATAAGAACGGCTGGGTTAGCAGTACGAACAATACATTTTAATTGCCTTTTTGCCATTTTGACAGCCATTTATGCTTATCATTTGCTACTGCCTCTATAATTTCCAGCCCCGAATGAAAGTCATCGAAGGTTCCCATGGATATTTCCTTCTCTACCAAATTCAATAGGTTGCCGTAGTAATCATCGGAAGTAATGTCGCTTGTAGTTTGACTGAAATGCTGTTGGCTTGCCTCTTGAGCAAGGCGGGCATATTCGTTCTTAACCTGATCAATTAATTTATCCCGGTTCATCAAATTCTCCTTTTGATAATGTTAGTTTGCAATTTGCTGTATAACGAGAGAGCGGGAATAATTCTACACGCCCAACCATCGTCTCGGTTCGGTATGGGCATAGTTTATGTAAAATTTTAAAATATAATAGGGTAATGAGAAAAAGCATAAATGAAAAGTTCACTTCGTACGAGTGTTCATAAACACGGAAAGCTGCATAAAATAGAGGTATTGACAGCAAACAGACGACCGCCCAAGCAGAGTATGTCGGCGCTTTCGTATACAGGATAATCCAGCTCTTTTTTATGGCAGGTAATCGGGGATGTCGGAAACAGTGATACATGCAGGACAAGAGAAAATGGTTAAAACAGGCCGCCTAAGGGTGCGCGCCCCAAGCGGCCTATCGTAATGTTGAAAAAAGAGAGTTTTATTCTTGCATTGATTGTATCTTTGCATCCTTATACCGATGCAACTTTAGCATCAGCAAACGAGCTATGGGCTGGGCAATACACGACTCGATGAAGAATGAAATGGAAAAATTACGGGGCCATTTATAAAAAAACAAATGGATCGGAGTCATACTGATTTGGCGGTTCCCAATCCAAGTGCCAATCACAGTTAGAAAGCTAGACATCAGCAATACGGAAAAGAGAATATTAATCAAAATATGGCAGCTAAAGCTGTCTTCCGCTTTCACAATGCGGTAAGTTAACCATTCGGCTGGTTTATAGGTGAGCAACACTAGCGCAATAACAGAAATCCAGATAAACGGAATAACCTTGAGAGTATCGGCCCAGATGTACAAGTGAAATCCCATCTCGAAAAATGTAATGAGCGGCGCGATAAAATTAACGGAAATAACTGATATAACAGCCATAAACAGCGCAAATTCCTTTTTGTCACGCGGCAACTTCATGAAAAATTCCATTTATCTTTTCTCCATTCGAATATCCTGAGTAAAAAAATAAAGCACGAAACTAACAAGTAGTTTCGTGCTGATTTCTTATACGCACAAAATATTTTATTATTATTATACATCAATTATGTAAAAAGTCAAGTATTTTGGATGTAATCAAATGTAATCAAATGTAACCCCGAAGGAATAGGGTAGTATACCCTATGTTTTAAAAGGATGTGTACAAAACAAAAGCAGGCTGATGAAATATCAGCCTGCTTTTGTCGTTATGACCACTCGAGGGTCATTCGCATGGTACGAGCGTTCATAAGAACAAATGGAACTCGGAAAATTTCTGGCAGGAGAGCTTTGGGCAGATCTATCCAACTCTCAAGGAACTGAGGGGTTGGCCGTTAGCTCCGACCATACGGAGGCCGGAAACGGTCGCGGGCAGATAGTATACTACATCACCGGCGCGGGCAGAAAAATGCTATCTGATTGGCTGCGTGAGGAACCAGAAATCGAGAAGCTCAGATACGAAATACTAAGCAACCGCCCCGACTCTTTTTGCTTCGATATGCATTTGGCGTCATATTTGTATTTCTCTTAAAATGTTCAATAAAGTGACTCGTATAGTTAAATCCCACCATTTGAGCTATTTCAGTTATGGTGTACCCGGTGCTATTCAACAATTCTATCGCCTTGTTTATTCGATACTTGCTTAAATACTTTTGTGGAGTAGTGAGCAGTACAGTTTTGAAGCAGCGGCAACATTCACCTACGCTGATATTAGCCGCATCAGCAATATCTTTGGTAGATAAATTTTCTGAATAATGCTGATGGATATATTCCAACATTTTGTGTATTCGCTGTTGCTTGATAAAATATTGCTGCGGCTGTTTCGTAACTTCACTGGATATATGTTTTATTAAAAGATACCATATCTCCACAGTCTTTATGGAGATAAGGTACTCTGGAGCAAAGAAATTATCATCGCACATTATGGACTCAAGTTTGGCCATTATATCGAGTACTTCGCGCTCCCAATCTACCGTAGGCGATAATACTTTTACCTGAAACGCAGGGTTTGTAACATAAGGAAATACATAATTTTGTTCCATTCTGCTGCCAGAAAAAAAAGATAAGAATTTTGTGTGAAAATTAAAGCTTATGTATTCGCCATTATATATGGTTGGGGTACAGTGGAGGCATCCGCAATTGATGAAAAGCCCTTCCCCCTTATGTAGTTCATATTCAATGCCATTTACCTGTATTATAACTTTGTCTTTAATTACAAGGGTAAATTGTGGCTCCTCATGCCAATGGTAATCGTAATATTCCTGCCTGTTTGCATCAACAATATCTTTGGTAACACAGGTCATTTGAAACGGGAAAGCCGTATCCTCATAATAATAGATATCATGAAATATATTTTGTTCCATAGCAATTCCTCGTCTGGTTAAGAATTTGATATTTTCTGCCAATATCAACGTACTCTAATAGGTAAAGATATGATATCATAATTATCGCGTACTTGAATTAAATATGCAAGATTAATAGCCAAAATTGATGCTGAAGAGTGTTGCGTGTGACACATTTCAATTCAATTCTGGCTAAAAATTTGGTATTCACGCAAGGAGAATTCACTTAGATGAAGTTGACAAAAGAAAGATTTGCCGAAGGTGTCCTATTATTCATTACCATGATATGGGGTTCAAGCTTTGTAATTGCAAATATCGCACTTGATGCAGGCCTATCCCCGCTCTTTATTCTCATGTGCCGTTTTTTTATCGCCTCGCTTGTTATGGGAATTGTTTACCATAAACGATTAAGAAAGAATCTGCATCTAAAGAATGTAAAACCGGGCATCATACTGGGAATTATTTTTTTGACGGCATTTTATCTGCAGATGATAGGCCTTAAATACTCAACGCCTTCAAATAACGCCATCATAACATCTGTAAATGTTGTTTTGGTACCTTTTATCTGCTGGCTGATTGTAAAACGCCGCCCTGCTCCAATCAACTTTGTTTCTTGTTTCATAAGTTTAGTTGGAATCGCCGTCATATCAGTTGATCTATCCTCCGGATTTTCGCTTCATTTAGGCGACAGTTTTTCTGTTCTGTCTGCTGTTATGTTTGCGGCACAGATTGTTGCAGTCGGAGAAATGTCAAAGAGCTCAGAATACGTCACTTTGGTATTCACTGAATTTGTTACTGCCGCCATTATCGCAATGACACTGTATTTCATAACAGAACATGATTTACATGCATTTATAAATCGGGCTGGTTGGATACCGATTCTGTATCTTGGAGTCGTTTGTACTTGCATCTGTTTCTTTTTACAGGCCTGGTCTTTACGAGGTGTCGAATCTTCACGAGGAGCTGTTATTATGTCATTGGAATCGTTATTTGGAGCTTCTCTTTCTATTATCGTAGGAATCGATTCTCTTAACTGGCACATAGTAGTCGGAGGTCTTGCACTGATTATTGCCGTTATTTTGCCAGAAATAAAATTTTTTAAAAAAACTCTTTATCCATCTCTGAAAACTAATGCTCATCATAATTAGCATTGTGACAAATGAACTGAATATCCTCGCCTTGTGCATAATTGACTTTGCTCTACGGAGTCAGAAAAACGAGGTTCGGCTTTGCGGTCACCGTGCTCCGGTAAATCGAATCTCAAAGTCTGGCATCCTTTCTTCATAGCTTTCTCAGCCTTATTTGACTGATCACCATGCACGGCAATAAAGACACTGCTCGATGTAGGCCTCCACAAAATTGCGAGAATCCCCTTTATTGATAAGTTTTATGTTTTCATTCTGACTTCTTCCCTTTTAAGTGTAGTATAAAATTAAAATCGTTTCTACAGGATGATTTCTCAAATCCTATAGAAACGATTTTGGTCCGAGTGTTCTTACAGCATTTACACGAAAAAGACAGTAATATCAATGGTTTCAGGGCAGTAGAGAAGCAGTATTTACACCTAAAAATTGAAAATTTAATTGCTATCACTGGCGGCCTATGTATAATAAAAAGCAAAGATGTATGTTAATGGGAGGAGTGATGTTGATGGGCGAAAATCTATCAACCCAAAGCAACTCTGAAAGCATCAAAGACGAATTTGATAATAAAATCGGCCGGCTGACGAAAAGCAGGGCTTATCTCGATTTCTGCGAAGAGGTATACGGATACAGAATGTATCTGTTCAACATGATGGATAGGGAGCAGCTTGATTTTGTTTTTAATTCAATTTTATTGTCATCGGACGATACTCTTCTGGATCTGGGATGCGGTTCGGGAAGTATATTGAATTTGCTTGTCGAAAAATACGAGTGTTCGGGAATCGGCATTGATCAGTTAAATATTGATATTATGGGGAAGAGCAACAAATCTGTTACCTATTTAAACGGCGACATTGACCGTCTTCCTGATTACCATCTGAAACCGACAGTCACGTTGTCCATCGACAGCCTGTATTTCAGTAATGACTTGGACACATTGTTCCGTACTTTATATGGCTTTCGAAACAGCAGAATGTACTTGTTTTATTCTCAGTACCTGTTTGAAGAAACTACAGGTGACAGGAGTATCCTGCGTGGAGATCATACGAAAGTCGCCGACATTCTGAATAAGAACGAGTTTTCTTATGAAACAATTGATTATAGTAAAAACGAACAGTTATTGTACGAAAAAGCTTTGGTGGCGCTGAAAAAGCGTAAAGAAGAGTTTTGGAGCGAAGGAAACTCAGATCTATATGAGAGCAAGCTCAAAGAAGACATGATAGGAAAGCGCCTCTATGATAAAGGTCTTGCAAGCAGGTTTCTTTATATCATTAAATGACCGGATGCTACGAGGCTTGTACCGCATACGCAAAAAATCAGAGCCGTCGAATCCGACGGCTCTGATTTTGGTGCGCGAGGCGGGACTTGAACCCGCACCCTCGTATTGAGGACTAGAACCTGAATCTAGCGAGTCTGCCAATTCCACCACTCGCGCATATTTGAGGCGTTTTTTATAATACCACCTGCGGATTTTCATGTCAATACCAAATCCTCAACTTATATTGAGGTGTTGCGGTATTTCCGCCTGAGTATTATAATGTTTCCAGTCAGGCCCGCAAAAGCCAAATATTGCAGAAATATTAGATACGGAAAGGGAAATTGCTATGCAGACGATACGCCAGGACGGTAACTACAGCTATTTATTTTCGCGATATGCGCCGGTCGTCGCAACGGTTGAGCCCGGAGAGATGATCGAGGTCTACACGGAGGACGCATTCAGCGGACTCGTAAAGGAAGAGACAGACCTGCCGAGCAAGCTCAAACGCATAGGGCCGAACCCGCAGGTGGGGCCTGTTTTCGTAAAAGGTGCCATACCGGGGGACACGCTCGCAGTTCACATCCATTCAATTGAATTAACAAGAGATTACGGTGCGAGCCAGATTTCGACGGCGTTTGGAGGTTTGCAGGCCACAAAATTCACTGCAATGCTTCATGAACCTTTTGAAAACCGTGTTTTCAAATACCTGATAGACGGTGACCGGGCATACCACCCGAGGTATCCGCAGCTCTCGTTCAATGTCGACCCGTTTCTGGGCACTATCGCGACGGCGCCGAAGCTGGAAGCACTATCAACCATGGTACCGTTCGATCACGGCGGGAACATGGATGTTCCCGCGGTAAAGCCCGGCAACACGGTCTATCTGCCGGTGGACGTCGAGGGCGCATATTTCTTCACCGGGGACTGCCATGCGAGGCAGGGGGACGGCGAGCTTTGCGGTACGGCGGTCGAAATCTCGGCAAAGGTGCGGCTCTCCTTCGACATCGTTAAAAAAATGAACACCCAATGGCCGAGGATTGAGAGTGCGACGCACTATATGGCGGTTGGTTCGGCGCGCCCTTTGGAGGACGCCGCTAGGATTGCCTGGTGCGAGTTAATATCTTGGATGACCGAGCTCGGCTGGGAAAAGGAACATGCCTACCAGATGCTCTCACAGGTGGGCGAGATGACGCTTGGAAATATGGTCGACCCTAATTACAGTATGGTTGCGAAGATTGAGAAAAAGTATGCGGATTATTTTATAAATAACGCATAATAAGTAAATCAAAGAAGCCCTTCGCGCTTCTTTGATTGCATGAGACAGCTGCTCAGCCGCAGCCGCCATGAAAAGCGTCATTTTCGCTGTGCAAGACTTTATCTCTTAATCCGTATAATTAGTGAGATGACAAATTATGTTAAATATAGCCGGAAATATTATAGCCTCAAATTATTATTGGAGGGGTCAGAATGAGTTTTAAAAGAATTAAACCGCAGGACATAGATGGCAACCCGTTTTCAATGATTGGGGAGGAGTGGATGCTGATAACCGGCGGCAACGCGGACGGATTCAACAGCATGACGGCCTCGTGGGGCGCGCTCGGCGTCCAGTGGGAAAAGCCGGTGGCGCACTGCCTTGTCCGCCCGACTCGCCACACCTATAAATTTATCGATCAATGCGACTACTATACACTTTCTTTTTATGACTCGAAGTATGCGGATAAGCTCTCATATTTCGGCACGGTAAGCGGCCGTGACGAGGACAAGGTCAAGGGCTCCGGCTTCACGCCGAAAATACTCGACTGCGGAGCCGCCTGCTATGAGGAGGCGAATCTTATCCTCGTCTGTAAAAAGCTCTATTACCACGATATCAATCCCGCGGCGTTCAAGGTACCGGGGATTGAGGACAACTACCCGAAAAAGGATTATCACCGCGTTTACGTCGGAGAAATCGTTGAAGTACTAAGTAGCCACTGATTAAATCAGCTGCCGGCGACCGAGCGGATTATTTTATGCCAGTCTGTGAAGAAACCTCGTTAATACACCAAGTATTGCCTGCATTTTTTGAACAAACCGGCGAAGAAAATTCTCGCTTATTCATCCGACGCAATTTAATCAGTGGTTATCTGAAAAAATGAGGCGGTCATTATAGAAAACATAATTGAAAAAGCCGTGCTCGCCGGACTGTCGGCGGACTGCATGGAAGAGAAAGAGCGCTCCACGGAGGAGAGCCTCGACGAGCTCGAGGCTCTCCTTGAGACGGCGGGCGGGATCTCGTGCGGGAGAGTACTGCAGAACAGGCCGACACCGGACCCGCGTACGTTCATAGGCGAGGGGAAGACAGCCGAACTCAAGGCGCTGGTCGACGTAAACGCGTGTACGCTTGCCGTGTTCGACAACGAGCTCTCTCCATCGCAGATGAGGGCACTCTCAAACGATCTTGGCGTGCGCGTAATAGACCGCTCCGGGCTCATACTGGATATTTTTGCACAACGCGCTCAGACACGCGAGGGAAGGCTGCAGGTTGAACTCGCTCAGTACAAATACCTTCTGCCGCGGCTTACCGGAATGTGGGGACACCTTGTGCGCCAGACGGCCTCGGGTGGCTCGAGTCCTATTGGTACGCGCGGCCCCGGTGAGACACAGCTGGAGACCGACAGACGCCACATAAGGCGCAGGATAGCAAAGCTCGAGGAGGAACTGGAGGAGGTCAGAAAGGTGCGCGGCACCCAGCGTCGGCGCCGCGAGAAGAACGGTATGCCGGTCGTGGCTCTCGTGGGCTACACGAACGCCGGGAAATCGACGCTGTTAAACTATCTGACCGATGCGGGAATCCCCGCAAAAAATCGCCTTTTTGATACGCTCGACACAACGACGAGAAGGCTGCAGATAAGCCCGACGCTTGAAGTCCTGATATCAGACACCGTTGGCTTTATAAGGAAGCTCCCTCACCATCTAGTTGAGGCTTTTAAAGCGACGCTTGAGGAGCTTACGTATGCCGACCTTCTCATACATGTCATAGACGCGTCGAATCCTGGCTGGCAGGAGCAGGCGCGGATTGTGGAAGAGCTTATTACCCAACTCGGTGCCAGCGAGACGCCGTACATTGATGTGTTCAACAAGGCAGACCTCTATACGGGCGACATACTGCCGGGAAGCGGCGGGTCCGTCGCCGTATCCGCGCTTACCGGTGTTGGGACGGACAAGCTTATAGAGAAGATCGAAAAGATACTCGACAAAGGAAAAAAGCGAGTCGTCCTCCACCTGCCGTACGACAAAGGAGGGCTTCTTGAAATACTCCACCGCGACGCGTCGGTGCTGCGCACCGATTACCTCGATGGCTGTATAGAGGTCGAGGTCGTATTGAATCCCGAGACCTACGGCAAGGTGCGATCCTTCATCCCAGAGGTTTAGTATGAAGAGCTTCATAATGAAATTTAATAAAATATTTCGATTGCTATCAGCAAACACGGCGGCCGAAAAAGATGGGCCAAACATCCCGTACGCGGGAGAATTTTATGTTTATTTGTGCTCTGGAGAACATTGGAGGTTACTTTGACGGAGTATAGGATACCCGCCGGATACGGAGAGGCGGAATACATCGAAAAGCGTTCACGATTTACTGGCAGGGTTTGGTTCGCAGAGACTGAGATCGAGGCTGTTTCCCGAATAAAGGAGATGCGCGAGCGGCACTGGGACGCGACACACAACGTCTATGGCTACATTATAAAAGAGGGCGGCATAATGCGCTATTCGGACGATGGGGAACCGCAGGGAACGTCCGGCATGCCGACTTTGAACGTATTTCGCAGTGAGGAGATATATAACGTCTGCTGCGTCGTGACACGGTACTTCGGCGGAACACTGCTCGGAGCCGGCGGGCTTGTCAGGGCATACACCAAGACAGCGAAGATGGCTCTGGAATCAGCCGGTATTTCCGTCATGCGGCTCTGGAAGCAGATGCTTGTCGCGTGTTCATATTCGCAGTACGAACGGGTAAAGCTCGAGCTTGAGGTGGTAGGCGCTGTTATAACGGACACGGACTACGGTGCGGACATCGTAATAACAGCGCTTTTGCCGGAAGACAAGGCGGAGCCTTTTTCCCTCCGAATAACAGACCTCACCTCGGGGACCGTCGTCCCCGAGACGGTGGGAGAAGAATTCAGGGCAGTCAGGATAATTTGAAATTGGGGGGAGGCAATGCCTCTCCTCAATTTATTTTAAAAATTTGCGAAAATAAAAAAGGGTTTTTGGGATTTACAGCGAATAAAGACATAGACAAAATTATTCGGGGAGGGAAAGCGATGACGCCGAGGGAAAAGCGCGAAAAGCTTGAAAAGGTAATGATATCGCCTTACGGCGTGCGTTCCGCCGACTCGAAGGGGCGGGAAAAACCGGAGGAGCCGTGCGATATTCGTACGGATTTCCAGCGAGATGTGGACAGAATAACGCACTCGAAGGCGTTCCGCCGCCTAAAGCACAAGACGCAGGTGTTTCTCCAGCCAGAGGGCGATCACTACAGGACGCGCCTCACCCATACGCTTGAGGTTGCGCGGATAGCGAGGACCATTGCGCGGTCTCTTGAGCTGAATGAGGATTTGGCGGAGGCAATCGCCCTCGGCCACGATTTAGGACATACCCCGTTTGGCCACGCGGGGGAGCGCGTTTTGAACTCACTCCTTCTGTCCTTGGGCGGCTTCCGCCACTATGAGCAGAGCGTCCGCGTTGTGGACAGGCTCGAGAGAGACGGACAGGGCTTAAATCTCACATGCGAGGTACGCGACGGCATATTGCGGCACACGTGTGACCCTCTCGCGGCGACGCTGGAGGGACAGGCAGTGAGGCTCGCCGACAAAATCGCTTACATAAATCACGACGCGGACGACGCGATAAGAGCCGGCATACTCCGTGACAACGATATACCGCCGGAGATTGTTAATGTTCTGGGGACGACATACAGCGAGCGGATAGATACCATAACCCGGGACGTTATCTCGGTAAGCTGCGATAAGCAGGAACTAAGCATGAGCCCGGGAATATTTTTTGTGGTTGAGAGCTTTAATGATTTCATGTTCGAGTGGGTTTATAAAAATCCCGTCGCCAAGAGCGAAGAATCGAAGGTCTACGGAATACTCTCCGGTATTTCGGAGTATTATCTCGAAAATCCGGACAGGCTCCCGACGGAATACAGGGCAATCGCCCAGACGGACGGAGACGAGCGCGCGGTGTGCGATTATGTCTCCGGAATGACCGATAAGTACGCGATGTATCAGTATGGCGAGATTTTTATACCAGCCGCATGGACCGTAAGGTGAAGGGAGTCCGGCCCAGCCAGTTTAGCTGCACTGATTTGTGTATAAAGCAAAGCATGGCGCGAAAATACGCGACTTTTGTTTGCGTTCGTATCGATATTTAACAAATAGGGCGATTTTTGCGTCAATACGGTATCGTATTTGAATTTCAGGTAATAATGTGAGGAGGGTGAAAATGGCATTTTCCGAAAAATTCCTCGAAGAACTCGCGGCTAGAAATGACATAGCCGACGTCGTCGGGAGCTATGTACAGCTGACGAAGCGCAGCGGAGCCAACCTTTTCGGACTTTGCCCGTTCCACAGCGAAAAAACGCCCTCATTCTCCGTCTCGCCCGACAAACAGATTTACCACTGCTTCGGCTGCGGTAAGGGCGGCGGAGTTATAAATTTTATAATGGAGATCGAAAATCTCGGTTTTGCGGACTCGGTGCATTTTCTCGCAAAGCGCGCTGGCATGACCGTCCCGGACGACGACGTCCCCGACGAGGTGAAAAGCCGCAGGGCGCGTCTGCTTGAACTCAATCGCGACGCGGCGAGGTTTTTCTACGACTGTCTGGGAAGCGAAGCCGGAAAGACTGCGACAGAGTATATAAGCCGGCGCGGGATATCGGGCGCGATGGTACGGCGTTTCGGGCTCGGCTCAGCTCCCGATTCATGGAACACCCTTGCGGATGCAATGGTAAAGCGCGGATACACTCAGGGGGAGCTGTTGGAAGCTGGTCTCTGCAAAAAAGGGAAAAACGGCGGTGTTTACGACGCATTTAGAAACCGGCTCATGTTTCCAGTCATAGATGTACGCGGCAGCGTCATAGGCTTTTCAGGCAGGATTCTGGGGGATGGTGAGCCTAAGTATTTAAATTCGCCCGAGACGCTGGTGTTTTCCAAGAGCCGGAACCTCTTCGCCCTCAATCTCGCCAAGAAAAACAAACACGGCATGCTGATACTGGCGGAGGGGAACATCGACGTCGTCTCGCTGCATCAGGCGGGCTTCGACTGCGCGGTGGCGTCCCTCGGCACCTCACTCACGGCGGAGCAGGCGCGGCTCATGTCACGCTATACCGATAAAGTAGTCATTGCTTACGACTCGGATTCGGCGGGCGTGAAGGCGGCGCAGCGAGCTATAGGGATACTTGAAAAAACCGGTCTCGGGGTAAAAGTCCTGCGGATGGAGGGTTCTAAAGATCCCGACGAATATATTCAGAAAAAGGGAGCGGACGCGTTTTCTCTTCTTCTTGAGCGGAGCGAGAACCACATAGAATACCGGATTCTCACGGCGAAAGCCAAATATGACATTGAGACTGACGAGGGGAGACTGGGTTTTCTCGCGGAGGCGACGGAGATGCTCTCCTCAGTGCCGAATGCTGTGGAGCGCGAAGTATATGGCATACGTGTCGCAGAGATGACGGGTGTGACCGCAGATGCCATCCAGAATGAGATAAAGAAGGCTTATAGACGGCGAATTATGCAGCAGGACAAAAAACGAGATCGAGAAATCGTAAAACCGGCCGTGTCCTCCCAGCCGAAGGACAGGGAGATACGCTACGACAATATATTTTCCGCTGTGGCGGAGGAGGGCGTCATTAGGCTTCTCCTCATAGACCCCACGCTTACAGCACGTCTGGAAGACCTTAAACAGGAGGATTTTACCGCCCCGTTTCTGGGTAAGGTCTTTGGGATCATCACCAATAATGCACAGGAAGGCAGACAGACGACAATAGCGACGCTTACGCCGTTTTTCACACCGGCGGAAATGTCGCAGCTCACAGCTGTTTTGCAGAAACCAGAGACACCGGGAAACGGGGAGACAGCTCTGCGAGATTATATAGAAAAAATAAAGACCGAAAAAATGAAGACGCCTGGCGAAGGGGACATCATGGCTGTCAGAGAGAAATATAGAGAAAAAAAAGGGTTCGGAGGATAAGGAAATGGAAAATAATAAGAAGAAAAAATGCCCCGCCGAGGACGGTGCGTGCGAAAAAACACCGGAGCAGATCAATCAGGAGCGCCTTAGCGCTCTCATTGAAGAGGGCAAGAAAAAGGGAATGCTTTCTTCCAAGGAGCTTCTGGACGTCCTTGAGGAGATGAACCTGGAACAGGAACAGGTAGATAAATTTTATGATACGCTTGAAAATCTGGGTATAGACACGACCGAGGATGACAATCTTGCTGTCCTGCCCGCGGATGATATATCGCCGGACATCGAAGAGCTCGAAGAGATCGAGGAGATGTCGAAGGAAGAGCTCGTAGACCCCGAGTCCCTTATTGACAGCTTCAATATTGATGACCCTGTGCGCATGTACCTCAAGGAAATAGGAAAGGTGAGCCTCCTCACTGCAGAGGAGGAGATCGAGCTCGCGATCCGCATGGCGGAGGGTGACGAAGAGGCCAAAAAACGTATGGCGGAAGCGAACCTCCGCCTGGTCGTCAGCATAGCAAAACGCTATGTGGGCCGTGGCATGCTCTTCCTTGACCTCATTCAGGAGGGAAATCTCGGCCTCATAAAGGCGGTTGAGAAATTCAATTACACCAAGGGCTATAAGTTTTCCACATACGCGACGTGGTGGATACGTCAGGCCATCACCCGCGCCATCGCAGATCAGGCGAGAACAATACGCATACCCGTACACATGGTCGAGACGATCAATAAGGTCATCAGAGTTTCCCGCCAGCTCCTGCAGGAGCTCGGCCACGACCCCGCGCCGGAGGAGATAGCCGACGAGATGAACATGCCGGTGGAAAAGGTGAGGGACATCCTCAAAATCGCGCAGGAACCGGTCTCCCTTGAGACGCCGATAGGCGAGGAGGAGGACAGCCACCTCGGCGACTTCATACCGGATGAGGACGCCTCTGAGCCGGCGGAAGCCGCGTCCTTCACGCTCCTTAAGGAACAACTCATGGAAGTTTTAGGTACTCTGACTCCGCGCGAGGAGAAGGTTCTGCGTCTGCGTTTCGGCATAGAGGACGGCAGAACCAGGACTCTCGAGGAGGTCGGCAAGGAGTTCAACGTCACGCGTGAGCGCATCCGCCAGATAGAGGCCAAGGCGTTGCGCAAGCTGCGCCACCCGAGCCGCAGCAAAAAGCTCAAGGACTTTCTGAACTGATTAACCCGTTTTAATACTCTCTTAAAAATATCCTGTCAGCGAAATATAGTCGCGGACAGGATTTTTTGCGTGTTAATACTGTTATCCCACTAAAAAGTAGATATCTTTGCGGTTAATTTTCCGTCCTGCCGCCCTCTCGGCGGCGGCGGGCGTCAGCCCGCTCTCCTCCCCGGCCTTGCAGGACAAATAATTCCCTCGCAAATCTTATCCACCCTTTAATGGGATAAGAGCATCAGACCGCCTTACGGGGCGCCGGTTTGCCGAAAACTATGTTTTTCGGCAAAAACGAGAGAAAGATCGCGGCACTGAGGCGCCGCGCAAAGCAATGCTTCCGGGAAGTAAATTCGCGGGAGCATTGCAATTGGGTAATTATTACCGACCGGACCAACAGGACCCGCCGTGACCGGCAAAATTATTTCGGACGGCCAAAGGATACAGCGTGGGAAATGGTCTTTAAAGGGCTGCTTCCCGCTGATAATTATAATGATTATAATTTAGTAATAGCGGAAAGAAATGAAATATTTGCATCAGTGACAGCCGAAAGAGGTCTCCGCCGATGTTTCGGCGGAGACCTTAGCTTATATGCAATAATTACTCACGATAGCTATAACTGTATCGTGAAAGATTCCATCAGCAGTCATCCAGGGCTGTGCCGTTTACCAAAATGTCGTTTTCATCCATAAGGAACGCTATAAACTTCATATACGCGATGTTATAGACGCGGTTTTCCTCCTTGCAATGAATGACGTTCTTCGCCTGGATGTAGCATTTCTTATCGGTGCATTCGCCGCCTGAAAGCAGCGGGTAGCAAAGCCGCAGGGTTTTTGTGTCATAAACAAAATCTTTTTCCTGGTCAAGTTTGTAGACGAGGTTCTTTTCGAGGTTCAGGATCAGTTTTAATTTTGAATTACAGATGATACTGCATGTGAAATCATCTATAATATCGCTGAGACATTCGACCCGAGCCCGACTGTTTATGCAAATGAAATTGCTGTACACGATCTCAGCATCTATTTTTTCACATAATATACCGGAAAACAGATCCAAATCGGCATTGTTTTCGCTGCCGCTGTCGTAACGAATGGCGGTGGCTTTCGGGGCCATCGCGACATCGGCTGTAATTTCGAAATCGGACAGCAGAATCAGGGACAAAAATTTCCTGCCGTATCCCGCTTTTTCAAATAAAACAGAGTAAGTGCCCGCCGGCAGAGAAAGTTCATAGCGTTCGTCGAATATAAACGTCCCGATTATTTTGCACCTGTTGTCGTATACCGTTGCCGAGACGCCGTCCAGCAGTTCGCTTGTCACGCAGTCGATGATATCGCCGTTTATCTGAACGTTATTGGTTAACGGGATGGGCAGGACATCAACACCCGTGTCTTGGAATGTGACGTCTGCACACCTGACGGGTATAAAACCCGTGTCAAAAATCATATGCCCTTCGGCGGAGAAGAAGCCCGTAACGGTGATCAGCAGCGTTTCGGAGGAATTGCCCGCCAGGTTGTCTATCGTCCATATGATTTCATCACCTGTAAAAACCGCGTACCCTGCGCTTGGCGTCAGCTGGGGGCCTGATTCTATCGTGAAATCGTTGTTGAAGATGTCTGTGACCACAACATTGGGGATGTCGCTTACCCCGGTATTCGCCACGGTGACGCTGAGCGTCCATGTCGATATTCCGCACGCTTCAACCGACAGCGGCCCTGATACGATCTGCTTGTCTGCGGTGAGCTGATCCTGTCCGTAAACCAGTATCCCCTGGTCGGCAAAGGTAATTTCATCCAGATCTGTTCCGTTTACGACCCCGCTGTCAAGAACATAATGACCCGGAGCTGTGAAATATCCGGTAAGAGTAATCGTAAGCGCAGCAATTTCTCCTGCGGCAACAGTTCCGACGTCCCACGTGACGACGCGAGTTCCGGAGTTATATGTCACGCCTGCGTTGGGAATAAACACGGGCGGGGAAGTGATAACGATACTGCCGTTGAGCGTATCGGTCAGTACCACATCATCTACCGGAACCGTGCCGCAGTTATATATGGTGATCAGCAAGACCCGGGTTTGCTCTTCATTTGTACACGCCGTGCCGTGACCGGTAAGAATCTGTTTTGTTACACACAGCATCGGCTCGCCAGCTGGCGGATTTATTATCATTCCGCAGATATAGTCTTTGTTTATAGCGTTATCCTGTGTTGAAGTAAAGTAGCATAACCGGTAAGTTGAGGATACAAAATTAAATGCGCCGAATACGCTTGTGGGGAGCGTGAAATCCAGGAAATAGTCTTCATCCGGTATAATTGGACTCGCGCACGGGAAATGCGTCCCCGCATCGACGACTCTCACGTTGTCCGCCGGTTGGGAAGGGCTGTTCAGAACAATCGGAACGTTATAAATCAGAACCGACGAGGAATCCTTTACCTGCAATTCGTAAACACCCCCGCTGGCATTTACAAGAATTGTGAACAGCACGGCGTTTGTTGCATCTTCTATCTGAACGCCCCAGACAAATTCTTTCAGCGCATATACATTGGGGTTATTGCTGAGCGGGTCGCCGTTCAGCCGCATTCTGAACGCAACCTCCGTGGGGTTAGGATCCGGAGTCGGATATAGATAATAAAAAGCGGCGGGGTACTGCGTATTGCCTACGATATCGACCCAGCATGGGTTTTCATTATTTGGAACAGCGGTTTGTATATAAGTTATCCAATCACTTTCAATGGGTGGAAACATGGTACGCCTCCTAAAATTTATATTGCTATAACATTATACTTTGAAAAATTAATGAAAGTGATATTTAGAAGCTGTCGGTATTCAATGAACTTGACAAAGTTCCCCTGAATAGGTTAAATTATAGATATGACAGCGGATGTACCGCTGTTATAAGGGTAAAATATTATTTTGAAAATGGAGATGAGAAAGTGGACACTGGCAGTACCGGCGGTAATACGGCGGGCCGAAGTAGGCTGGAAAATGGAGCGGCATACTGCATGTGTGCTTCCATTTTCTGAAATAGTGCGGCCTTCCATATCTCTGCCCCGGCGGTCATGATAAACGGGTTTCCGTGACGCATGACCGCGCTTCTGCGCCCAAAGTGTGCCTTTTCCACGGAAAAGACGCTTTTGCCGCGTAATACAGAGAGGAAGGATATGAGAGAAAATACTTTTGTTCTGGGGGAAACGATAACCTCATTACTCGACGCAAAAAAATATTCGACTCTGCGCGACGTGCTCATTACGATGAACCCGTCGGACATAGCGCTCTTATTTGAAGAGATACCGGAGGAAAAGCTTCCGCTTTTATTCAGGCTGATACCAAAGGAGCAGGCGGCGGATACCTTTGTGGAAATGGACTCCGACGCGCAGGAACTGCTTATCCGCGGTTTTTCTGACAACGAACTCAAGGAGGTCGTCGACGAACTTTATGTCGACGACGCCGTCGATATCGTCGAAGAGATGCCCGCAAACGTTGTAAAGCGAATACTGCGCCAGGCAGACCCCGAAACGCGTAAGACCATAAACGAAATTTTAAAATATCCTGAGGACTCTGCCGGCAGTATCATGACGACCGAGTATGTAAGCCTCCGGAGGAAGATGACTGCGGAGGAGGCCATTAAACGCATAAGGCGTACGGGTGTCGATAAGGAGACCATATATACCTGCTACGTTACGGATTCCGAACGTATGCTCATCGGTTATATCTCGCTCAGGAGCCTGATTCTGGCCGAGGACAGCAACGTCATCGGCGACTTAATGGAACAGAATATCATATCTGTGAGGACGACGGACGATCAGGAAGAGGTCGCCCAGATGTTTTCACGGTACAATTTCGTAGCCTTGCCAGTTGTCGACACCGAGGGGCGGCTCGTCGGTATCGTCACCGTTGACGATGCGCTCGACGTCCTCGAGGAAGAGGCCACGGAGGATATCGAAAAGATGGCCGCCATAACGCCGTCGGATAAGCCTTATATGAAGATGTCGGTAATCGATATATGGAAAAGCCGTATACCATGGCTGTTCATTCTTATGATAAGCGCAACCTTCACCGGCATGATCATAACCTCGTTTGAGAACGCGCTTGCGGCGCAGGTCGCGCTCACCGCGTTTATTCCGATGCTCATGGACACGGGTGGCAACAGCGGCTCACAGGCGTCCGTTACTGTTATCCGGAGCCTTTCGCTCGGCGACCTTGAATTCTCAGACATACTTAGCGTCCTCTGGAAGGAGATGCGCGTCGCAGTACTTTGCGGGATATCGCTTGCCGCCGTGAACTTTGTCAAGATACTCGTCGTCGACAAAGGCCTCATGGGAAATGACGGCATATCCCTCGGAATCGCCGCCGTAGTGTGCATAACGCTCGCGCTAACGGTCTTATCCGCAAAGCTCGTCGGCTGCACGCTTCCAATGCTCGCTCAAAAGGTGGGATTCGACCCGGCCGTCATGGCGAGTCCGTTCATAACAACAATAGTGGATGCTATATCTCTCTTCGTCTATTTTCGCATTGCGACGCTTTTGCTGAGAGTATAAAAGTCATGGGGCATCCAATGCCCCATGGATATTCGGTTTGCGCCGCGAAGCCTCATTCACGGGTCGTGATATTTTTTCGCCGCACATGTCTCGAGAAAAATGATCTGAGTATTTTTCACATTCGGCAAAGACTCTGCAGGCTTTAATTCCCGCGCGGCTTTCAGTCGTACGGGAATTTTTCTTGGGATGTTTTAAAATACCCACCAGATAGGCGGGATGCTGCCGGTAGAGATTTTATTTTTTAAAAAATGGTCACGCAAACCCAGGTATCTTTTCAAAAAACTATGCGACTCAGCGCAAATGACGAAGCGTTTTGTGAATTGCTTCTGCAGTCGAAAACCTTTTAGTGCTTATCGCACCCTCTCCGAAATATATTTATAGGAAAGGAGGGGATAGGACGGCTATGGATGGGAAAGGTATGCACTGCAGAATAGAGGATCTGAGATGCAAAGAGGTCATAAACATCTGCAACGGATTTCGTATGGGTTTTGTGTGCGACGTGTACATCAATATTATTACGGGGCAGCTGCTAGCGATTGTTGTACCGGGGCCATGCAGATTTTTTGGCCTTTTCGGACGCGAAGACGACTTCGTCATCCCATGGGAGTGCATACGGAAGATAGGAGATGACATAATACTTATTGAGGTGCCGGGAGAACACCGGAGGGAAAAACGGCGGAAACGGATATGGTTCTGACTTAAAACGGTCGCAAACGGTGAAAATAGTTTGAAAACCGTGAATTAACACTTGCTTTTGCCATACGGGTTTGTTATAATACCAGCGCACTACACACACGGGCGGACTTTGCGCTAGTGCCGAAAGGTTAGCGGAAAGGCTGATGCCCGTGGCGGTAATAACTAAAATCAGGAGGAAAAACAATGTCAGTAGTATCTATGAAACAGCTTCTTGAGGCCGGTGTTCACTTCGGCCATCAGACAAGAAGATGGAACCCCAAAATGGCGCCCTATATCTATATGGAGCGCAACGGCATCTACATCATCGATCTTCAGAAGACCGTCAAAAAGCTGGAAGAGGCCTATAATTTTGTCCGCGATACGGCGGCAGCCGGCGGCAGCATTCTTTTCGTCGGCACAAAGAAGCAGGCGCAGGACTCGGTCCGCGAAGAGGCCGAGCGCATCGGCATGTATTTTGTAAACGCGAGATGGCTCGGCGGTATGCTCACAAACTTCAAGACCATGCGTACCCGTATCGATCGGCTTGCCCAGCTCCGCAAGATGCAGGAAGACGGCACTTTTGATATGCTCCCTAAAAAGGAAGTCATAAAGCTCACGAACGAGATCGGTAAGCTGGAAAAATATCTCGGCGGCGTTAAAGATATGAAGAAGCTTCCCGCCGCGCTCTTTATCATCGATCCCCGCAAGGAGAGAAATGCCATAGCAGAGGCCAGAAAGCTCCACATTCCGATCGTCGCCATCGTCGATACAAACTGTGACCCGGATGAGATTGACTACGTCATCCCCGGAAACGACGACGCTATCCGCGCAATAAAGCTCATTTCCCAGGCAATGGCAAACGCCGTTGTCGAGGGCAGACAGGGCGAGGACTCTGCTGAGGCCGAAGCCGAGACGCAGGCGGCAGCAGAGATTGCCATCGAAGCCAAAGCGGAATAACGGATGTGGGAACCTTGGGTTCCGGCGATTATTGATACTAATTAAGATATACGGAGGAAAATTGAATGGCCTTTACAGCTAGTGATGTAAAAGAGTTGCGCGAAGTGACCGGCGTCGGTATGATGGACTGCAAGAAAGCTCTTGTCGCCTCCGATGGCGATATGGAAAAAGCGATAGAATGGCTCCGTGAAAAGGGACTTGCCGCGGCCCAGAAGAAAGCCGGCAGAATAGCCGCCGAGGGCATGGCGTACGCCGCCGTTATCGATGGCATCGGCGTCGCCGTCGAAGTCAACGCGGAGACAGATTTCGTCTCAAAAAACGAACTCTTCGTGGATTTTGTCAAGAGCGTGGCCGAGGTTGTCGCCAAGGAAAACCCCGCTGACCTTGAGGCACTTATGGCATGTAAATATCCCGGCAGCGACCTTACCGTTGAGCAGACCCAGCAGGAGAAAGTCCTTGTCATTGGTGAGAATATCAAGACCCGCCGTTTTGCCCGCTTCTCCGAGGGAGTATCAGTTCCCTATATCCACGCGGGCGGCAAAATAGGCGTTATTGTAAATCTCGAAGTCTCAGCCGGCCTTGAGGAAAAGGTAACGGAGCTCGGCAAAGACCTCGCGATGCAGATTGCGGCGCTTAATCCCGCGTTCCTCGACAAAAGCCAGGTTGATCAGTCAACGCTAGACAAGGAGAGGGAAATCCTGCTCGCTCAGGCGAAAGAGGATCCGAAAAACGCGGGCAAGCCTGAAGCGATAATTGAAAAGATGGTCTCCGGCCGCGTCTCCAAGTACTACAAGGAAAACTGCCTTTTGCAGCAGGATTTCGTCAAGGACAACACCATGACTGTCGAGCAGTATGTTGCCTCCACGGCGAAGGCTCTGGGCGGCAAGATCGCTTTAAAGAGCGCCGTCCGCTTTGAAAAGGGCGAGGGCATAGAGAAAAAGCAGGAGAATTTCGCTGAAGAAATCGCTAATATGGTGAAATAAGACATATAATAACTATAATAAAGGCGGAGCTTAAGCTCCGCCTTTTTTTGTGTCTTAAATTAACATGTCATAATTTTTGAGGCTCAGCGGAGCCGAGCTCCTGCTCTCGCATTGCCGCAGAATGAATTAATTTTGCGGCAGTTAGAATTGATATATGCAGTACGCAAAATATGCCACCAGGAGAATTAGCCCCTGCAGGCGGGTGCCTCGCTTTGTTATGAGCATGGGCAGTGTCAGCACGGCCATTACGCCGACTGCGACGGGGAGGTCCAGGCGCAGCGCGGCGGCGGAGGGTGTTATACCGGAAAGGACTGACGGTATCCCGATCACCAGCAGGATGTTTAGTATATTTGCTCCGAGAATATTTCCGATCGACACGGCCCCGTGGCCTTTAATGAGCGAGGTTATTGCGGTGACGAGCTCGGGGAGAGAGGTGCCGAGCGCTATGAAAGTGACGCCGATGACTCTTTCCGGTACGCCGAGCGCCTCTGCTATGGAAATACCGTTGTCTACAAGCAGCTGCGCCCCGGCGAAGAGCATTGCGGCGGTAATAGTGAGCATTGTTATCGGGCGCCAGAGCTTTACGTCCTCAGTTTCAAGCTCCCCGGCCATGTCGGAATCTATCCTGGAAGGGGCCATGTTGAGGTACGCGTAAACGACAAATAACCCCAATAAAATGAGACCTGCCATGAGTCCGAAATAGCCGGAACCGTACCCGAAAGAAAAAACGACGGAAGCGGACGCAAAGAAAAAGAAAACGCGCCAACCGAAGGCCCTGCGGTCGATTTCTGTACACGGCCTGAAAAACTGAGACAGTCCCGCGACAAACGCGGCGTTGCAGATAATGGAGCCGAAGGCATTGCCTACCGCTATATCGGCGCAGCCCTTCAGACCGGCCGTCGTGGAGACAAGCACTTCGGGGAGCGTGGTTCCCAGGCTTACAATGGTGGCTCCGATGACTATCTCCGACACGCCGAGCTTTTTGGCAATGACGACGGCGGCGTCGACGAACTTGTCTCCCGCGTAGATTATGAGAAACAGCCCGACGGCAAAAAGTATGGTAACTTTTGTGATGGGTATCGACCTCTTTCGCTTTTTATGAATGTTAATGAGTCGCTGATTAAATCGCGTCCAATGGATGAGCGAGAGGAATTTTAGTCAGTTTGAAAAACACAGGAAATACGTGATGTATTAACGAGAATTTTTGGATGAACTGGCGGAAAATAATTCCGCACAGCCGCCGACTGCCGGTTTAATCAAAGACGACTTAGCTTACAGAGCAAAATCCTTTTCAGACAAAAGCGAGGTCTTAAGTTGCGCCTTTGCGGGAGGGGTCCTCTTGAGCGGATCATAAGTAAATTTTTCGCAACTTTCTCCGGCTCCGACGACCCCGCGCTTTAGGCAGGCGACATCCGTGTCACAGAGCTTGGTCCCGTGGCGGCAGTAAGAGCAGCAAGGTTCTATCGTTTTGTTAAAAAGTATCATTGTGCCCTCCGGTCAAATTTTAAATTATTGGGTGCAACTACGTATTATACAGCAATTATTTGATATTTCCAGTATTTTTTGATGAAAAAAACGCCGCTGCCAGAATAATGAGCCAAAGAGTGAGCGCTGATGTCATTGAGACTGTCAGCGCGGTCGTAAACCCCATCGAGGCAATACCGGTAACCTGCTCCGCGAGGTATGCGGAGACGGGCGCATCGAAGGAGACCAACCTGGAGAGAATCATCACGAAAGCTGCGGAAAGGCTGCCATGCAGAAACTTGCCGAATATGTAGGTCCTGGCAGAGATGCCGCTGCCTGCTATGAAGGAGAGCACCTGGCAGTGGATTGAGAGACCTGCCCAGCCCAGCATGAAGGCTGCCATTGCCATCCGCGAGCCGAGCTTGCCGGCGGCGCCCTGAAGCGTCCAAACACCGGAGGAGAGTTCGATGAAGCCCGTCAGAAGTCTTTCGGCCCACTCTTCATCAAAGCCGAACGGTGAAAACACATGCCCAAGAAAGTGTGACAGCGCGGGAATCACACCCGCGAGATAGAGCAGCTTTATAAATACGCAGAAGAATATCACAAAACCGCAGATGTTCAGCGTGCTTTGAAACGACGACTTTACAGATTCTATAAACGCGTTTGTGAAGCCCGGGTATTTCTGCGGCGTACGCTTTGCCGCATGCGTGTATGTTGCTGATTTTCCGCCCCATTTTCTGAACGTGATGCCTATACAGATGGAAGCGGTAACGTGCGCCGCGTACAGCAGAAAGCCGACTTTCCCGCTTGAGAACACGCCGGCCCCGACGACTCCGAGGATGAAAGACGGTCCGGAGTTATTGCAGAAGGCGAGAAGCCGTTCCGCCTCGGACTTTGAGATACTCCCGTTTTTGTAAAGCGTAATAACCGCCTTCGCGCCTATGGGGTATCCGCCGATAAAGCCAAGGACGAACGCCGCCGAAGCCGCCCCGCCGACATTAAAAAGAGGGCGCATGACGGGTTCGAGGAGATGTCCGAAGCGCTCCGCGAGCCCAAGCTCAATGACAAGCGTCGAGAGGACGAAGAACGGGAACAGCGAGGGGATTATGACATTTCCGCAGAGCGTGATCCCGTCATGCGCAGCGGAAACAGACTCTCCCGGATATAAGACGAGCGCCGCCATTATTGAGAAGAGCCCAATACAGATGAGTATATCGAATATTTTTCTTTTATCAGCAAATATCCGCACGCCGTCACCTCCGCTTTCAGAGTATATGCCGCCGTGGGCGTATTTTTGCCGGTGCCAGCATAATATTTACGGAAAGGCGAGGGGGTGGCGGCGTGAAAAGGGAAAAGAAGAAAAGAGAATCGCGCGCGAGCGTATTGGAACGGGCTGCGGAAATGTTCGATCTTCCTGGGGAGGTCGTGGCGGGCGTGACGCGCCTGACGGTCACAGGAGGCAGCCGCGTATATGTGGAAAATCATCGGGGGATACTTGATTACGGGCTTGAGAATATTTCGATAAGCGGCGGAAAGTGTGTCATAAAGCTTCGCGGCAGGGCACTTTGCCTTAAATCCATGAGCGACTCGGAACTTCTCGTGACCGGAACGATCCTCGGAATAGACTATGAGTACTAGATTGCTGAAAAAGCCCTCCGGGCTCTTTCGACAAAGGGATAACATGAAAGCTGCTCAACCGCAGCCTTCATGCAAAGTGTCATTTCCGCCGCACGTGTCACCGGAAATGACAGATTTGATTTTATTTCCACTGTGTGCGGCGGAAACTGTGCGCGGCATTTTACGTATTTATTGCGCGGTAGGCTTTCATCTCAACTTGCATGTATTGGCGCATGGGAGGTTAACATGGAGAGGGTAATTGACTATATAAGGGGCAACGTGCGGGCGGAGGCAAAATGCCGCTATCCCGAGCGCTTTGTTAATATCTGCGCGAAAAATGGAATATTTTTTCGAGATCCCGTCAAGACGGCGGAGGACACGATAGAGATAACGACGCACATAAAGGATTACCGGCGGCTGCGCGCCATCTCTCAAAACGGCGCGTTTACCATAAGGGCTGTAAAGAAAGAGGGCGTCTCGTTTTTCCTCTGGCGAATCAGAAAAAGATACGCGCTCATGTTCGGTATGCTCGCCTGCATAATGGCCGTGTGGATACTGTCGCTTTTTGTATGGGACATAGACGTCTCAGGGAACGAGACGGTGCCGACACCGGAGATACTGCGGGCGCTCGACGACCTGGGCGTCGGTATCGGCACTTTCGGGCCGTCCGTTACACCGGAATACATATCGAATGAAATATTGCAGACGATACCGGAACTCGCGTGGATAACGGTCAATGTCAGCGGCAGTCACGCCGATGTGCTTGTCCGTGAAATTATCCCGGTGCCGGAAATAGTCCCGGAGGACGTGCCCGCACGTGTGGTCGCGACAAAATCGGGAATAATAGACAAAATGATCGTACTCGAGGGAGCGCGGTGCTATACGGTGGGAGACACTGTTATGGAGGGAGAGACACTGGCGGATGCTGTTGTTGGCAGCCGTGTCAGCGGAAACCGGCTGGTCCACGCTATGGCGCAGGTCTGGGCCCGCACATGGTACGAAGAGACGGCCTGTATGCCGCTCTCGGCAGACGCTAAGACATATACAGGCGAGGAGAAGACAAAATATTCGCTGACAATCGCGGGAAAAAGAATAAATTTATATATTTTTGGTGGAATTTCATGGACGGACTATGATAAAATCACAGCGAAGAAAGTCCTGACGCTGCCGGGCGGGGCGACGCTCCCCATCTCCATAGACAAAGACATGTACACAGAGTATGTGAGAGAGCCGACAGAACTCGAAGAGAACGAGGCCGAGGAGATTATAAAGGGCCGTCTTTTTGAGAAGCTCCAGGAGCGGATCGAAGACGGGGTCATAATGAAAACGACGTTTGAGACGAAAGTCCAAGACGGCGTGGTATATGTCACGCTCACCGCCGAGTGCCGTGAGCAGATAGCGGCGACTGAGGCATTAACGGAAGACGAAATTACGCGGTATGAGGCCCAGAGCCAGGTGCCGGAAGGAGAGACTTTAGACTGATGACGGAAAAGACCATGAGCGTTGACCGGATGGAGCACATAATAAACGTATTTGGTTCGTTCGACGAGAACCTTCGCCTTATTGAGGATGAGATGAGCGTTAAGATAACGGACAGGGATTCAGAACTCAAGATATCGGGCGAGGGCGAGGGCGTCATGCTGGCGGAACGCACGATCGAGGGGCTTTTGTCGCTCGCCGCCAAGGGCGAAAATATAGACGCGCAGAACGTGCGCTATGTTATCGGCCTTGTGCGCGACGGACAGGAGAGCCGGATAACAGAGCTCGCGCGGGATGTCGTCTGCATTACGGCGAAGGGTAAGCCGATTAAGGCCAAAACCCTCGGACAGAAAAAATATGTAGAAGCGATAACGAAGAACACCATAACGCTTGGCATAGGCCCCGCGGGCACCGGAAAGACTTATCTTGCTGTCGCGGCCGCCGTCGCTGCGTTCCGCGAGAAGTCGGTGAACAGGATAATCCTCACGCGCCCCGCGGTGGAAGCGGGAGAGAGGCTCGGCTTTCTGCCCGGCGATCTTCAGAGCAAGGTGGATCCCTATCTGCGCCCGCTGTATGACGCGCTCTTCGACATGTTTGGCGTGGAGACCTATAACAAATACCTGGAGCGCGGGAATATAGAGGTCGCGCCGCTCGCGTATATGCGCGGCAGGACGCTGGACGACTCGTTTATAATACTCGACGAGGCACAGAATACCTCACGTGAGCAGATGAAGATGTTCCTGACCCGAATAGGCTTCGGTTCGAAGGTCGTCATAACGGGAGACGTAACTCAGATCGACCTTCCGACGGACAAGACAAGCGGCCTCAAGGAGGCCACGCGGATACTGGCCGGCGTGGACGATATCGCAATCTGCATGCTGACAGGGAAAGACGTCGTGCGCCACGTGCTGGTGCAGAAGATAATAGAGGCCTATGAGCACGATGAGAAGAGAAAAGCGGCAGCGCTGCCAAAAAGGCCCGGGGGAGCGAGAAAAAGATATGATAAAGCATAAGGTATACGTCATCTGCAGGCTTGGCGAGGGGACAAGGAAATCTCTCGGGATTATTAAGCAAGCGGTATGCACAGCGCTCTGGGCTGAAAATGTGGACGTGCCCTGCGAGGTTTGCGTCTCGATAACGGACGATAATGGAATACACGCGCTCAACAGGGAATACCGCGAGGTGGACAGACCGACGGATGTGCTGTCGTTTCCGCTTTTTGAGCTAACGCCGGGAAAGTTTTCCGTCTGTGATACCGACCTCGACCCCGAGACGGGGAGGCTGGCTCTGGGCGACATTGTGATTTCTGCCGAGAGGGCGAGGGCACAGGCAGAGGAATACGGGAATACGCAGGCGCGTGAAATGGCCTATCTCGCGGTGCATTCCGTACTGCACCTTTTGGGGTACGACCACATTGACGAGGGTGCGGAAAAGATGAGGATGCGCGCTCGAGAGGAATATATTTTGGATAAAATGGGGCTGTCAAGATGAAAAAAAGCCTGTGCTACGCGCTTTCGGGGATAGTATACGCCTTCCGGCGCGAGCGCAACATAAGGATACATTTCGCTTTCGCGTTTTACGTGATTCTGGCGGGCTTCGTAACAAAGCTAAGCGAGACCGAGTGGTCAGCGGTACTTATCTGCATTGCGCTTGTTATCGGCCTTGAGCTCTTAAACACCGCGGTCGAGAAGTTGTGTGATACGGTTCACCCCGACAGGGTGGATGGGATAAAAAGGGCTAAGGATGCCGCTGCCGGTGCGGTAATGGTCAGTGCGGCAATCAGCGTTGCTATCGGATCGATGATTTTTTTTAACTCTGAAAAGGCCGGCGCCGCGCTTACGTTTGCAAAAGTACATCCAATCCCCGCTGCCGTCATAGTTTTGACGCTTCCGATGTGGATATATATAATATTTGGGAGAAAAAAATGATAAATAAATCAGCAATGATAGCCATGGTGGGCAGGCCGAACGTCGGCAAATCGACACTCGCCAACACCCTCGTCGGAGAAAAAATCGCTATAGTGTCGGACAAGCCCCAAACGACGAGAAACCGTATTTTCGGGATAGTAAACCGCGGGGACACGCAGATAGTCCTCCTTGACACTCCGGGCTTTCACAAGCCGAAAACCAGTCTCGGCGACTATATGGTGAAGGTCGTGCGACAGAGCGTCACCGAAGTGGACGCGGCGGCACTCATAGTCGAACCTATCGCAATAGTCGGTACGCAGGAGAAACTCCTCATAGAGCGGATAGAGGAGACGGGCTCGCCAGCCATCCTCGTCATAAATAAGATAGACACGGTGAAGAAGACTGATATACTCGCCGTTATTGCGGCATATTCCTCGGCGTTCGAGTTTGCCGCGGTGGTCCCTATCTCAGCAAAAACGGGAGAGGGCGTACCCGAACTTATGGAAGAATTCTGCAAATACGCTTCCGACGGGCCGCACCTTTTTCCCGATGACATGGTGACGGATCAGCCTGAGCGCCAGATCGTGGCCGAGATTGTGAGGGAGAAGCTCCTCGTCTGTCTGGATCGTGAGGTGCCGCACGGCACCGCTGTTGAAGTCACGAAGTTTTCAGAGCGTGAAAATGAAATTATCGATCTTGACGTCACAATTTTTTGCGAAAAAGCCAGCCACAAGGGCATAATAATAGGAAAAAACGGTGATATGCTGAAAAAAATCAGCTCACTCGCGAGACACGACATTGAGAATTTCATGGGTACAAAGGTTTTTATGCAGACGTGGGTCAAAGTAAAGGAAAACTGGAGAGACAGTCAGGCACAGCTGAGGAATTTTGGTTATTCAGAATAAATTACCTCACATATAAAGCTATAAAAAAACCAAACTAGTATCAGCGGAGGTGGCGAGTTCAAAACAAGTTACAGACTTGCCAGATTAATGTGCGTGTTTCTCTCCCGCAAGCGGGCAACCGCAACACATGCATATCAATGGCCATTGATTTTGTGGTCATTTTGTGCTCTGAGTGTAGCGAAAGGAATGGTCATATTATGACTGCTGATACCGTATGGATATTGTTTACACAGACCGGGGATATCATCTATTATCTTCTCTATAAAAGCATGATATCCGAAGATGTTCACGCCAAAACTGCATAAAACAAATGGCGAATTTGAAGGCAAAGCCGAAAGGCTTTGCCTTCAGGTTAGCCCGAAAAGCAAAATAAACCCGCCGAAAGGCGGGACGGCGGCGGAGCGACTTAACGCGACGGCCGCAAATCAGATGCATGGGGGATCCCGCGCGGCCTCCGCGTAGGGAAAGCATTAATGTACATAACGACGACAGGTCTCGTCCTTCGTGAGACGAATTATAAAGAGAGCAGTAAAATACTAACGGTCCTTACGGCCTCGGAGGGGAAGGTAACCGTCTCGGCCAAGGGGGCGAGGAGGCGCGGCAGCAAAACTGCCTCCGCGACGCAGCTTCTCGCTTTTTCGGAGATGACGCTCTGCGAGACACGCGGGCGCTTTACGCTCACAGAGGCAAGGAGCCTGGAACTATTCGAGGGCTTAAGACAGGATATTGAGCGCCTGTCCCTCGGCTCGTATTTTGCCGAGGCGCTGGAGGCTGCGTCCGACGAGGACAGCCCGAGTACCGAGATACTTTCACTGGGACTAAACGCCCTCTTCGCACTTTCTGAGGGCAAAAGACAGCCGGCACTCGTAAAAGCTGCGTTTGAAACGCGGCTTGCGGCACTCGCGGGCTTTGAGCCAATGCTGGATGTGTGTGCCGTCTGCGGCGAAGAGAACCCGGAAGAGCCTTATCTCAGCCTCTCTGGCGGTGTTCTGCACTGCAAATCCTGCCACCCCGATGGTTCCGGTATGTCGGCCGAGCTTTGCCGGGACTCGCTCTCCGCAATACGGTATATAATATCGGCTGACGCGAAGCGCGTATTTTCGTTCACGATAGCGGGCACGGCAAGGGAGCGGCTGTGCAGGGCTTCGGAGGAATACCTGCTTGCACAGCTGGGCCACAGCTTCCGCACGTTGGATTTTTATAGAAGCATAAAGAGCTGAGGCGGTTCGGTGCAGACTCCCACCAATTTTAATTTGAGGTAAAACATGTCACTTTTCGAAAAATCACTCAGAATAATTGAACTTCCAGCTGTTCTGGAACTCCTTGCCAAAGAGGCGGTTAGTGACCCGGGCAAAGAGTCGGCGGGTAAGCTTTTTCCGTCTCCGGACATATACGAGGTGCGCCGGCGGCTCTCCGAGACAACGGCGGCCAAAACCATGATGACGACAAGGGGCAGCCCCGCTTTTTCGGGTGTGAGGGACGTAGGCGCTCCACTCTCGCGGGCTGATCTGGGGGGGATGCTGAGTACGCGCGAGCTTCTTAACATCGCGGGAGTTCTGCGCTCCGCGCGCGAGGCGCTATCCTATGCCTCGGGCGACAGGCAGGCGAGGACCGATATCGATTACCTGTTCTCGTCGCTCCGTGCGAACAAGTATCTGGAGGAAAAGATAACCACCTCCATCCCGGGTGAGGACGAGATAGCGGACGCAGCCAGCCCGGAGCTCACGTCCATCCGCCGCGGCATGAGGCTCGCTGGGGATAGGGCGCGCCGCTCGCTGCAGAAGATAATATCCTCCCAGTCATATGCAAAGGCCCTTCAGGAGCCTATAATTACCATGCGGAACGACCGCTACGTCGTCCCCGTTAAAGCGGAACACAAATCATCCGTCCCCGGCCTTGTGCACGACATCTCCTCCTCCGGCGCTACGCTTTTTATTGAGCCTATGTCAGCCGTCGAGGCGAATAACGAGATAAGGGAGCTCCTGGTGAAGGAGAAGGCCGAGATAGACCGTATACTCATGGCGCTCTCGGCAGAAGCCGCCGCCGATGCGGAGGATATAACCTGCGACTTTAATGTCCTTGTGCAACTCGACCTCATCTTCGCGAAGGCGAAGCTGTCGTACCGCCTGAACGCCGGCGAGCCTGCGCTCTCCGAAAACGGAGAGCTGATACTGCGCCATGCGCGGCATCCGCTTCTCCCACAGAAGACGGCTGTCCCCATAGATGTGCGCCTCGGCGGAGAGTTTGACACCCTTGTTATAACGGGGCCGAACACGGGCGGCAAGACGGTTACGCTCAAGACGCTCGGTCTTCTCTCGGTCATGGCGCAGTGCGGGCTGCACATTCCGGCGGACGACGGCAGCGCCGTCCCGGTGTATCGAAAGGTCCTGGCGGACATTGGAGACGAGCAGTCTATTGAGCAGTCTCTCTCCACTTTTTCGTCCCACATGACGAACATCGTGAAGATCCTGGCCGAGTGTGGCGAGGATACTCTGCTCCTATTTGACGAGCTCGGCGCCGGCACGGACCCGACGGAGGGCGCCGCCCTCGCCATATCCATAATCGAATATGCGCGAAATCTCGGCGCGAAGATAGCCGCGACGACGCACTACTCGGAGCTGAAGTTCTACGCCACGTCAAATCCCGGCGTGCAGAACGCCTCCTGTGAGTTCGATATCGAGACGCTTCGGCCGACGTATAAACTGCTTATAGGTATCCCGGGGAAGTCGAACGCCTTTGCGATATCGCGGCGACTCGGCCTGCCGGATAAGATAATAGACGACGCCGTCAGCAGGATTGACTCGGACAGCGCGAGCTTTGAGGAGGTTCTGGAAAACCTCGAAAAGACGCGGCAGGAGATGGAGCGCGAGAAGGTCGAGACCAGAAAGCTCCGCCAAAGCGCCGAAGAGGACGCAAAAGAGAGCGAAAAAAACCGTGATGAGATAAGGCGCGAGAGGGAAAAGGCCGTTCGGCTTGCTAAACGCGAAGCCGATAGAATAATTGAGGAGGCCCGCCATGCCGCCGAAGAGGTGTTTGATGAGCTCGGCGCAATGCGGAAACGCGCGGAAAAGGAAAACGACTGGCAGAGAGTCAACGACGCGCGCGCCGATATCCGTCGGCGATTAAACGAAGCGGAGGACTCTCTCAATCCGGACGAGGGCGAAAAAGCCCCGCCACCGATGACGCGCCCCGCCGCCCCCGGTGACACGGTATTGATTCTCTCCATCGGCACGAAGGCCGAGGTGGTGAGCGTCAACACGGACGGTTCATTAAACCTTCAGGCCGGCATAATGAAGGTGACGGCCAAGCAGGAGGAAGTGCGGATTTCCGAGAACGCGGAGGATAAACAGACTCAGAAGGTCCGGCGGAGTGTCGAAACGCAGATGCGCGCCGTTACGGCGAAGCCGGAGGTTGACGTACGCGGATTGACGGCGGAGGAGGCCATCCCCATAGTCGAACGTTTCATAGATTCAGCACGCATGGGTAAACTAACTACAGTGACGGTAATCCACGGAAAGGGCACAGGAGCGCTTCGCGCGGCCGTCCAAAAGAACCTAAAGTCAAATCCAATGGTAAAAACTTACCGCCTCGGAAGATATGGAGAAGGCGAGACCGGCGTAACAGTAATAGAACTGAAGTAGACATTATGCCGACAAAGCCGCGCAATTCATCCTATATTTTATTATATTTTTCATTGACGATTCGATACGGCTTTGTTAGAATAGAGTTAGTGAGAATGTGTGCCCGCGTGGGATTGCATAAGACAACCGCCATGCATATGAATTGAGGAGGAGCAGTCAATGTTTGTAAAAGAAGCCGTCGTATCCAATCAGGTCGGACTTCATGCCAGACCGGCAACTTTCTTTACTCAGAAAGCCAACGAGTTCAAGAGCAGCATCTGGATTGAAAAGGACGAGCGCAGAGTCAACGCAAAGAGCCTTTTAGGGGTCCTTTCGTTAGGCATTGTACAGGGGACTGCTGTCAATATTGTCGCTGACGGCGCGGACGAGGAGAACGCGGTCAACACCCTTTGTCAGCTCATTTCCTCTGATTTTGCGGAATAAACTGTATTCAGATTTTGCAAGATTCATTTTGCAGCAAAACGGAAGTAGGTTCACGGCTCAGAAGAGCCTTCCAAGGTGTCCTTCCCGGTGTATAAGCCGGGAAGGACATTATTTTACATTTATGAAAAATTGATTGCACCGGGCGCAGCGCGTTATTAAAAAATACTTTGCGCCAAAGCCCAAAGTATACAAAGGGATATTAAAGCGGTATCTCCTTAATCTGGTTTTACAGACCTTTTGAAAAGAGGTGACGGATATGCTGGAGGAGCTGCGGGAAAAAGCCCATAATCTGCCGCTATCGCCGGGCGTATATATTTTCCGTGGAGCGGACGGCGGAGTTATCTATGTCGGCAAGGCGGTAAAGCTCCGAAACCGGGTCAGCAGCTATTTCATCGGCGCACACAACTTAAAGACCGAGGCGATGATATCGAACATCGCTGAATTTGAGGTTATAATCGTTAACTCCGAATTTGAGGCGCTGGTGCTGGAAAACTCGCTTATAAAGTACCACATGCCGAAGTATAACATCCTTTTAAAGGACGATAAGGGATATCCCTATATACGCATTGACCGGCGCGAACGGTACCCGCGCTTTTCAATAGCGTCACGGAGAGAGGAAGACGGGGCGTTCTATTTCGGGCCGTATGGCGGAAGGGGCGCTACGGCCTCGGCTATAGACGCCGTCTGCAAGGCGCTTTGCCTGCCGACATGCAGCCGCAAATTTCCGCGCGATATCGGAAAGGAGCGACCTTGTCTCAACCACCACATGGGGACGTGCAGGGCATACTGCCTGAAAGACGCCAGTGAGGATGAGTATAATGCTTCGATAAGCGAGGCGATAATGATACTCGAGGGGAAAACAGATAAATTATTGAAAGACCTTGAGCGTGAGATGTCGACCGCGGCCGAATCCCTTCGGTTTGAGCGTGCGGCCGAGATACGAGACAGGATTAAGACGATTTCTCTTCTCGAGACGCGCCAGCACGTCTGCGCAGCCTCCCGAGCCGACACTGACGCCATAGGTTTTTACAGGGGCGAGGCACGCAGCGTGTTCGTGGTGCTCCACTATATCGGAGGGGCGCTTCTGGACAAGGATCTCCGCGTGATCGAAAGCCCCGTAGAGGACGACGCGGAAGCGGTATCGTCCATAGTCAGGCAGTACTACGAGATACGCGGTATCGTGCCGAGGGAGGTGCTGCTGCCTTTTCCTGTCGCTGACGAGGACGCCCTGCGGCAGTTTTTAGCCGAGACGGCGAATAGAAACATAAAGCTCTCCGTCCCCCAGAGAGGGGACAGAGAAAAGCTCACAAAGACTGCGGCCATAAACGCGAGGGATGAGGTTGAACGCCTGACGACAAAGGAGGAGCGCATCTCCAAGACGGCAGAATGGCTGCAGAAGGCTCTGGGTCTCACTGCCCTGCCCGAGAGGATAGAGGCGTTTGATATTTCAAATACGGGCTCTGCCGACATCGTCGCATCAAATACCGTGTTTTTGAAGGGAAAACCGTATAAAAAGGACTACCGCAAATTCATAATAAAGACGACGGACGGGCAGGATGACTACCGCAGCATGGCTGAAGCTGTCTCCCGCAGGTTTGCAAGATATATAGAAGGGGACGAAAAGTTTTCAGCACTGCCGGATGTTCTGTTTATTGACGGCGGAGCGGCGCATGCGTCCGTAGCACTGGGCGTCCTGCGAGAGCTCGGTATCTCAGTGCCGGTTTTCGGCATGGTGAAGGACGACCGCCACAGAACCCGCGCCTTAGTTACGCCGGATGGCGAGGAGATCGGTATTTCAGGAAACCCGGCGGCTTTTGCCCTTGTCGGCACGATACAGGAGGAGACGCACCGTTTCGCGATCGAGTTTCACCGCAGCCGGCATTCAAAAAAAAGTTATGCGTCGAAGCTCGACGCCATACCGGGAGTGGGAGAAGCGCGAAGAAACACGCTCCTTAAAATGTTCGGCAGCGTCCGCGCCGTATCCCGGGCGACGTTTGAGGAGCTCTGCTCTGCGGTGCCGAAGGATACCGCGGCCTCTGTCTTCGGCTATTTTCATTCACAAGGAAATGGAGAGTTAAACGATGAGAATAATAACAGGAACAGCTAGGGGCAGGAAGATAAAGGAGCCCGCAGGCTGGGATATACGCCCGACGACCGACAGGGTCAAGGAGGCGGTGTTCAATATCATTCAATTTGACATAGAAGGCCGCCGCGTTCTGGATATGTTCGCGGGGACGGGACAACTCGGTATAGAGGCACTGAGCCGCGGCGCGGCGTCGGCGGTGTTCGTCGACCGCGACCAGACGGCTGTTAAGCTAGTTCGCGAAAACCTGAAATCGACGGAACTTGAGGCAAACGCCTCTGTTATAAACGGGGATGGCATTGAATATCTGAAACGCGGGGGAAAGTTCGACCTCGTTTTTATGGACCCGCCCTATGATACCGACCTTCTGGACAGGTCGATTCTTGTCGCAAATGAGTTTGACATATTAAAAGATAATGGTATAATAGTTTGCGAAAGTAAAGCGGAAAAGCCTATGCCGGAACTCCTGGCCCCTTACAGAAAACTGAGAGAATACAGGTATGGGAAAATTAAGATCACAACTTACAGCAAAGGCGCTGAATAAAGGCTAAAGGTATATAAAATGAGAATGGCCGTCTATCCCGGCAGCTTTGACCCTATTACTCTGGGACATCTCAATATCATAAGACGCGCGGCAAAGATTTTTGACAAAATATATGTGTGCGTAATGGTTAATTCAGAGAAAAATCCTATGTTTACAATTGAAGAACGCATGGATTTCATCCGCCGCGTGACCGAACGCTTCGGAAATGTCGCGGTCGAATGTTCGGACAAGCTTTTGGTCGAATATGCCACGTCGCGCGGCGCTTCAGTCATCGTCAAGGGCCTTCGGGCTGTGTCCGACTTTGAGTTGGAGTTTCACATGGCGCTGACGAACAAAAAACTCCAGCCGGAAATCGACACTGTATTTCTCACAGCAAGCGAGAAATACACTTATCTGAGCTCCACGGTCGTCAAGGAAATGGCAAAATACGGGGCTGATCTCGCGAAATTCGTACCCAGAGAGATTATTAATGACATAGTCGAGAGGGCAAATAACAGGAGGTAAAGATATGGGAAACAACGTTCAGGAACTGCTGGATACGCTTTACACGATGATTACAGAGGCGTGGGGTCTCCCGCTCGGCGCAGAAAAATGCGTTATAGAGAGGGATAAAGTCCTGGATATTCTCGATGAGATGAAGGCACAGTTCCCGACAGAGCTCTCCGAGGCACAGCGGCTTGTCGCCGCGAGGGCGGAATTTATAGGAAACGCAAAGAGAGAGGCGGAGTCAATCCGCAAGGTCTCGGAGGAGAGGGCGCGCCAGCTTCTTGATGAGCAGGAGATAATAAGAGCTGCAAAATCAAAGGCAAACGGCATGATGGAGGCGGCCGAGGCCAAAGCGGGCGAACTGCGCCGCGTTGCAAACGAATACGCGGATGACGCGCTCAGGAGAACAGAGGAGGCCATAGCCGAGGCTCTTGGCGAGGTGCGCCAGTCCCGTTCCCGCTTCCGCAACGTTGCGGGTTCCGGTGGTAAAGTGACCACTTTTGAGGATATAAACGATATATAACAAAATAATAAATTAATAATCCCCGGAAGCCATAAAAGATGCGGCTTCCGGGGATTATTTTAGTATCTGCCGAACCGGACGGAGACTTTGATAGCTTTCGTCCTACTGTTTTTCGCCGGAATATCCAAGACAGACTGAGATCTGTGACGCGACCTTCTTAACCTCGTGGATGATCATCGGCAGCTTTTCCTCCGACATCTGCTCCAGGTCCCCACTGACGCTGAGGGCGGCGACCGCTTCACCGCGGTAATCGAAAATCGGAACGCCGATACAGCGCCTGCCGAGCTGGTACTCCTGTTCGTCCCGCGACCAGCCCTGGCTGCGTATATCACGGAGATGCTTTTTGAGTTCACCAAGATCGGTTATGGTGTACTTGGTGAACTGCTCCATTTTGAAGTTGTAAAAGAGCTCGCCCAGCTCATCGCCTGACAGGCAGGCAAGTAAGCTTTTGCCGATGGCTGAGCAGTAGGCTGGGGCGTTGTATCCTACCTTTGAATACCCCTGCGAAGCGGTTGGAGAATATATTTTTTCGACATATATGATGTTCATGCTGTCAAGCGTACCAAGGTGGACGGTCAGGTTAAGGGCCGCATGCAGAGCGGTAAGAAAGGGTTTGGCCTCGGTTTGCAGTTCAAGATTGTTGAGACGGTAGCTTGCGATTTCCAGAAGCTTGGGGCCGACGGAATACGCCTGCCTGGAGTCCTTTTTCACATATCCGCGCTCCTGCATGACAGAGAGAAGGCGGTATACCGTAGTCTTGCTGAGGACGAGCCCGTGCGATATATCGGTAAGTCTCGCCGGTTCCGGGCTGCCCGCCAGATATTCAAGAATCGAGAAAACCTTGTCCGCAACGCGGATATTGCTGACGTTATCCATATTCACTCTCCGTAAAACGCAAGATAAAACCTTTGATACGCGTTTATCCCTGCTTATGTTATACCACATTATGGGTAAAAGCTAAAATAAAAATTTCACTGAGCGGAACAGTACTCCCGTTCAGTGAAATTCGTTTCTTGCGTCAAAAATTGTTTGCGGCTATTCTTTGAACGTTCGGCATAACGATACGGGTTATGCGTGCAAAAAAGAGTGAAATAGAGAAAGAAGGATACAACAATGAAAATGCTTATAAACGGAAGGACGGTCGATTCTTCCGACGGCGGGGTGATCGTTGTCACGAATCCGGCAACGGGGGAATTTATAGACAACATACCTTCCGCCACCGAGCGGGACATAAAAGACGCGGTAAAACATGCTAGGCAGGCGCAGAAGCTATGGGCGAAGGTGCCTATAAATGAGAGATCGGCAATACTTATGAAATTTGTCGCGGAGGTGGAGGCGGACAGGGAGGTTCTTGCTCTCCTCCTGTCAAATGAGACGGGAAAGGCATTAAGAGAGGCGCGCGCAGAGATATACAAGATATGCTTCGGATTTACGGCATTTTGCGAAAAAGTGAAGCACATTTACGGCGAAGTTATTCCAGCCGGCACGGAACCCGGACAGGAGCGCAACATAGCCATGGTGCAGCGCGAGCCGGTGGGCGTGGTCGCCTGCATTATACCATTCAATTTTCCTGGCAACATGATAACGCAGAAGGTCGCCCCTGCGCTTTTGTGCGGAAATTCAGCAATAATAAAGCCGGCCACCGATAATCCGCTTACGCTCTGCAGGCTTGCACTTATGCTGCAGCAGGCCGGCGTTACACCAGGCGCCATACAGGTAGTGACCGGGCGTGGCTCAACGGTCGGCACATGGCTGTGCTCTGATCCAGGCGTCAATCTCGTGACGCTGACCGGCTCCACCGAGGTCGGGATAGAGACTGCGAAGGTCTGTGCTGAAAATCTCACGCGCGTGTCGTTGGAACTAGGCGGAAATGACGCTTTCATCGTTATGGATGACGCGGACTTGGATCTCGCGGCCGAAGAGGCTGTGGCAGGACGAATGGCGAACAGCGGCCAGGTCTGTTCCGCCCCGAAGCGCTTTCTGGTGCAGCGAGGCAGAACGGCGGAGTTTGAGCAGAAAGTGATCTCAAGGCTTTCAGCGATAAAGCAGGGTACACCGGATAAAGAAGACACCACGATGGGATGCCTAATAAGCGAAAAGGCCGCATGCGAGGTTGAGGAACAGGTGAACCGGATTATAGAGCAGGGTGGCAGACTGTTGTTCGGCGGGAAGCGGGACGGGGCATTCTACACGCCAACGCTGGTAACCGATGTGCCAAAGACTGCGGAAGTGGCCTCGGATGCGGAGATTTTCGGTCCTGTCATGCCGATAATACCGTTCGACACGGAGGAGGAGGCCGTGGAAATAGCAAACAACTCCATATACGGGCTGAGTGGCGCCGTATTCTCAAGAGATATAAAGACCGCTTTCCGCATGTTGAACGCGCTCGATACAGGCATGGTGGTCATAAACGGCTCCGGGAATCAGCGTACGATCGAAATGCCGTTCGGCGGATACAAGAAGTCCGGTATCGGCACAGAGGGCGTCATCTCCACGTTTGAGGAGATGACGCGCAAGAAGACCATAGTATTGAAAAACATTCTTTGATAATCTCGGCGGATGACCGGCGTTGGTCGAATGCGCTTTACCTTGGCTTGTCTCCCGATAGTTTATCCAAGTGGGAATCCGCAAGAAAGCCGGAAGTGTCCGCCTTCGGCTTAAGGTCGTGTACAGGTCCTTTTTTAGGGCCTGTACACGGCCTTTTTTGCTTTTTACAGATTGTCACGAGGCTTGGTTTTAATGAGGGACGGGACAGTTATGCACCGGCTTTTCCGGTGCATAAAAAACCTGTTTTTGTCGCAGGAATGCTTAAAAAAACATTAAAAAAACCCTTGCATTTATGGGTTGATTCAATTATAATTAACCCATACAGGTGGGGCAAAGTGGTGTAAAATGTAGCAATTTCCCACGATGGAGAAAGGGGAGGGACGAATTGACGGGAGTTTATCAGCACAGCCTTGATGTCAAAGGCCGGCTCTTTATCCCGGCTAAGCTCCGTGAGGAGCTCGGCGATATTTTTTATGTCACTCTCTCTATGGAAAAATGCCTCTCCGCGTATTCGTCCGAAAGTTGGGACAAGTTTATGGAAAAAATCAAGGCCATGCCGAAGACCAAGCAGATAAAAATGCGGCCCATGTTTGCCCACGCGGCCAAATGCGAGCTTGACGGACAGGGAAGGATACTCCTGCCGCAGGCGCTGCGCGATTTTGCGGGGCTCACGAAAAATGTTGCGGTGGTAGGCAGCGGCGAGTGCACGGAGTTCTGGGACGCCGACGAGTGGGCCCGGGTCGACAGTTCCGAAACTTCTCCGGAGAACATCGCCGAGGTATTTATGGAGCTTGACTTTTGATGGGGGAAAAACATGTGCCGGTCCTCCTGCGGGAGTGCATCGAAGGGCTGGCTGTGAAGCCGGATGGCATTTATGTAGACGGGACTTTGGGCAGGGCCGGACACTCGCTTGAGATAATAAAGCGTCTTACTAGCGGAAAGCTCATCGGGATAGACCGGGACATGGCCGCGATAAAAGGGGCCGGAGAGAGACTTTCCGAATATGGGGACAGGGTAGCGCTTGTCCACGCGAATTTCCGGGAACTGGACAAAGCGCTTGCGGATCTCGGCATAGACAAGGTTGACGGTATGCTGTTCGACCTTGGGGTGTCCTCCCCGCAGCTCGATGATGCCGAACGCGGATTCTCCTACTTGAGTGATGCGCCGCTCGACATGCGCATGGACCGGGATTCGGCATTATCCGCTTATGACGTGGTGAACGGGTGGCCGGAAAGCGAAATAAAAAGGGTGCTTTTCACGTACGGTGAAGAGAGATATGCGCCGCGGATAGCCGCCGCTGTCGTGAGAAAAAGGGGAGAGTCTCCGATAAAAACCACGGCGGAGCTTGTGGATATCATCCGTTCGGCCATGCCGGGGAAGGCTCTGCGGGAAAAGCAGCATCCGGCGAAAAGGAGCTTTCAGGCGATACGCATCGCTGTGAACGACGAGCTGGCCTCAATTTCGGACATGCTCTCAGCGGCACCGGACAGGCTGAAAACGGGTGGCAGACTCGCCGTCATAAGCTTTCACTCGCTTGAAGACAGAATAGTCAAGAACGCCATACAGTCGCGGGAGCGGGGATGTACATGCCCGCCGGATTTCCCAGTCTGTGTGTGCGGATTTAAGCCGACGCTCCGGGCAATTACGAAAAAGCCGATACTCCCCACGGAAGAGGAGATCGAATTGAATCCGAGAGCGCGGAGCGCAAAGCTCCGTATAGCCGAGAGGCTTTAAGGACCAACGAAGTAAAGCGGAAATGAAAGGTGACCGAGGCGGGTTGTTTATAACTCCCCTCATTTTAGAAAGGGAACAACATGTCAGTATCGATCGAATACGCGAGAAGAGCTACTTATGGCAGCGCGGCATATGATTTGACTTTACCGCAGTTTGCGCCGCCGTACGAAAACAGCGGCGCCGAAGGGCGCGAAGTTGCCGTACCTAAGCCCAAAACGCGTACGGCGGCACAACCTAAGAGAGCGCCATATAAAAACGCCTTTTCACCTGTTGCCATTATAGGTCTTCTGGCGGCGGCGGCTCTTCTGATACTGGTGCTGTTGGCCTATGTCCAGCTCACTGAGATATACTCCAATACTTCGCAGCTCGAAAGTCAGCTCTCAACGCTTAAGAGCGAGGAGAGCAAACTGCTTGTCAAGTATGAGACGACATTTAATCTCACGGAGATAGAGGAGTACGCGACAAGCAAGCTCGGTATGACGCATATGGATTCAGATCAGGTCATATATGTCAACGGTGAGAAAGTGGACAAGGCGGTCGTAGTTGATGGTGCTGGGCAGTCAGGAACAGGCTTCAGCAATTTCACGGATTTTGTAACGGCGCTTCTGGAATATTTCAGGTGACAAAGCACTATAATCACATAAGCGGTATAATTATTGTTATGCCAAGGCACCTATCGGCACAGCGACCTGAGGAGAATATATGGGCAAGAACAACAGCGGCTCTGCCGCAAAGCCGAACAAAATAATACTCAGCCGCACACTCATTCTTATGATAGTGTGCGGCGTAGTTGCTTTTATCGTTTTGGCGGTAAAACTCTACGACATACAGATAACAAAACACGAGGAGTATGAGCACCTTGCCGTCGAGCAGCAGACGAGGGAGACGACCGTCACTGCCTCCCGCGGAACGATAACGGATCGCAACGGCAACGCGCTTGCTTTAAGCGCGACTGCGGAGACGGTGTATATAAGCCCATTTGAGATGCAGTTATACGAGGAGAGCCCGGAGCTCGTAGCTTCCGGCCTGTCCAGCATTCTGGGCGTCGACTATGACTCCATCATTGAGAAATCAAAGGATACCGCCTCGTGGTATAAGACCGTCGCCGTCAAGATAGAGACGGATCTCGCAGACAAGGTACGCGCCTTTAAGAGCGAAAACAAGCTCAAGAGTATACACATCGAAACGGACTCGAAGAGATATTATCCCTATTCGAGCCTTGCCTGCCAGGTGATAGGCTTTGTCGGCACGGACAACTATGGACTTGAGGGCGTCGAGGCGCTGTATAATAATTATCTGGAGGGTACTAACGGCAGTATCGTCCGACTTACTACGGCGGACGGCGCGGAGATGCTCTATTCAAAATATCAGAACTACAACGATGCGATAGACGGCGACAGCATGCAGCTTACTATAGATGTGACGGCGCAGTATATCGCAGATAAAAACCTCAAACAGGCTATCGAGGACTACGATGTGTTAAGCGGCGGCTGCTGTATCGTTATGAACGTAAAGACCGGCGAGGTTCTGGCTATGGCCTCACAGGGCGACTATGACCTGAACAACTATCTCGACATCGGCGAGGAAAAACAGGAGGAGATCGACGCTATACAGGACGAGACCGAGAGGAAAGCGGCGTTCAAGGAGGCACTACTTTCCCAGCAGAGAAACAAGGCCCTCAGCGACACTTATGAGCCCGGCTCTGTTTTTAAAATCATCACCCTTGCCACTGCGCTTGATCTGGGCGCAGTCGATGAAGATGACACCTTCTACTGTGGCGGTTCGATGAATGTCATTGGCAGAACACAGCCTCTTCACTGCTGGAAAACGGCCGGGCACGGTTCGCAGACACTCAAACAGGCCGTACAGAATTCCTGCAATGTCGCCTTTGTCCAGATTGGGCAAAAGATCGGCGCGGAAAATTTTTATAAATATATAGAGGCCTTCGGCCTCTTTGACAAGACAGGGATAGACCTCTCGGGCGAGGGTGACAGTATATGGTGGAGCAGTGATATTTTCTGCGATAAAGACAATCTGTCACAGCTAGCGTCGACCTCCTTCGGCCAGACCTTCAACATTACGCCTATCCAGATGATAACGGCCGTCTCGGCCGCTATTAACGGCGGTTACCTCATGGAGCCCTATGTTGTGAGCCAGGTGACCGCGGAGGACGGCACCGTTGCCTATTCCAAGGAACCCACCGTTGTGCGCCAGGTCATAAGCGAAGAGACATCGAAGACTGTGCGGGAGATACTTGAGTCCGTCGTAGGCGAGCCGGCAGGCACGGGCAAAAATGCCGCTGTTGCGGGCTACAGGATCGGCGGAAAGACGGGCACCTCTGAAAAGGTCGCGCAGAATGCCGTGACAGGCGACAAAGAATATATGGTCTCCTTCTGCGGATTCGCCCCGGCAGATGACCCGGAGGTCGTGGTACTGCTCATTCTCGATAACCCGAGCAAGGAGACGGGGATTTATATAAGCGGCGGCGTCATGGCGGCGCCGGCAGTCGGAAATATCATGTCGGAGCTTTTGCCGTATCTCGGTTATGAGCCGAACTATTCCGAGGAGGAACAGGCCAGAATCGACGAACTTGTGCCGGAGCTTAAGACCAAGACGGTGGCAGAGGCGACAGACGACCTAAAAGAACTCGGACTTGAGGCCAAGGTTGTCGGCACAGGAGACACCGTAACAGACCAGCTGCCGAAAGCGAACGCGGAAGTCGCAGCCGGCACAAAGGTCATACTGTACGCCGGAGAGACAGTTCCGGAAGACGGGGTCACGGTACCAAGCTTATATGGACTCACTGTCGACGCGGCGCGCGACAGGCTGGAATCATACGGTCTCTATCTCGATACTTCCGGCGCGTCCCCGACAGATTCAAGCGTCGTGGTCTCATACCAGTCGGCTGAAGCGGGCAGCACAGCCGCATACGGCAGCGTTATTCAGGTAACGCTCGTAGATGACACCAAGCTTGGCAGATACTGAGACGAAGGGCCGATAAACCAAACTCTGCAGATACTGATACGAAAGGCGGACAGCAATGAAACTTTCCGAAATTCTCAGCGGCGTCGAAATTAAAGACGCGCGTGTCGGGATGGGCGTTGAAATTACGGGGATCACCTGCGACTCAAGAAAAGTTAAACCCGGAGATGTTTTTGTCGCTATACGCGGCTATGAGAGTGACGGACACATGTATATCGCTGCTGCGCTTACAAGCGGGGCGGTGTGCATAATCTGCGAGGAGCCGCCTGAGGAAAACGGCCCATACATCACTGCGGAAAATACCCGGCGTGCACTCTCTGTAATGGCGGCGAATTTCTATGGCCGCCCGGCGGATAAGATGAAGATAATCGGCGTGACCGGTACGAACGGTAAAACGACCACAACCAATCTTTTGAAGACGATAATCGAAGATGCGACAGGGGCAAAGGTCGGCCTTATCGGGACAAATCGGAACATGGTCGGAAATACTGAGATCAAAACCGAAAGGACGACTCCCGAGGCCAGCGAGCTGCAGGCGCTTTTTTCGCAGATGTACAGCGTGGGCTGCGAGTATGTCATCATGGAGGTTTCGTCACACGCACTGTTTCTAGACAGAGTGTACGGCGTCATGTTTGAAGTGGGGGTGTTCACTAACCTCACGACCGATCATTTGGATTTTCATAAAAGCATGGAAGCGTATGGCATGGCAAAAAGCATTCTCTTTTCCCAATGCAGGAAGGGCGTCGTGAACATGGACGACGACTATTCGGGAAATATTATGGCCTCGGCGAAATGTCCGGTATTCACTTATTCGGCCGAAAACACCGAGGCCGACCTCTCGGCGAAGAGCATTGACCTTAAACCGGACGGAGTTACCTTTGTTGCCCTCATGACGGGGACACTTGAGAAGATACATCTCGGCATACCCGGTATGTTTTCGGTCTATAATGCGCTGGCGGCCGCGTCGGCGGCTCTGCAGCTGGACATCACGCTCGGCGCCGCTTCAAACGCGCTTTCCAGGTGCAAAGGCGTTATGGGACGCGCGGAGGTCGTTCCCACCGGCGGCAACTATACCGTTCTCATCGATTATGCCCATACGCCTGACGCGCTGCAGAACATTATAAAGGCAGCTAAAGGATTCTCGAGAGGAAGGGTAGTAACCCTCTTTGGCTGCGGCGGCGACAGGGATAAAACAAAGAGGCCGGTTATGGGAAGAATAGCCATGGAACTGTCGGACTTCGTCATAATCACGTCCGATAACCCGAGGACCGAAGAGCCTTCAGCTATTATCGCCGACATAATAAAAGGCACCGAGGGCCTTAAAACGCCCCATATCGTAATAGAAAACAGAAAAGAGGCCATAGGCTGGGCTATAAGTAATGCCAGGCCCAACGATACCATCATTCTCGCCGGCAAAGGTCACGAAACATACCAGGTAATCGGCAGGGAAAAACATCATTTTGATGAGAGAGAAATCATTGCGGAAATTTTGAAATGAGAGTATACTTCATCATCTGAGTAAAACCGTGCCATAAGTTCAGGTCGGTACGTTATGCTTGACCCAAAATCTTTTTTTGTGATGGTGAGACAAATGATATGGAGACTTATCTGGGCGTTTTTCGCGTCCTTCATAATAACGGCCGTTGTGGGGAAGGTCCTGATCCCCATGCTGCGGCGGATAAAGGCCGGACAGTCAATAAGAGAGGACGGCCCGGTATGGCACATGTCAAAGCAGGGAACGCCGACTATGGGCGGCATAATGTTTATTGTTGCGGTTTCAGCCGTGACGCTCGCGTCCGGAATACGTGAGATGGCGGCCGGAGACTACAGACACATTTTCATACTTATTTTTGCACTTATCTATGCGGTAATCGGTTTTTTGGACGATTATGAAAAACTTAAAAAGAAACGGAACCTCGGCCTGACCGCCTCGCAGAAATTTCTTTTGCAGCTCGTTGTCGCCATAACGTTCGTCCTATTGCTGCGCTATGAGGGCTATGTAAGCCCGAACCTTTATATCCCGTTTTCAAACGTAATTATTCCAATTTGGGAGCCTGTGTACTTAGTTTTCGCGGCCTTTATCATAGTAGGCTGTGTAAACGCCGTGAACATAACGGACGGTGTGGATGGACTTGTGACCGGCGTTTCGATTCCGGTGGCCCTCTGCTTTACGGCGCTCGCTTTCCTCTGGGGATATGTGACAGTCGGTATATTTGCGGCATCTCTCGCGGGGGGGCTAGTCGGTTTCCTGATCTATAATTTTCATCCGGCTAAGATTTTCATGGGCGACACAGGCTCACTTTTCCTGGGAGGGGCCGTCTGCGCTCTCGCGTTTGCGATGGATATGCCGCTTATACTTGTGGTCTTGGGCGTCGTCTATGTTGTGGAAACACTCTCAGATATTATCCAGATAGTCTACTTCAAGCTTACGCGCGGTAAGCGCATTTTTAAAATGGCTCCGCTGCACCACCACTTCGAAATGTGCGGATGGAGCGAAGACAAGCTTTTTGCCGTATTTACCGTCATTTCCGCGATTTTTGCCGTCATTTCATATTTTGGCGTCAGCGGCAGATACGGTTTCTGAAAAAATTTGCTAAGTCCGGGGGAGGGAAAAACATGGCGAGGTCCACCTATGGTGATGCGACCGACGATCTGCTGGAGCATGATGAGCCTGTAAAAAACGAAAGGAAACTCCGCGATTACACTGGGGCTGAGACACTGAGGAGAGGCTCCATCGATCTGCCTTTTTTTTTCCTGACCGTCATTATCCTCGCGATCGGCGTTGTAATGGTACTATCGGCGAGTTTTGCAAGGGCCTATTATTTATATGACGATCCCACGAAATATTTTATCAGGCAGCTGATATTCGGATTCTCCGGCATCTTCATAACGCTGCTAATGTCCCGCTTTCCCGTAAGTTTTTACAGACGGGTCTCTATTCCGCTTCTCTTCGTTTCCGTCGGCATGTTGGTTCTTGTACCGTTTATAGGTATGGAGGAAAACGGCGCGACACGCTGGATAAATCTAGGATTCACAACGTTTCAGCCGTCTGAGATCGTAAAGCTCGGCGTAATAATGGCGTTTGCAACTATGATCTGTACTTACAGGAATAAAATGAAGACGTTCAAATACGGCGTTCTTCCGTTTGGAATAATATTGGCGGTAATAGTCGGCCTTTTGTATCTCGAGCCGCATCTCTCTGCCTCGGTCATCATCATCGCGGTCGGCGCTATCATGATGTTCGCAGGCGGAACGCCTCTCAAATGGTTCGGCATTGGCGGGGCGGGGGTCCTTGGTATCGGCTACCTGACAATCGCAAAAATGGGATATGCGGCGAGCCGCATATCAGCGTGGCTCGATCCGTTTTCAGATCCAAAGGGCGATGGCTGGCAGATAGTCCAGTCCCTCTATGCGATAGGCTCAGGCGGTGTGCTCGGCTTGGGGCTGGGTCAGGGGAGGCAGAAATATCTGTATCTCCCGGAGGAACATAACGACTTTATTTTCTCGGTCGTGTGTGAGGAACTGGGCTATATAGGCGCGGTTCTCGTACTGCTGCTATTCGCGCTCCTCATAGTGAGGGGCTTTTGGCTGGCACTTCACGCGCGTGACAGATACGGCGCGCTCATAGTGACGGGTATAACGAGTCTCTTGGCGATACAGGTCTTTTTTAATGTCGGCGTTGTCACAGGCCTTCTGCCCTGCACGGGTATTTCTCTCCCGTTCTTCAGTTACGGGGGCACCGCCCTCTGGATACAAATGGCTGAAATGGGCATAGTCCTTGCGGTATCGCGCGAGATACCGCTGAAAAAACGAATAAAAGAATGACAGCTTTAATGCAAAGATGCTTAATAAGAAAGCGGGGCCCGGCGCGGATATAGCCGCGTGGGAGTAAGGAGGTGTCCGGGTGAGGTTTCTTTTTGTGTGCGGCGGAACGGCTGGACATATTAATCCGGCGCTCGCAGTAGCCGGAAAACTAAAGGAGCTCCTGCCGGACGCTGAATTTCTTTTTGTTGGCGCGGGAAGAGAGCTTGAAAAAAAACTCATACCCGCTGAGGGGTATGAGCTTAAAAATATAACAATTACCGGTTTTTCACGCAAGTTATCGCCATCGGGGATCAAGCATAATCTACTGATGCTGAAACATCTCGGCCATGCCGCGAAAGAGTCCGCAAAGATCATAGAAGATTTCGGACCCGACGCCGTAATCGGTATGGGAGGATATGTCTGTTATCCCATACTGAAAAAAGCGTCTGAATTAAAGATACCAACACTTATGCACGAGTCAAACGCCATTCCGGGACTCACCACAAAGATCCTATCCGGGACAGTAAACCGTATGATGGTCGCTTTTCCGGACTTTGGGCCTGAGTACAGAAAACCTGAAAATGTGGTCTGTACCGGAACACCGGTAAGAGGCAGTTTTTTCAATCTCTCAAAGGCGGAGGCCAGGCGGAGGCTGAGAATTCCGGAGATGCCTCTCGTTGTCTCGTTCTGGGGTTCACTCGGCGCGGGGTATATGAACCGCATTACGGCGGAGATTGTAAAGCTGAATACAATAAGCGACTCCTTTTATCATATCCATGCCACCGGCGGGGGAGAAAAGGGGACCGAGACATTTTTAAGGAGCCTCGCCGAACAGGGCGTTATAAAGCCGGCGAATACGGAGATAAGGTCCTATATCGATGATATGGGTACTGTCATGACGGCAGCGGACATCATTATCTGCCGAGCGGGAGCTTCCACAATAGCGGAGCTCACGATGCTGGGCAAAGCGGCGGTATTCATCCCATCGCCGAATGTGACGAACGACCACCAGACAAAAAACGCCATGGCGGTCGAGCGCGCCGGCGGGGGACGCCTTATTCCGGAGAATGAGTGTACGGGGGACAGGCTCTTCGAAATGGTTAAAAAGCTATTGGAAAAGCCGGAGGAGATCGAAGCGATGGAGAGAGCATCGAAAAAGCTCGGAGTACCGGATTCGGCCATGCGGATATGTTCTGAGATTCTGGCGTTTGTTAACTAAACTGATCGCTGAGGCATAGTATGACCTGTAATTATTCTTATAATTCGGGGGAATACTATGAGTATACTGCGCATAAAGGGCGGCAAGGCCCTTAGCGGCACAGTCCGGGTGCACGGCGCCAAAAACAGCGTCCTTCCGATCATTGCCGCTTCCATACTCTGCGCCGGTGAGACGGTCATACACAACTGCCCCGACCTCACAGACGTCCACGCTGCTACGAAGATACTGCGACACCTCGGCTGCTCCGCTGAAATGCGCGGCTGCTCGCTCTATATCAATACAAAAGCGCTCAAGCGTACGGACATACCGGACGCGCTTATGCGTGAAATGCGCTCGTCCGTCATTTTTCTCGGCGCAATACTGGCTAGAGCAGGTGAAGCGACGCTGTCCATGCCCGGTGGGTGCGAGCTAGGCCCCCGGCCGATCGATATGCACCTTGCCGCCCTCAGGAGCATGGGTGCGGTAATCGATGAGACGGGCGGAAATATTTTATGCCATACCGCAGGAAAGCTCTGTGCCGCGCGGATAGACCTTTCACAGCCATCCGTCGGAGCAACGGAGAACAGCATCCTCGCCGCCGCCGGCTGCGAGGGCACGACAGTCATTACCAATGCCGCAAGGGAACCTGAAATATGGGACCTGCAGGAGTATCTTAAAAAGATAGGCATACACGTTTCCGGTGCTCTCTCGTCAATAGTGACGGTTGAGGGGGGCAGGGCCTACAGTGGGTGTGAACACAGCGTTATCCCTGACAGGATAGTCGCGACGACATATATGGCCGCCTGCGCCGCTACGCACGGAAAAGTGGAAATTACGGGGATCATGCCGGAGCATATTGCAAATGTGTCGGACGTTTTTTTTGCCATGGGATGCGAAATTAAAACGGGTAAGGACAGACTGTACATAAATGCGGATAGAATACTCAGAGCACCCAGACCGGTAGTGACAAGGCCGTATCCCGGTTTTCCGACAGACGCGCAGCCACCTGTAATGGCGGCCTGTCTTATGGCGGAGGGCACAACGGCTTTCATAGAGAACATTTTTCAAAACAGATACAGGCACATCAGCGAACTTCAACGCATGGGCGCTGATATAAAAGTTGAGGGGCGCGTAGCCATGGTTACTGGCGTACAGCGCCTGCACGGGGCGCCTGTGGCGGCGACGGATCTGCGCGGAGGCGCCGCCCTCGTCATCGCTGCACTCTGCGCCGACGGTGAAAGCGATGTATCCGGTATGCACCACTTGGACAGAGGATATGACAGGATAGAACAGGCGCTGTCCTCTCTCGGCGCGGAGATAGAGAGAATGTAAAGCAGGAGAATACGAAAGAAAAGGGGCGGCAAAGTTATGAGCGTCAAATCGGCTGAAAGACGGAGAAGGCGCGGAAGCGGATTCTCAAAGGCGCTTTTATTGCTGCTTCTCGCCGCTGTTACGACAATAGTTGCAGTCAGCGTATTTTTTCGTATTTCGACGATAAAAGTTGTGGGAAACTCGAAATATACGGCGGAGGAGGTAATCGCCGCATCCGGCCTCGAGATCGGAGGGAACCTTTTTTCCATAAAGGATACGTCCGTTGCGATAAGTCTACGTAAAGAGCTCCCTTACGTAGACAAGGTAAAGCTGGTGAGAAGTCTTCCGGATTCCGTCACAATCGAAATTGAGGAGAGTTATCCGCTGGCCTCTTTTAAGACAGACGACACCGTTTACATTGTGAATAAAAGTGGAAAAATCATAGACGAAACCGACGAAACAGGCGCGTTGGGGACGATAGAATTAAAGGGAATCGAACCGATACAGCCCCGCGTCGGAGAGAAAATTGCTTTAGGAGACGCCGGGGCTGCGCAGCTGGGTTTCCTGATCGAAACGCTCTCCGCGATAATGTCGGCCGGCATTGAGGAGGATATAACGTACCTCGACGCCGGAAAAACCAACAGCTTGGTTTTCGATTACAAGGGGCGCTTTACGGTTAAAATGGGCGGCAATGAAAATGCCGTGGCGAAGGTTAGTCTGCTCGTCGACGCGGTCTCCCGGCTTGAACCTTCCGATAGAGGGGATATAGATATATCTTCGGAAAACGAAGCGCGTTTTGTACCGGGTTAAATTGTACCATTTAATGACAAAAAAACCGAAAAAAGTCCGAAAATATAATAAACGGACTATTGACCTGCGGTATAATTCGATATAAAATAACTTATATATTTATATACACTAGGAGAGTATGCTTGTCGGCGGTTATAAGCGGCATGCGGCTCAATAAAAATACAGGAGGATTTGAAAATGGCGTTTTCACTTGAGACAGGCCCGGACAATGTTGTAACGATAAAAGTAGTGGGAATCGGCGGAGCCGGCAACAATGTCGTGAACAGAATGGTAAAGAATGGGACACAGGGTGTCGAATTCATTTCAGTCAATACGGACAAGCCTGCTCTCGCAGTGTCGGCCGCCGATCAAAAAATTCAGATCGGTGAAAAGCTGACCCATGGTCAGGGTGCGGGTTCAAATCCTGAAGTCGGCAAAAAAGCCGCCGAAGAGAGCCGTAATAATATAGCCAAAGCACTTGAAAACGCAGATATGGTTTTTCTGTCCGCCGGTATGGGCGGCGGCACAGGAACAGGCGCCATGCCTGTTGTGGCCGATATTGCCAAAGAGTCCGGTATACTTACCGTCGGCGTTGTGACAAAGCCCTTTAGTTTTGAAGGCAGGCGTCGTATGATGCAGGCGGAAGAGGGTGTTTCAAACCTCCTTGGAAAGGTCGACTCTCTCCTTATAATACCTAACGACCGCTTAAAACACGTGACAGATCAGAAGATCACGCTCGCAAACGGCTTCCAGATAGCGGACGATGTCCTTCTTCAGGCAGTTACCAGCATATCCGACCTGATAAAGAACACCGGCTTCATTAATCTTGACTTTGCGGACGTCACCGCCATTATGAAGGACGCGGGATACGCCCACATGGGCGTAGGCCACGCCGCAGGCAAGGGCAAGGCGGAGGATGCGGCGAGAGCTGCCATAGCCAGCCCTCTTATGGAGACATCCATAAACGGTGCGAGAGGCGTTCTCGTAAACATCACCGGTTCCATAGACATCGGACTGGAGGATGTCGAAGCGGCGGCCAGCCTTGTTCAGGAAGCTGCCCATCCCGATGCGAACATTATCTTCGGCGCCTCCTTCGACGAGACGATGGACGACGAGATCCGTGTTACCGTTATAGCCACCCGTTTTGACGAGAAGCCGTTGGAGCAGGCGTCTGCAGATAAATCCGGCCTGTTTTCAAAAGCCGCCGAGAAGAAGAACGCGGCCCCCGTTGCCGAAAAGGCATCTGAGCCTGTACAGGACAACGACGATGAGGACGCGTTTAAAAAGATCATGGAGATTTTTAACAACAAATAAATTTCGGAATATCAGGATAACGCACTGAATATAATAAATCTGCGCAATAATATTTAATATAACCATGTATATTTCCCCCGTATGACCTGTCACATGGGGATACATTACATTTGTAATTCTCGGGTGAATTGGCCCTGTGGTGTCCGCCTTTTGACAGGTCACATTGCGATATGTCGCCGTAAAAGATAAAATTTCTACGAGCGCGGCGAAAACGCCGACACTAAAAACAATATTAGATGCAGAAAAAGGGGCGGGCGTTTGCCCGTCTCTTTTTCTATTAAAGGGGAGAAATTCGTGAAAGCGAAGCGAATATTCCGCGATCTGGCGGAGATTTATGTTAAAAAACGTATATCCAGATCAGCAGCATCGCTCTCATACTTCCTGACGCTCTCTATATTTCCGTTTCTGATCGTATTAAACGCCCTGCTTGGTCTTATAGATATTCCGGAGGATAAGCTGATTGCGTTCGGCCAAGGGATAATACCGGCAAGCACACTCGAGTTCTTAAGCAGTTATCTCACTAATATTTCACAGAACAACTCAGGGAAGGTGCTGGTAGCCGGACTATTGCTCATGTTTACGTCGTCGTCGGCGGTATTCCGGACGTTTATGGGCATTATGGCTGATATGCAGGGCAAGGCCCGGTTCTACGGTCTTTGGGGGATGCTGGTGAGCTTCGTATTTTCGGTAATATTTCTGTTTACGATATACGCCTCATGTCTTGTAATCATGCTTGGTGAGTGGTTCATGAGCGTTGTGGACAATTTTGTCGCCGTCGCGTGGTTTATCAGTATCTGGAGGTGGGCCAGGTTTGCCATACTATTCCTTATGCTCTATACTATAATATACGCGATGTATGCCTTCACAGCGCCGAAAACCGGTCTCGCCGTCGCCAGAAAGGGCGGAGCGCTCATAGCCGCGGCCCTTCTGGTTATTATATCAATGGTGTTTTCATATTTTATAGGCATGTCGGTTAAGTACACGCTTGTCTATGGGTCGCTTGCGTCAATCATAATTCTAATGGTGTGGCTGTATTTGTGCGGTCATGTGTTGGTGTTGGGAAACGCATATAACATTATTTCGTTTAAATACAGCGCCGCGAAGAAATAAATTTATGTATATTCTGATAGTGGACACGAGGAATTTTAAGTGTTAATATTAAGCCAATTTAATAATACCAAAGTGCAGAGTAGGGCCACGCGCGTAAAGTGCCGGATGAACGGGGAGTTGTCAACCGGACGAAGAATACGTTTCGCGGTGCATGGCCCGCATCCCACTGCCACTTAATGGAGTATACTCCTTTCGTGGCATTGCCGTGAAAGGAGTATTTTTATATGAAAAAACTGTCTGTCTATACCCTTTGCCGTGTGGCAATCCTCATTGCGATTGAGATCGTCCTCAGCAGGTTCTGTTCCATAAACACAATGGGCCTGAGAATCGGCTTCTCGTTTGTGCCTATGGCGCTCTGTGCTGTCATGTACGGGCCGTATGTCGCCGCGGCGGCCTACGCGGTATCCGACGTTCTCGGGGTGGCGATCTTCCCAATGGGCCCGTATTTTCCGGGATTTACGTTTTCGTGCGCGGTTATGGGCCTTGTCTATGGATTTTTCCTGCGTAGGCCGGATTTCTGGGGAGCCGGCGGCTCAGATGTTTCAGTATCAGGAACCGGGGTTCTGCGTTCCGGAAGGGCGCGCACAATGGTCTATATCCTCTCGGCCACTTTTATAAACTGTATTTGCGTCGGGCTTTGCCTCAATGCCCTTTGGTTAAATATTCTCTACGGCCACGACTATATCTACTGGTTTATGTACAGGCTCCCTGAATACGCGGTGCTTGTGCCGCTGAACATTATACTCCTTCCGTTTATTGTCAAGCTTTCGGACAGGATAAAGCATGTGGTAAAATGAGTTACGAAGAGACACTGCGATATATACACAGCGTTAAATGGCAGGGAAGCAAGCCCGGTCTATCCCGCACGCGCGAGCTGCTCTGCTCGCTCGGCAATCCGGAAAAAGCCCTCCGCTTCGTCCATATAGCCGGGACGAACGGAAAGGGTTCGGCAGCGGCGTGTCTCGCCTCCGTTCTGCAGTCCTCCGGGCTCACTGTGGGGCTATATACTTCTCCGTATATAAACCGCTTTAACGAGCGGATGCAGGTAAACGGTGAAGACATAACGGACAGTGAACTCGAGCGGCTGACCAACGATATCCGTCCGTTTGCGGAAATAATGGCTGACCCGCCCACGGAGTTTGAAATGATAACCGCGCTTGCGATGTGCTTTTTTTCTGAAAAGTGCTGCGATATAGTCGTTTTGGAAACGGGACTTGGCGGTGAGTTGGACGCGACGAACGTTATAGACTGTCCGGAGGCCGCGGTCATCACAGCAATAGGCCTCGACCATACACAGATCCTTGGTCCGACGATTGAGGATATCGCGCGCGCAAAAGCCGGTATCATAAAGACCGGCTGCGACGTAATAGTCTACGGCAACAGCGAAAGAGCCAACGCGGTATTTGAGGAGACCTGCCGCAAAAAAGGTGCGCACCTGCACATGACCGATTTTACGAAGCTGGTCATAAGGGAGGAACACTTTGACGGCTGCCGCTTCGACTTCGGAAATTATAAAGACATATTTATTCCGCTCGCGGGGACGTATCAGCCGTATAACGCGGCGGCCGCGATCACCGCGCTGGATGTGCTGAAAAGCAAAGGTTATCCGATTACGGAGGATGCCGTGAAGGACGGATTGCTAAAGGTGAAGTGGCCGGGGCGGTTCGAGGTATTGTCGGAAAAGCCGCTTGTCATCCTGGACGGCGCTCACAACCCGGATGGCATGGCGGCGGCGGCGAAGAGCCTGGCCCTTTTGTGCAGGGGGAAAAAAATCGTCCTTCTGATAGGTGTTATGGGCGACAAGGACATAGATTCGATGCTTTCTTCCATTTTACCTCTCACATCGTATTTTGTAACGGTCTCTCCAAATAATCCCCGAGCGATGGAGGCCTCGCTTCTCGCCACAAAAATCCGCGGGTGCGGCGGCGAAGCGGCGTCCTGTATTTCGATACCGGACGGTGTGCAAAAGGCCGTGCAAATAGCCGGAAAGGACGGCGCCGTCTGCGCATTGGGTTCTCTGTATTTTTCGGCGGACGTGAGAAGAGCGGTTGCTGAATATTTAATGGCGACGCTGTGAACCGGCGCAATTTGGCCGGTATGTGGACGTTTGAAGCAGAAGCCTCTCTGAGTTTTACACAAAAACTTAGAGAGGCTTTTTTTGTCCTTTTATTGACATATATCGCCAAGGGTATTATATTAGTAAAGCCTGCCATTAAAGTCGTTAGGGCAGATAGCTTTGCGGATTAAGAATTCAAGTTTAAGCAAACGAAGATTGAGGCCGGAACGTATGCATGGCAGACGGTCGTGACGACAGAATTCTTTGTGGTGAGTCTATCACATTCTATATCAAATTGAATAACGAGGTGTGTTATGATCGCCTGCGTAATAAACGGAGTCCTCATCGCTGCGGGGAGCGCGATAGGACTTCTTTTCAGGACTAGAATAAAAGAACAGCTGTGCAGGACCCTTATCGCCGGCCTCTCAGTCTGTGTAGCAGTCATAGGTGTTATCTATGCGGTAAAGACATCGAACAGCATAATTATTATAGTGAGCATAGTAGTTGGAACTATAATTGGGGAACTCATCGACATAGAGAAAAGGGTCGATGCTCTGGGAGAGCGGCTCAAGGCGTGGGTTGTGAAGAACAGGGAGGACGCCCATTTTACGAAGGGGTTTGTCACTTCGACGCTTCTATTCTGTGTCGGTTCTATGGCAATAGTCGGTTCCATCGAAGCGGGCATCAACCACAACTATTCCATCATAATATCAAAGAGCGTCATAGACGCCGTTATCTCCATTACGTTTGCGGCCGCTATGGGGGTCGGCGTATGCTTTTCGGCGTTTTCCGTTGTAGCATATCAGGGGATACTAACGATCCTGGCAATTTTTCTGGGAAATTTTCTGCCCGCTCCGGTAATAAATGAAATTACTGCGGTTGGAGGGGTGCTCCTGATATGCGTTGCGATAAATATGCTGAACATACTTAAGGACGGGCACATACGCGTAGCCAATATGCTGCCGGGCATGCTGGTGCCGGTTGCATACATACCAATAGCGAGTTGGCTCTCGGGCCTTTTTTAGGTGAGGAGAGTCAAACACAGCCCGGTTGTCACCCAAGCGCCGATGGCTGCGTTATCCTCCTTGCATTACGGAAAGTAAGGCCTCGTCATCCGCCTTGTCCTCGACACGGATGGTTCACTAAAACTCTTTGACCTCTGGCCGAAAGGTAATTATATCCCGGAGGGCAGATAACGCAGGTGGGCTGGCATCCGACAAAGACGATAACGCGTTGGGACGCGGTTAGATTCGGGCAGAGGCGTACTGACTCCCCTCGCCCTTAGGTGAGGCGGAGCGACCGGCACGTTTTTCGGCTGCCGGGATTTTTTATGCCGCCTGCAGCGCCCACAAACGGCGGAAGCTAAAGCAGACGGCGCTTTTTGGTCAAAATGTTGCCGCACTGCCATTTTTGACAAAATCGTTAGCTAAAAGCGAAATTTAAATTCGAAATTTAGTTAGGATTTTCACATAATTTACACATTTTATATTGAAAAGTTTGACGCTTGGATATAAAATAATACAAGTCTGTTTTTAAGCATCAGGAGGTGCGTCATGGTCAATATTGTCCTCGTTGAACCGGAGATACCAATGAACACCGGTAATATCGCAAGGACATGCGCCGCAACGGGAAGCCGCCTTCACCTTGTTAAGCCTCTGGGCTTCGACATATCGGACAGGGCTGTTAAGCGGGCCGGACTTGACTACTGGCACCTTGTTGAAATCTTTGTATATGAGAATATTGACGAGTTCTTTTCAAAAAACGGAGACGAAAATATCTGGTTGTCCACAACCAAGGCACCGCGCCCATACTGCGAAGCTGATTTCGCCGACGGATGCTATATCCTATTCGGGAAGGAGACTGCCGGACTCCCTTCCAGTCTGCGCGAAAGATATCGGGACAGATGCATAAGGATACCCATGGTAAATGAGGCGAGAAGCCTGAACCTTGCCAATTCGGCGGCAATACTGTGTTATGAGGCTCTCCGCCGTCAGGGGTTCCCCGGCCTTCTGAACGAGGGGGAGATGACAAGAGCTAAAGATTGAAACAATTTTAAACTTTTTATAATTTGCTTATTCTTAACGGATAAAGCAAAACGTGCCCATAAATCGTTTGAGTTCATTGTCATTATGTGTTATAGGAAAGGAATGGACATAATTATGAAAAATGTGGGATACTATAACGGGAAAATAGGCCCGCTCGAAGAGATGACCGTACCCATGAACGACCGCGCCCTGTATTTCGGCGACGGCGTCTATGATGCGACCATGTTCGATAATAATATCCCCTTTGCGCTGGATGAACATCTCGACCGTTTTTATAACAGCTGCCGCCTGCTCTCCATCCGTTTTCCAATGGAGAGGGAGGCGCTTGCGGGAGAACTGCAAAAGTGCATTGACGCTGCCGACGACGACTGCGGTATGCTGTATTGGCAGACGTCCCGCGGCACATATGTACGCAGCCACGAGTTTCCTCCGGACAATATTAAACCCAACCTACTCATAAATGTGCGGCCAAAAAAGTTTGTGCCGCAGGATTTAAAGTACAGGCTTATTACGGTGGAGGACACAAGATTTCTGCACTGCAACATAAAGACATTAAACCTCATACCAAGCGTCATGGCCTATGAAAAGGCGGTAAAGAGCGGCTGCAACGAGGCTGTTTTTCACCGTGGGGATACGGTCACAGAGTGCGCGCACTCGAACGTCAGCATAATAAAGGACGGTGTGTTTATAACCCACCCCGCGGACAATCTCATTCTTCCCGGAATAGCGAGAAAGCACCTTATCGAGCTTTCGAAAGAGATTGGAATCCCTGTGTACGAGAGGGCGTTTGATTTGTCCGAGATGATGAACGCGGACGAGGTCGCCGTATCCAGCTCCACGTCCCTGTGCATAGCGGCCTGTGAAATTGACGGGACAGCTGTGGGAGGAAAAGCGCCGGAACTTATTAAAAAACTTCAGACTGCCTATAAGGAAAAATTCCTTAAGTATATTAAACAAAAGAGCTTATAAAAGGAGGAAAATATGAATTACCACAAGATGTCGGTCGAAGATATCGATGTGCGTGGGAAGAAAGTCCTGCTGCGCTGCGATTTTAACGTGCCTCTTGACAAAGAGACGGGTGAGATAACCGACGATAAGCGTATCGTTGCGTCTCTCCCGACGATAAAATACCTGCTTGAGAGCGGGGCCGCAGTAATTGCGTGCTCGCACCTCGGCCGGCCAAAGGGGCAGGTCGATCCCAAGCTCTCCCTTGCCGTTGTTGCAAATCGCCTCTCTGAGCGTCTCGGCGTTCCGGTCAAGATGGCGAATGACGTCATCGGCGAGGATGCGAAAAAACTGGCAAAAGAGCTTAAGTCCGGCGAAATTATGCTTCTTGAAAACCTCCGCTTCCACAAGGAGGAGACGGACAATGATCCCGCTTTTGCAAAAGAGCTCGCATCCATGGCAGAGGTTTATGTCTCTGACGCGTTCGGCACCGTTCACCGCGCCCACGCCTCGACCGAGGGCGTCTCCCACTATCTGCCCGCTGTGAGTGGTTTCCTTGTGGCAAAGGAGTTAAAGCTCCTCGGCGGTGCGCTTGACGATCCGAAGCGCCCGTTTGTGGCAATCCTCGGCGGCTCAAAGGTATCAGACAAGCTTGGTGTTATATCAAACCTGCTTGACAAGGCCGACAGCTTACTCATTGGCGGCGGAATGGCCTATACCTTTATTAAGGCCAAAGGCGGCAAAATCGGAAAATCCCTCTGTGAGAACGATAAGCTAGATTACGCTCTCCAGATGATTGAGAAGGCAAAGAAAAATGGCGTTGATCTCGTTCTGCCGGTTGACACCGTAGCCGGAGCGGAGTTTTCTGCCGACGCTGAGCCAATCGTAGTGCAGAGCGATGCCATTCCCGACGGACTTATGGGCCTTGACATCGGTGAGAAAGCGGCCGCACAGTATGCCGGGATTGTTAAAAATGCCGGTACAGTCGTCTGGAACGGCCCGATGGGTGTTTTTGAGTTTAACAGCTTCGCAAAGGGCACAATAGCGGTCGCAAAGGCCCTCGCCGATTCCGATGCCATATCCATAATCGGCGGCGGCGACAGCGCTGCTGCAGCAAGAAAGTTCGGCTTTGCCGACAGGATATCCCATATTTCCACCGGCGGCGGCGCCTCACTGGAGTTTCTCGAGGGGATCGAGCTTCCGGGCGTTGCCTGCCTTCTTGACAAGTGACGAAACTATAGAAAGTTAAACATAGGAGTTGGACAGAATGAACAGAAAATACCGCAAGACTATCATCGCGGGCAACTGGAAGATGAATATGCTCGCTTCCAAGGTTAAGCCCTTTGCCGAAGAACTTAAGACAATGTCGCCGCGTGTAAAATGGTGCGAGACAGTTGTCTGCGTACCGTTTGTCATGATTCCCGCCGCCATCAAGGCTTTTAAGGACACCAGAGTTGCCGTCGGCGCCGAGAACCTGAACGAAAATGAAAAGGGTGCTTATACCGGAGAGGTCTCCGCCGCGATGCTCGCCGACCTCGGCGTAAAGTACGTTATCATAGGCCATTCCGAGCGCAGGCAGTATTATGGAGAAACGGACATAAGTGTAAACAAAAAGGTAAAGGCCGCGCTCGAAGCGGGTCTAATCCCTATTATCTGTGTAGGAGAGAGCCTTGAGCAGCGTGAACTGGGTATAACGATCGAGCTCATATCACTTCAGGTCAAGACCGCGCTCGCGGGCGTCCCGGCCGACAAGGTGAGGAAGATTGTCATTGCCTACGAGCCGATATGGGCCATTGGAACAGGGAAGACCGCCACAGCCGACGAGGCCAACGAGGTCTGTATGTCGATAAGGGCAGTCATACGCGGACTTTACGGTGCGAGAGTTGCGCGGGCAGTGACGATACAGTACGGCGGTTCCATGAACGAAAAGAATGCCTCTGAGTTGCTTGCACAGCCGGACATAGACGGAGGACTTATAGGCGGAGCGTCTCTGGTTCCGGAGAAATTCTCGGCCATCATAGACGCTGCGAATCAGGATTGATTCCGATTATTCGTAAAAAGTATCCGCTCTGCATCCACCGCGGTGGAGTACCGAATATTGCATCTATGCATATGGCGGTGAAAGGAAAGGTCATTTCAATATGAAGACACCTACGACACTAGTAATTATGGATGGCTATGGTCTCGCGCCAGCCTCGGAGTCAAACGCTATTTACAAGGCCGAGACACCGGTTTTAGACGAGCTTTTCCACACTTGTCCGAACACGAGCCTTCTCGCCTCCGGCGAGGACGTCGGTCTGCCGCACGGTCAGATCGGCAACAGCGAAGTCGGACATACCAACATTGGAGCCGGACGTGTGGTGTTTCAGGAACTTCCTAAAATTTCCCATGCAATAAAAAACGGAGACTTTTTCAGGAACGCGGCGTTCAATGCCGCCATCGACAGCTGCCTTGAGACAGGCGGCGCGCTTCACCTTCTCGGCCTTATGTCGGACGGCGGCGTTCACAGTCACAACACCCACACCTGGGCTTTTTTGGAGTTGGCCAGACGGCGCGGCCTCGACAGGGTTTTTATCCACTGTTTTCTGGACGGGCGTGATGTGCCGCCCAATTCCGGTCTCGGTTTTATTGAGGAGTGCGGGGACAAATGCAGGGAACTTGGCGTAGGCAGGATAGCCACAGTCATGGGCCGCTTTTACGCAATGGACCGCGACAACAGGTGGGATAGAGTGAAAGAGGCCTATGCCGCCATGGTTTACGGCGAGGGTGTGCTTAACGAGGACCCGGCCGATGCGATGAAAAGGTCATATGAAGAAGGAGTCACCGACGAATTTGTAAAGCCCGTGGTCTGCTGCAGGGATGGGCTGATAAAAGAGGGTGACTCGGTAATATTTACGAATTTTCGCCCTGACAGGGCGAGAGAGATCACGAGAACTTTCGTCGATCCCGCTTTCGAAGGATTTGAGCGCAAAAATGGGTTTTTCAAGGTTTTTTACGTTTGCACCACACAATATGATGAGAAGATGCCGAACGTTACGGTAGCTTATCCGCCGGAGAAGCTTGAAAATACCTTCGGTGGGATACTCAGCCGTATGGGCCTCACTCAGCTCCGCATCGCGGAGACAGAAAAATACGCGCATGTCACCTTCTTTTTTAATGGCGGCGTGGAGCAGGTCTATAAGGGTGAGGACAGGGTTCTAATACCCTCTCCGAAGGAGTTTGCGACATATGATCTCATCCCTGAGATGAGTGCCGAAAAGGTCTGCGACGAGGCATGCAGCCGTATCCGCAGCGGGGAATACGACGTTATCATAATGAACTTTGCAAACTGTGACATGGTAGGGCATACCGGCGTGTTCGAAGCGGCGGTAAAAGCCGTCGAAACCGTAGACAAATGTGTCGGCAGGGTCGTGGAGGCAACAAACGATATGGGCGGCATAACCTTTATAACCGCCGATCACGGCAACGCCGACCGTATGATGGACACGGACGGTTTAACGCCGTATACGGCGCACACGACAAATCCGGTACCGCTCATAATAAACGGTGTGGACTTAAGACTCAGGCAGGGGAGGCTTGCCGATATAGCGCCGACCATGCTGGATATCATGGGACTTGAAAAACCCCATGAAATGACAGGAGAATCTCTTATAATAAAATAACTGGTTCTCCTTATTCCGGCGTTTTAAAAGCCCCTATTACGCAAACATGTGCCGGAAAAGTACCATGCGACATGAAACAAACTTAGTATTTGAAGGAGAAAGAAAAATGAAACAGTATTTTGAGATCGTTGACGTCCTTGGACGCGAGATCCTCGATTCCCGAGGCAACCCAACCATTGAAGTAGAGGTCTACCTTGACGACGGCACTGTGGGCCGTGCGGATGTGCCCTCCGGCGCTTCTACCGGAATTTTTGAGGCCTGCGAGCTCCGCGACGGCGACAAAGCCCGTTACGGCGGCAAGGGCGTCCTCACTGCTGTAAACAACGTAAACGAAGAGATCGCTGAAGCACTTGTCGGCCTCAACGTCCTCGATCAGCCGTCCATCGACAAGCTCCTCATAGAGTTGGACGGCACGCCCAACAAGTCCCGCCTTGGTGCGAACGCCATTCTCGGTGTGTCCCTCGCCTGCGCCAAGGCCGGCGCCGAGGCTCTCGGCCTCCCGCTCTACAACTATATTGGCGGCGTGAACGCCAAGATTTTGCCCACTCCCATGATGAACGTTTTAAACGGCGGCGCGCACGCTTCCAACAGCGTCGACATCCAAGAGTTCATGATCATGCCTGTTTCCGCGCCCAGTTTCCGCGAGGCCCTGCGCATGTGCGCAGAGGTTTTCCACGCCCTGAAGAAGGTTGTTCCCTCCACAGGCGTTGGCGACGAAGGCGGTTACGCCCCGAATCTCGCTTCCGACGAGGATGCCCTCAAGGCCCTTGTCGAAGCCATAGCGAAGGCCGGCTATAAACCCGGCGTCGACTTCAAGATCGCCATGGATCCCGCCGTCTCCGAGTGGTTCGACGAGAAGGACGGCTGCTATCATCTTCCTAAGCGCGGCACCATTATGACCCGCCAGGATATGGTCGACATGTGGGTCGGCTTTGTTGAGAAATATCCGATCATCTCCATTGAGGACGGTATGGCCGAAGAGGACTGGGAGGGCTGGAAGATGCTCACCGACGCCCTCGGCAAGAAGATTCAGCTTGTCGGCGACGACCTGTTTGTCACTAATACCACCCGCCTCAAGAAGGGCATAGACCTTGGCGTGGCCAATTCCATTCTCATAAAGGTCAACCAGATCGGCACGCTGACCGAAACACTTGACGCCATTCAGATGGCAAACCGCGCGGGCTACACCGCCGTTATCTCCCACCGCTCCGGCGAGACGGAGGATACCACTATTGCTGACATTTCCGTAGCGCTGAACGCCGGACAGATTAAGACCGGCGCACCCTCCAGGACGGACCGCGTCGCGAAATACAACCAGCTCCTCCGTATCGAAGACGAGCTCTACGATGCCGCACAATATCTGGGGAACGAGTCATTCTTTAACATAAAGTAAGGTTCTATAAAGACCTAATAAACTACAAAAGCCGCTCCCCTTCGAGCGGCTTTCGTAGTTGCATGCATAACATAAATATTCATTTTTTATGAATTATTATAAAACACTATTGAATTATTCCGCGCGGCGGGATATAATTACCGTGTATTTATTTAATAAAAGTGAACAGGAGTGTTTCGGAAATGAAAAAGTTTTCCAGAATAGTAGTTTTTGTACTGGCACTGGCAATGATCCTCTCCATTTCTTCCTGCAGCAGCAAAAAAGTGGGTCTGAAAATACTTGATACGGAATATACAACTGAGGATTATGCCATAGCGATTGCACAGGAAAACACTGATTTGCTCGATAAGGTCGACACTGCTCTCAATGGGCTCATAGCAGACGGCACCGTACAGAAGATTATCGACAAATATATAAACGGAACTTCGAACGACCTCACCTTCCAGCAGAACGCCGAGGGCAAAGAAGAGCTCTCAATGGGAACGAACGCCGAATTCCCACCCTATGAGTACTACGACGGCGACAACATCGTCGGTATTGACGCCGAGGTAGCAGCCGCCATCGCCGACCAGCTCGACATGAAGCTCGTTATTAAAGACATGGCGTTTGATTCCATTATTGTCTCTGTTCAGCAGGGCAAGGTAGATATGGGTATGGCGGGTATGACCGTTACGGACGAGCGCAAACAGAGCGTTAACTTCACAACAAGCTATGCAACCGGGGTTCAGGTAGTCATAGTGAGAGACGACAGCGAGATAACCTCCGTCGACGACCTCTTTGCGGATGGCGCCAATTATAACATAGGCGTGCAGACCGCCACTACCGGCGACCTTTACGCGACATGGGATCTTGAGGATGAGGGACTTGCCACCATCCAGCGCTATAACAAGGGCGCAGATGCCGTTGCCGCTCTTGTCGCCGGAAAGATCGACTGTGTAATAATCGACAACGAGCCTGCCAAGGCTTTCGTCGCGGCTAACAACGGCTGATAAAAGTTAAAACCGATCATTACAGGGGCGGCATGCCGCCCCTGTAATGATATTTGTGAACCCACAATACTGTTATCTCACTAAAGAGAGGACATCTTAGCGGTTAATTATCCACCCTGCCGCGTTCCCGTCGGCGGGCGGCAGCCCGCTCTCCTCCTCGGCCTTGCAGGGTAAAAAATTCCTTCGCAAATCCTGTCTCCCGTTAATGGGATAACAGTATATGACTCAGGGAGGTAACGGCATGGCCGAATGGTTTGCCAATTTTGAATCGAATTTTATCCTGAATTTCATAGTAAAGAGCCGCTGGAAATATCTTTTGACAGGTCTGGGGAACACACTGAGGATAACCCTCTTTGCACTGCTTCTTGGTATTGCCATTGGCGTCGTCATCGCCATAGTTCGCTCTACATACGACAAGACGCACGCCGACATGAAAAAAGGATTCGGAAGAACCATGCTGTCCTTTTTCAACGGTATCTGTAAGATATATCTGACCGTCATACGCGGAACGCCTGTCGTTGTCCAGCTAATGATAATCTACTACGTAATTTTTGCCGCATCAAATAACGGCGTTATGATAGCTGCGCTTGCTTTCGGAATAAACTCGGGCGCATATGTCGCGGAGATATTCAGAAGCGGCATTATGTCTATTGATAACGGACAGTTTGAGGCAGGGCGTACTCTCGGTTTTGGTTATATTCAAACCATGCGTTTCGTCATCATCCCGCAGGCATTTAAAAATGTTCTGCCGGCTCTGGCAAACGAATTTATTGTACTATTAAAGGAGACATCCGTAGCGGGCTACGTCTCTGTCCACGACCTTACGAAGGGCGCCGACATAATAAGCGGCGTCACATATCAGCGTTTTATGCCGCTCATCGCGATTGCGCTCATCTATCTCGTCATGGTCATGTTTTTCACATGGCTCGTAGGCAAGCTCGAAAGGAGACTGAGAAATAGTGACCACTGACACGCTTATTGAGGTAAAAGACCTCAAAAAACACTTCAGGGGTGGAAGCATAAAGGCGCTTGATGGGGTTTCGGCTTCAATTGACAAGGGCGAGGTCGTCGTCGTAATCGGCCCTTCCGGGAGTGGAAAATCTACCTTTCTGCGTTGCCTGAACCTTCTTGAAATACCTACTGGCGGTACCATAACCTTTAACGGAGTGGATATTACCGACCCTACCTGCAATATAAATATACATCGCCAGAAGATGGGAATGGTATTTCAGCATTTCAATCTCTTCCCGCATATGACGATTCTGAAAAACATGACGATAGCGCCGATAACGCTCCTTAAGCTTACGAAAGAGCAAGCTGAAAAAAGGGCGATGATTCTCCTTGAGCGAGTCGGCCTAGCCGACAGGGCAGGGGCATATCCGAGCCAGCTCTCGGGCGGTCAGAAACAGCGCATTGCCATCGTGCGGGCTCTCTGCATGGAGCCTGAGGTTATGCTCTTCGACGAACCGACAAGCGCCCTCGACCCTGAAATGGTCGGAGAAGTGCTGGACGTCATGCAGAACCTCGCGAGAGAGGGTATGACGATGGTCGTCGTGACGCACGAGATGGGCTTTGCGCGAGAGGTGGGATCAAGAGTCATATTCATGGATGGGGGCAGGATAGTCGAGGAGGGGTTGCCACGCGAGCTATTTGACTCCCCGAAGAGTGACAGGCTTAAATCCTTCCTGGCTAAAGTTTTATAAAAGATTAAGTAATAGCGCCGGAGCAATCGCTCCGGCGCTTTTTTATTATTCAAAAAAACTATATTCTTACAAGGTCTTGCCTCACCGAGATGTTACTTAAAGAAAGATGGCAAATACTATCGGTATGGTAATTAGTGCAAAAACACTTGATATAAGCGCCATGCTGGCGGCTTCCGTAGTATCTCCGCCGTACGCAGTGGGGATGATTATGGGGTTTAAGCCGAGAG
>JBFWIW010000003.1:0-65195 GCA_050253535.1 Oscillospiraceae bacterium
CTCAACGTGGCATGTTCCCGGGAACATGTCGACCGCCTCGCAACGCGTTGCTTCATAGCCGAGACCTGAAAAAATCTTTATATCCCGCGAGAGTGTCGCGGGGTCACAGGAAACGTATACAACTCTTTTGGGGGTCATTCCTGCGATAATCCGCGGCACGTCAGGGGCCAGCCCCTTTCTCGGCGGGTCGACGACCACAACGTCAGGCGCAAAGCCCTCGTCACTGAGCTTTCGTGCTATTTCCGACGCGTCCGAGCAAAAAAACTCCGCGTTTGCGATGCCGTTTCTCGCGGCGTTTTCCCTTGCGTCATCTATAGCGGCTTCCACTATCTCCGCGCCGATAACGCGTTTCGCTTCCCGCGCAAGGCACAGCGTTATCGTCCCCGTCCCGCAGTAAAGGTCAAGAACCGTCTCTTCTCCCGTAAGGGCTGCAAACGCCAGAGCCCTGCCGTAGAGTCTCTCCGCCTGCTCCCTGTTTATCTGGTAAAACGAGCGCGGCGAGAGCTTGAATCTCAGCGAACACAGCACGTCTTCTATCGAATCCGTACCCCATATCGTGCGAAACTCGCCCGCCAGCACCGTGTTGCCGCGGGTTTTGTTCACATTAAGTACTATACTCTTTGTCTCAGGACAGCTTTTAAACATTTCTTCAATTAGGATATCCGTGTGCTTCAGCCTGTCTTTCGCTGAGACGACAACGACCTGAAACTCCCCCGTGGCGAAACCATACCGGCAGAAAATATGGCGTATATCTCCGCTGCCTGTTTTTTCATTATAGGCGGGGACGCTGCAAATATCCATCCACCGGCACACGGCTAAGGCTGCGCGGTTGGAACAGTCCGCCTGTACGGGGCACTCCTGTGCCGGTACAACATCATGGCTGTGCTCCCTGTAAAATCCTGCGGCGGCACGGCCGTCTTTTTTTGTTGTTATGGAGAATATAACCTTATTCCGGTATTCCCCGCGCCCGCCGGCGCCCCATATTGCCGATGTCCCGTGTGAAAGCCCGCCGAGACGGATGAGCGCATCGTCCGCCCTCTGCTTTTTCATAGCGAGTTCCTCATGATAGTCCATATGCAGAAGATCACACCCGCCGCACTTGCCAAAAACCGGGCACGCAGGGCTTACCCGGTGTTCTGAGGGCACCGGCGTCTCCTCCACCTTTGCGTAAGCCACATTTTTGGTGACTTTAAGTATTTTTATGGCGCATGTTTCGCCCATGATGCCGCCCTTCACGAAGACGACCCTGCCATCTATCCGCGCCACTCCAGAACCGTCCGAGGCGTAACCCTCCACCGTGACGGTACACACGTCATTTTTCAAAAGCTCTCTCACAGACGCCCTCCGAAAGTTCACATTTCCGTAACTTTACTCTAACATACAAGTGGTATTATTGCAAAAACAGTTTTACTATATTTGTTCCATACGCCCAAAAAACGGCCTTCGCGGCTGTCCATTTTCTCTTTTTTTATTTGCTTATATGTGGTATAATAACCAAAAACAAAACTAAGGCGCAGCGGTGTTTTGCAGCGCTGAAATAATAGATACGAGAGGTAAATAGCAATATGGGATTTCTGACTAAGATTTTTGGCTCGCACAGTGACCATGAGCTGAAAAAGCTTACTCCCATCGTCAATAAAATATTGGCTCTGGAAGAGTCTTATCGCACCCTGTCCGACGAAGAGCTCCGTGCGAAGACCCCCGAGTTCAAAGAACGCCTTGCCGAAGGCGAGACGCTTGACGATATTCTGCCGGAGGCTTTCGCTACCGTGCGCGAGGCCGCCGACCGCGTCCTTGGCATGAGGCCGTATAAAGTGCAGCTCATCGGCGGCATAGTCCTTCATCAGGGACGTATCGCCGAGATGAAGACCGGCGAAGGCAAGACGCTCGTCGCTACTTTGCCATCTTACTTAAACGCCCTAACGGGCGGGGGCGTCCATATCGTCACGGTCAACGACTATCTCGCACGGCGTGACAGCGAGTGGATGGGTAAAATTCACCGCTTCCTTGGTCTTTCGGTCGGACTCATAGTACACAACCTGTCCAACGAGGAGAGGCGCGCGGCTTATGCCTCCGACATAACATACGGCACGAACAACGAGCTTGGCTTTGACTATCTTAGGGACAACATGGCCCTTTACAAACAGAATATGGTGCAGCGCGGCCATGTCTACGCAATAGTGGACGAGGTCGACTCGATCCTTATAGACGAGGCGAGAACGCCGCTCATCATTTCCGGCCACGGAGACGAGTCCACCGATCTCTACAAAAAGGCGGATGAATTTGTCCGCCGCCTTAAAAAAGTCGTCTTCGCCAATGTTGACGAAAAAGAGCAAGAGGACGAGAATCTCGATGCGGATTATGTCGTAGATGAAAAGTCGCGTTCCGCGACTCTTACGGCGCGCGGTATTTCCAAGGCGGAGGACGCCTTCGGCATTGAAAATCTCTCCGACCTCGAGAACTCCACGCTCTCGCACCACATCAACCAGGCGCTTAAAGCACACGGAATCATGCACCGTGACGTGGACTACGTCGTCAAAGACGGCGAGGTCATAATCGTCGATGAGTTCACCGGCCGTCTCATGTTTGGCCGACGCTATTCCGAGGGGCTGCACCAGGCTATCGAGGCAAAAGAAAACGTTGTCGTCGAGCACGAAAACAAAACGCTCGCCACCATCACATTCCAGAACTTTTTCCGTCTCTACGACAAGCTCTCCGGTATGACCGGTACGGCCCTAACCGAGGAGGAGGAGTTCGGCGCCATATACGCGCTCGACATCATCGAGATCCCGACAAACCGGCCTTTAGCGAGAATCGACAACCCCGACGCCGTGTACAAAAACGAAAACGGCAAGAACAACGCGATAATAAAGCAGATAGAGACTTGTCATGAAAAGGGCCAGCCCGTCCTCGTCGGTACAATCTCCATTGAGAAGAGCGAACACCTTGCCTCCCTGCTCAAAAAGCGCGGTATTCCCCATAATGTATTGAACGCCAAGCAGCATGAGAAGGAAGCCGAGATCGTCGCGCAGGCAGGCAAGCTCGGAGCCGTGACAATCTCGACAAACATGGCGGGCCGAGGCACTGATATCATGCTCGGCGGCAATGCCGAATATCTGGCCAAGAACGACCTCAAAAAAGCGGGTATACCGGAAGAAATTATAAGCGAAGCCACCGGCTTCGCCGATACGACAGACGAAGAAATACTTGCGGCGCGCAAAATGTTTGCGGAAAAACTCGCCGAACACAAAGCGGTCGCGTCTCTGGAGGCCGAAAAAGTCAAAGAGGCCGGCGGCCTGTTCATCCTTGGCACGGAGCGCCACGAGTCCAGGCGTATAGACAACCAGCTCCGAGGCCGCGCCGGCCGTCAGGGAGACCCCGGCGAGACGCGTTTTATGATAGCCATGACCGACGATATTATGCGTCTTTTCGGTTCCGAGCGCATTATGGGCATGCTGGATACCCTCGGCCTCGACGATGATACTCCCATTGACCAGAAAATGCTTTCAAATGCCATAGAAAACGCTCAGAAAAAAGTAGAGAGCCGCAACTTTGAATCCAGAAAGAATGTCCTTGATTATGACGACGTCATGAATAAGCAGCGCGAGCTTGTTTACGAGCAGCGCCGCCGCGTTCTCGACGGCGAGGATATCAGCGAGCGTATACAGGGCATGATTGAAGATATCATCACCGCTGCCGTCGAGAACGGCTTTGGCCATGACAAGACCATAGACATGCCGAGGTTTGAAGAGATAGTAGCTCCCTTCGAAAAAATGTTTCTGCACCGAGGAGCCCTCGGCATTACCGAGGCCGATCTGTCCTCTCTCACGGCTGAGGCGCTCACCGAAAAGCTCTATGAAAAGGCTGTGGCCTTTTATGCTGCTAAGGAAAAATCGCTGGGCTTTTTGCCCGACGGCACGACCCCACTCATGCGGGAGCTTGAGCGCGTCGTTATGCTCCGCGTCGTGGACGAATACTGGATGGACAACATTGACGCCATGCAGGAACTGCGGCAGGGCGTGAGTCTCCGGGCCTACGGGCAGATTAACCCCGTGGACGAGTATAAGCGCGAGGGCTACGAAATGTTCGAGGCGATGATTAACGGAATGAAAGAGGAGGTCGTACGGCGCATGTTCACCGTGCGAGTCAAGACAAACGCAGCGCTCGACCGTAAAAGTGTCTCCAAGTCGTCGACAAACGTCGGCGGAAACGGTGAGAAGAAGCAGCCGGTAAAAGCCGCCAAAAAGCCGGGGCGCAACGACCCATGCCCCTGCGGCAAGATGAAGGCGGACGGTTCGCGGCGCCTTAAGTATAAGGAATGCTGCGGAAGAAACGATTAACGGCCGATGGATCTCATTCAAAAAACGCTTAACGGTCTGCCTGTCATGACCGCCCCGAACATCTCCGCTGTTCACGCCTTTACGACAAGATACGGCGGCGTATCCGAGGGGATATACAGCTCCCTTAACCTTGGGGAGAACCGTGGAGACAAAAAAGACGACGTTTGTAAAAACTATAACATCCTTACGCGGGCACTGTCACTGCCGGCCGGTGGCCTCGCCTATTCCCGCCAGGTGCATGGGACGTATGTGCGGAAGGTAGCGGTATTTGATAAGAGGCTTCCGTATGAAAAAGTCCCCTGCGACTCGGACGGACTTGTGACGGACGAAAGAAATCTCCCGCTCATAATTTTCACAGCCGACTGCATCCCCATCCTGCTGTTTGACCCGGTACGCGGGGCAATCGGCGCTGTCCACGCCGGCTGGCGCGGGACGGTCGCAGATATTGCGGGGGAAGCGGTGCGCGTCATGGCCCGGGAGTATTCCTGCAACCCTGAGGATATACAGGCAGCCATTGGCCCCGGCATCGGAAAATGCTGCTTTGAGACAGGACCGGAAGTCGCTGAGGCCGTGCTTGAAATAGACGGCATAGACGGCGGAACATTTATCGAGCCGCGCGGGGAAAAATTCATGGTCGACCTCAAGGAGATAAACCATGCGCTTCTGGTCCGCTCGGGGCTTTTGGATAAAAACATAGCCGTTTCCTCAGAATGTACCATGTGCTTTCATGAAAAATACTGGTCGCACCGGCATACCCTCGGCATCAGGGGGAGTCAGGGTGCCGTTATCATGCTGAAAGGATAAACCAATGTCAGGCAGGCTTTTGCGTTACATCTCACTCATACTGTGCCTGGCTCTTTTCTCCGGCTGCCTCTCCGGTTGCTCTGGTTTAGACGGGCACGCCGGGACGGACACCAGCACGTCATCCGGCCAAACGCCAAACGGCACGCAAAGTGGTGAACAGCCGGTCTCGGCTTCCGAGGGGGACAAGCTGTTTACACTGAATTACGACGAAAACGCGGGGTTTAACCCCTACTCATGCGAAAACGGCGATAACATCACCGTCTCGGGACTTATGTATGAGGGGCTTTTTAAACTCTCTCCGAATTTCGAAGCTGAAAACGTCCTCTGTGCAGATTCCGAAACGACCGATGGAATAAATTACACCTTCAAGCTAAAATCCGATATATACTTCCAAGACGGCTCAATTCTGGCAGCGGAAGACGTGGCGTATTCGCTGAATCTTGCAAAATCCAGCGCAAATTATGCAAAGCGGCTCCAAAATCTTCTGTCCGTCACGGCGACGGACAATTATACGCTCACAGTGACGCTTAAAACAAAAAATTATTTATTGCCCGCACTTCTGGACGTGCCCATAGTAAAAAACAGCACAGGAAAGGATGATATTCCCGTTGGCACCGGGCCGTATACCTTTGTCAACGGAAAACTCCAGGCCTTCCGGCAATACCGTGACTACTCGTTTTTGCCCTCGGACACCGTCTATCTCGCCTCTTGCTCTGCTTCGGAGCTCTCGGAGGCGTTCTCGGCCGGCCTGATAGACCTAATACACGCGGACCCTTGCTCTTCATCCTATCCTGACATCCCTGTAGATTATGAAGTGCGCTATTATGACACGACAATACTTCAATATATAGGCTTCAATATGCAAAACGCCGTTCTCGCCGATTCCGAAATACGAAGGGCGATAAGCCACGCCGTGGACAGGCCATATATCGCGGATACCCTGATGTCCGGCCATGCAAAGGCGGCGCCTTTGGTTTTGAGCTCCGCCCTCCCTTATTACGATACGGCATGGGAGAGCGGAACGGAATATTCCATGCAGACCCTCTCCGCCATCCTCGCGGGGCGTGGCGTGGCGGATGATAACGGGGACAGCTACCTTGAATACCCAATTGACGGAGTTTACACTGATTTCTCGATAAACTTTATAGTGAACGAGGAAAACGAGAACAAGGTTGAAGCCGCGCAGACGATAACCGACGTTCTCAAAAATATCGGTATAAACATAACGCTTACTGTTCTGCCATGGGACGACTATATAGCAGCAATAGACCAGGGCGAGTACGACATGTATTACGCGGAGGTGCGCCTGTCCGCAGACTTTGATCTTACGGATATACTGTCTTACGGCGCTTCTCTCGCTTTCGGCATCACGGAGGATTCCGACGGCGCCGTCTACGTCGCGGACTTCCTTGGCGCTTCTACCGAAACGGCGGAAACGAGGATGGCAAAAGCCCTGTGCAATTATGTTTATAACACTGCGCCTATAATTCCGGTCATCTATAAAGAGTATGCCGCCATAACGCACAGAAACATCATATCCGACATGGAACTCTCGCAGACAAGCGTATTTTATAATTTTACAGAATGGAAAATGAATCAGGGATAAGGGGAAAATCCGCATGCAGAAAGTTTATAGGTGTTTTACCGAAAAAAAATCCGGTTTTGATGTCGAGGCCGGGGGGCTCCTTCGCGAACTTACACAGGACCTTGGCATAGTATCGCTAACCGGCCTTCGTATTCTGAACAGGTACGACAGTGAGGGCCTTTCGGCAGAGGTCTATGAAAAAGCGCGTGGCGCGGTATTTTCAGAGCCGCAAACCGACACCGTATATGACGAGGCCTTGCCCGTTTTTGATGGGGAGCACCGCGTACTGGCCGTTGAGGCTCTCCCCGGCCAATATGATCAGCGCGCCGATTCCTGCGCCCAGTGTATTCAGATTATGACCTGTCTCGACCGGCCGGCTGTCCGCACCGCTAAGGTTTACGTGCTTTTCGGCGATATCTCCGACCTGGAAATGGAGAAAATAAAAGCATACCTCATTAACCCCGTAGAATCCCGCGAGGCGGGAATGAAAAAACCCGAGACTCTCGTGCAGACCAATCCCGAGCCCGCTCCCGTGAATACCCTGGACGGTTTTACAAAGATGGCGCGTGAAAAGCTTTCCGAAATGATCTCAGAGTATGGCCTTGCCATGGATACGGATGACCTCGCCTTCATGCAGGACTATTTTAGGGACGAGGAAAACCGCGACCCGACAGTGACGGAGCTTCGGCTCGTGGATACCTATTGGTCGGATCACTGCCGTCACACCACATTCGGCACGCATATAGACGATGTGAAAATTTGCGACGAGGCCGTAAAAGCCGCGTTTGGACGATATCTCGATGCCCGTCGGGAGGTATACGGTGAGAAGGCCGAGAGCCGCCCTAAAACACTGATGGACATGGCAACCATCGGCGCCAAGGTTTTGCGCAGGCGCGGACTTCTTAAAAACCTCGACGTGTCTGAGGAGATAAACGCCTGTTCCATTAAGATACCCGTCGACATAGACGGGAAGACCGAAGAGTGGCTTCTCATGTTTAAGAACGAGACACACAATCACCCGACGGAGATAGAGCCCTTCGGCGGCGCGGCCACCTGTATAGGCGGCGCCATCCGCGATCCTCTCTCCGGCAGGTCTTATGTATATCAGGCCATGCGCGTTACCGGCGCCGCCGACCCAACGGCGCCACTATCCGATACCCTTCCCGGCAAGCTCCCGCAGAGGAAGCTCACCGTCACGGCGGCTCAGGGATATTCCTCCTACGGCAACCAGATAGGGCTTGCCACCGGCCTCGTCCACGAAGTCTACCACCCCGGTTATGTAGCAAAGCGCATGGAGATAGGCGCCGTTGTCGGCGCTGCCCCAGCGTGTAATGTCGTGCGTGAGGTACCGGCTCCCGGCGATATCGTGATACTCCTCGGCGGAAGAACAGGCAGAGACGGCATCGGCGGCGCGACCGGTTCTTCCAAGACGCACAACATGGCGTCCCTCACGACCATGGCATCCGAAGTGCAGAAGGGTAACGCCCCGGAGGAGAGGAAAATTCAGCGTCTTTTCCGCGATTCATCCGTAACCCGCATGATAAAACGCTGCAATGACTTCGGCGCAGGCGGCGTTTCAGTCGCCATCGGCGAACTCGCCGACGGGCTGCGTATCGATCTCTCGATGGTCAGGAAAAAGTATGAGGGCCTCAACGCTACCGAAATAGCCATTTCCGAGTCGCAGGAGCGTATGGCGGTTGTGGTCGCGCCCGAAAATGTGGAGGCCTTTATAGGTAAGGCCACGGCGGAAAACCTTGAGGCATACGCCGTTGCCGAGGTGACGGAGTCCCCCCGCATGGTCATGCGTTTCGAGGGCGGGACTGTCGCCGATCTTTCGCGCGACTTTCTCTCCAGTAACGGAGCGGACAAGCATACAGCAATCTCAGTCCCCTCTCTTCCCAAATATAAATATGTTTTTCCCGGCAGAACCGCCGGCGAAAAGCTCCGGAATATGGTATCTGATCTGCGCTTTTGCTCGCAGCGCGGGCTTATCGAGCGTTTTGACTCATCAATAGGCGCGGGCAGCGTTCTCTCCCCGTTCGGCGGAAAAACGCAGACGACCCCCGCGCAGTCCATGGCGGCGCTTCTTCCGGTACTTGGCGGCGAGACCTCGACCTGCTCGGTCATGGCCTTCGGCTTCGATCCATACCTCTCGTCCGCAAACCCCTATGAGGGTGCGAAGGCCGCCGTCGTTACCTCCGCTGCTAAACTTGTTGCCTCCGGCTGCGATCCTGACAGAGTTTACCTCACTTTTCAGGAATACTTCGAGCGGCTGAAAACAGATCCGGAGAGATGGGGAAAGCCCGCCGCCGCGCTTCTCGGCGCATTGGATGCGCAGCTCTCTCTTGAACTTGCCGCCATAGGCGGGAAGGACAGTATGTCCGGTTCCTTCATGGATCTGGACGTGCCGCCCACGCTGGTCTCGTTCGCAATCGCCCCCGCCGATGCAGGTGACGTCATATCCCCTGAATTCAAGAAGGCCGGCTCCTCTGTCTGCCTGTTTACGCCCGGCGGGACTCTTTCCGAAACAAAAGACATGTGGCGCGGCTTCAGAAAGCTTGCGGAAGACGGCAAAATACTCTCCGCGTGGGCCATCACCGACGGGGCGGCCTGTGAGGGCATATTCAAGATGTGCCTCGGGAACACACTCGGCTTCACACTGGAGGGGAATCCGGAAATCCTCTTCGAGCAAATGCCCGGAGCCATAATAGCCGAGACCGGCTCCCCCTGTGAGGGCGCTTATGTAATAGGCCATGTTACAGATAATGCCGAAATCGTCCTTGGAAATGAGACGGTAAAACTTTCTGAGCTCATCCCCCCCTGGGAAAAAAAGCTTGAGCGAGTGTTTCCGACGCGGGCAGGTGACTCTGCCTCGGTGTCCGCCATCTCAAGCGACAAACTCTGCTCCATAGTGGCCGGAGAAAAATTCGCCTCACCGCGGGCCATAATAACCGCTTTCCCCGGCACCAACTGCGAGGAGGATACGGCAAGAGCCGTCAGGCGAGCAGGGGGAGCCGCCGAGATCATAGTCGTGAAAAACCTCACGGCAGGACTCCTTGAAGAGTCCGTCACCGCTGTAGAGAAGGCGATACGGCAGAGCCAGATGATAATTATTCCGGGCGGCTTTTCCGGCGGCGACGAGCCGGACGGCTCCGCCAAATTCATAACCGCGTTCTTCCGCAATCCACGCATCTTCGACGCGGTGCACGATCTCTTATATAAACGCGATGGCCTGATGCTCGGCATATGCAACGGTTTTCAGGCGCTTGTTAAGCTGGGGCTCGTCCCTTATGGCTATATACGGCCGATGGACGGCGCCTGCCCCACGCTGACTTATAATCTAATCGGCCGTCACCAGTCAAAATATGTTTATACGCGCGTTTCATCCGTCTCCTCACCGTGGCTCTCGGGCTGCAGCGTCGGTGACGTTTACGCTGTCCCGATATCCCATGGAGAGGGAAGGTTTGTCGCTCCGCCTGAAACACTCAGGGAGCTCGCCGCAAATGGTCAGATAGCGACGCAGTACACAGACATAGAGGGCCGTCCCTCCATGGACATTTCGGTAAACCCAAACGGCTCGATGATGGCGGTCGAGGGGCTTTTGAGCCCGGATGGACGCGTTCTCGGCAAGATGGGCCATACGGAGCGCCGCGGTGAGTATGTATCAAAAAACATCGCAGGCGTAAAGCATCAGCCGCTCTTCGAGGGCGGCGTGGGATACTTCAAATAAAACGAACAACGGATGGGAGGTTTTTGAATGACAGACAGAGAACTCATTGACCGCGCGATAGAGGCATCGAAAAACGCCTATGTCCCCTATTCCCATTTTCCTGTAGGCGCCGCGCTCGAATGCGATGACGGTTCCGTCGTTTCCGGCTGCAACGTGGAGAACGCCGCTCTTGGCTGTACGATCTGTGCGGAGAGGTCGGCCGTGTGTCAGGCCGTCTCCGCGGGCAGGCGCAGGTTCCGGCGCATAGCGTTATTTGCCGAGAGCCAGAGCTACTGCACCCCCTGCGGCACCTGCCGTCAGGTGCTGTCCGAATTCTCTCCCTCGATGGAGGTCCTATGCGCAAAATCCGACGGCAGATATGTGAGCTACAAGCTCTCGGACCTGCTGCCCGTCTCGTTCGGCAAAGAGTATCTGGAGAGATGATTATCAGATTATCAAAACTCTCCCAGCCTGAAAAACCCTTCGGGCTTTTCGACAGGCTCAATTATCTCATCATCTCTGCTATGAGTTTTTCCAAAGTGTCCGCATGCCGCTTTTCGTCCCGGGCATTGGCCTCGTAAACAGCGCGGAGCCTTGGATTTTTTGTCTTTTCAGCCGCAGTTTTGTACGCTTTTTCATCCGCCAGCTCGTTTAGATATTTTTGGCGGACCGTCGTCATGTTGAGCTGCTCGTTCGACATCTCGGCCTTCGGCATAAAGCTTTCGCCCGTAAGTAAAAAATATGCCGTCTGGAGCCGTGCGACATGCTCGCGCTCATCCTCAGCCAAGGCGCTGAATAGACGCGCACGGTCCGGTCTTCTGCATCTTCTAGCCAGGGCGGCATAACTTTCAGCCCCATTAAATTCGTTTTGTATAAATCTCTCCAGAGTAGCGGTGTCGTTTTCCGGAGCCTCGGATATGTTTACTACCGTCTCCTCCGATTCCGGCATAACACGCTGCCATACAACATTTAGTTTTTCGATATCGTTTATTTCCATATTCATTCCCCCGTACCTATTCTATGCCGCGAAATCATCAGCGGCGCACAAAACCGAAAGGCGTGATATCCGATGGCAAGATTTTTCCTCGCCGCATCGAATATCTTCGGCGGCATCGCATATCTCACAGCCTCCGATCTCGAGCATATAAAGGTACTGCGCATAAGGCGCGGAGAAATCTTCACCGTCTGCGACGGCGAGGGTACCGATTACACCTGCCGTTTGAAAGAAGACGGTGACGGGCTATGCGCAGAGGTTCTGGACAAACTGCCGTCTTCAGGTGAGCCCACGGCTTCCTGCGCGGTGTATACCGCATTTTCCAAAGGCGACAAGGTGGAGACGGTCATCCAGAAATGCGTTGAGATCGGTGCGTCCGAAATAGTCCTTTTCCCGTCTGATCGCTGCGTATCCAGGCCGGATGGTACCTCACTCCTGCGCAAGCTGGGCCGCTGGCAAAAGATTGCCGAGGAGTCCGCGAAGCAGTCAGGCCGAGGGAAGATTCCTCGCGTTTCGGCTGCGGACTCATTTGAGACGGCCGTAAAATCCGCCGCCAAGGCCGATTTGCCGCTTTTTTTCTACGAGGAAGAGCGAAGACTTGGCCTCAAATCAGCCATGGAGTCACAACCGGAATATAAAACGATCTCCATCCTCACGGGACCCGAGGGCGGCTTTACGGCGGAGGAGGCGGAATTTGCACAAAAATGCGGTATGCTGTCGGTATCCCTCGGTCCGCGCATACTTCGGTGCGAGACTGCCCCGGTATGCGGTTTGGCTGCGGTTATGTTATTTACCGGAAACATGTGAGGCGTGCCTAAACGGCAGACCCTTTCGCCGTATATAGCCAGATCTGCAGATTTTCGGAGGTGAAAATTGGAACAGAAGATAAATGACGAAGAGCTGTACCTGTTTGGCTCCGGAAAATATCTCAAGGGCTATGAGAAGTTCGGCGCTCATATGCACGACGGCGGGACGACCTTTACGGTTTGGGCTCCCGGCGTACTGAGCGTCCGTGTCGCCGGCGCCTTCAACAGCTGGCGGGACGACGAGTTCTTCCTGTCACACATTAAAGGCGGCGTATGGTCGGCTTTTGTGCCGTGCGCCCATGAAGGTGAGCTCTATAAATACGTCATCGAGACGAAGGACGGGGAGAAGCTCTACAAGGCCGATCCCTTTGCATTTTCGTCCGAAGTCAGGCCGGGTAACGCCTCAAAGATCGCGTCTCTTGAGGGTTACGAATGGCGTGACTCCGCATGGCTGAAGAAGCGGCGCGTCACGCCACATTTCGGCCACCCCCTGAATATATATGAAGTACACCTGGGCTCTTGGAGACGTCCAGAAAAAAAAGAGGGCGAGGAAGAGGCCGGCTTTTACAGTTACCGCGAAACTGCCGACATGCTGGTGCCCTACGCCGCCGAATTGGGCTACACGCATATAGAGCTCATGCCCTTAACCGAGCACCCGTTCGACGGTTCCTGGGGATATCAGACGACCGGGTATTTCGCGGCTACTAGCCGCTACGGAACGCCGCAGGACCTCATGTATCTCGTGGATAAGTGCCACCGCGCGGGTATCGGCGTCATCATGGACTGGGTTCCCGGCCACTTCTGCCGGGACGCTCACGGCCTTGGCCGTTTTAACGGGGAAAAACTCTATGAAATTTACGACCACAAGCAGTGGGGCACATACATCTTTGATTTCGGCCGGCCGGAGGTGCGGAGCTTTCTCATATCCAGCGCCATATTCTGGATGGAATATTACCACATAGACGCCGTCCGCGTAGACGGTGTTTCCAGTATGCTGTACCTCAATTTTGCAGTTGATCCCGGCGAAAAGCGCCTTAACAAGTTCGGAGGCGAGGCCAATCTTGAGGCCGTAGACTTTATACGAGAACTGAACGCCGCCGTCGCGAAGTACTATCCCGATGTCTTTACGATAGCGGAGGAGAGCACGTCGTGGCCTCTCGTCACCTATCCGCCTTATGACGGAGGACTCGGTTTCCATTACAAATGGGACATGGGCTGGATGAACGATACGTTAACTTATATTTCCACGGACTTCGGCGGCCGCGGCCCAGTTCACAATCTCCTCACTTTTTCGATGATGTACGCGTTTTCGGAAAATTTTATTCTTCCCCTCTCGCACGACGAGGTCGTACATGGGAAGCGCTCAATAATTGGGCGCATGCCCGGATCATACGATGAAAATTTTGCCGGAGTGCGACTCCTTCTCATGTATCAGATCTGCCACCCAGGCGCAAAACTGACCTTCATGGGCAGCGAGTTCGGCCAGTTCATCGAGTGGAAATACTATGAACCGCTCGAATGGTTTTTGCTTGATTATGACAGGCACCGTCAGCTGAGGGATTATGTTAAAGCGCTTAACCGCACGTTTTTGCGCGAGCCGTCTCTGTGGGAGGACGACCGCAGCTGGAACGGATACCGCTGGACGGACTCGGACAACTCGGAGCAGAGCGTCCTTATTTTTGAGCGATGGGCACCCGTAGATGAATCGTATACAATAGCGGTGCTAAACTTCCGAAATACAGGCTATGGTGAATACCGCATAGGCGTTCCGGAGGGCGGAGCATATAAAATACTCATTTCAACAAACAGCGAGGACTTCGGCGGCACCGGCTATGATGCCGTAACGCTTAAGGCGGAGGAAAAACCCATGCATGGACGGAGCTTTTCGGTGAATCTCAGCCTGCCGCCTCTTGGCGGCTTGATACTCAAAAAAGCGCGCCGCTCCAAAAAAAATAAGGGCAAATAGCCTTTGGGAGATAAGATGTTTATTAATAAGGAACAATTCAAGGTCGAATATATATCGACTATCACCGAGCATTTCGGCAAATCAATAATACACTGCGGAAGGCTGGAAAAATACGTTGCTCTCGTCCATCTCATAAGCTCAGAGGCGGCAAAAAAGCACACCGTGACTCATGCCCGCCACGCGCTCGACCGCAAAAAGGAAATCTACTATTTTTCCATGGAGTTTTTAATAGGAAGGCTTCTCAAGAATTACCTTTTCAACATGGGCGTCCTCGACGCCGTCGGAGACGGACTTAATGACCTCGGCGAGGATCTCGACAGCCTTTGCGATTGCGAGCGCGACCCCGGGCTCGGAAACGGCGGTCTGGGGAGACTCGCCGCCTGCTTCCTCGACTCCATGGCCTTTTTGGATTTAGACGCAACCGGTGTCGGCATCAGATACCGCTTCGGGCTTTTTGAGCAGAAGATAAAGAGCGGCTGGCAGACCGAGGAGCCCGATACCTGGCTCGATAACGGTTACCCGTGGGAGACAAAGCGCCCGGACGAGGCGGTTACTGTCTGTTTCGGCGGGACCGTAACCCCAACAGTCACATCCGACGGGAAGCCTGCCTTTGAAAGACATGACTATACCTGTGTCAAGGCCGTCCCATACGACGTACCTGTCGTCGGATACGGCGGCGAGACGGTGAACACCCTACGCCTTTGGCGCGCGCAGCCGGTTATGGAGGGCTTTGACCTGGCGGCTTTCAACCGCGGCGAATATTCTGCCGCCGTCAGAACCAGAAACGACGCCGAGGCCATAAGCTGTATCCTCTACCCCGACGACAGCACGGACGTGGGGCGCGAACTCCGCCTGAAGCAGGAATATTTCTTTGTCTCCGCCGGTCTCACATGGATACTCAGAAAATATAAAAACAACTATGGGACCGACGAGTGGGATAAGCTGCCCGGGCGCGTCTCAGTGCATATAAACGACACGCACCCCGCCCTTTGCGTGCCCGAACTCATGCGCCTTCTCATGGATGAGGAGGGACTTGACTGGGACAAAGCGTGGGACATAACCACGCGTACCGTCTCATACACTAATCACACCGTCATGCCTGAGGCGCTCGAGAAGTGGCCCATAGGTCTCTTTTCAAGGCTTCTCCCAAGGATCTATATGATCGTTGAGGAGATAGACCACCGATACCGAAGCAGTCTCTCCGGCCGCAGCGATAAAGATACCCGCATCCGCGCGACGGCCATACTGTGGGACGGCAGAGTCCGCATGGCAAACCTGTCTGTCATTGGGAGTTATTCGGTGAACGGTGTTGCCGACCTGCACACCGAGATTTTGAAGACGGATACTCTGCGCGACTTCTATGAACTCACGCCCGAGAAATTCAACAACAAGACAAACGGCGTGAGTCACCGCCGCTTTCTCGCAGAGTCTAATCCCGGTCTTTTGAAGCTCTTAAGCGACTCCGTCGGCGAGAGATGGATAAGAGACCCGATGAAACTCGAAGAGCTGCTGAAATACAGAGACGACGCCCCGTTTTTAAAGGCGCTTGAGCGCGTAAAACTTGAAAACAAGCAGAGACTCGCGGATTATATAGCGAAAAAAACTCAAATAAAGATCGACCCCACCTCCGTCTTCGACATTCAGGTTAAGCGCATTCATGCCTACAAGCGGCAGCTATTGAACGTCTTCAAGATAATGGACGTCTATAACAGGATAAAGGAAGATCCATCAATTGAACTTCCGCCCTACACTTTCATCTTTGCAGGTAAAGCGGCGCAGAGCTACATTTTCGCCAAGGAGATAATTAAGCTCATTTGCAGCGTAGCGGATATCGTCAACGCCGACCCCGCAATGGAGGGGCGTTTAAAGGTCGTATTCCTGGAAAACTTCGGCGTCTCGCTGGCGCAGATTATATATCCCGCAGCCGATCTCTCCGAACAGATATCAACCGCGGGCAAGGAGGCCTCCGGCACCGGAAACATGAAATTCATGTATAACGGCGCTCTGACACTCGGCACCGAAGACGGCGCAAACGTCGAGATACACGAGCTCGTCGGCGACGACAACATTTTCATTTTCGGCCTTTCGGCCGGGGAGGCGATGTCTCTTTATAAAGACGGCAGCTATTTCGCCTCGAAGGAAATCTCTTCAAACCCACGCTTAAAGCTTATAACCGACCAGCTCGTGAACGGACATTTTGCCTGCTGCGGCTGGGGCTTCGGGGGGATTTATGACGCGCTCATAAACCGAAACGACGAATACTTTGTACTGAAGGACTTCGCCTCCTACGTTAACGCCTGGGAGCATGCATCCAAGGTCTACGGCGATGATAAGGCATGGTACAGCAAATCCCTTGTGAACATTGCCAAGGCCGGAAAATTCACCAGCGACAGGAGTATAGCCGATTACGCCAGAGACATATGGAAGGCGTAACGGTAACTATAACAATAGTATCTGAACCACAATAAGAGGAGGTATGCACAGTGCGAAAAAAAGAAATCGTGGCAATGCTTCTCGCCGGCGGGCAGGGCAGTCGGCTCGGCGCACTTACAAGGAGAAACGCCAAGCCTGCCGTTGCCTTCGGCGGCAAGTACAGGATCATCGACTTTTCCCTCTCAAACTGCGCTAATTCGAATATTGACACCGTAGGCGTACTTACACAATATAAGCCTCTCGTACTGAATTCCTATATCGGGAACGGCGTTGCGTGGGATCTCGATTCGGCGGACGGCGGCGTCCATGTCCTGCCCCCGTATTTCACGGAGTCCGGCGGACAGTGGTACAACGGCACGGCGGACGCCATCTATCACAACATGGACTTTATTGACCGATATGATACGGAGTATGTCCTCATTCTCTCCGGCGACCACCTCTACAAGATGAATTACAATGACATGCTCTCCTTTCACAAAGCAAACGACGCGGCCCTCACGGTCTCTGTCATAAATGTCCCCGCTGACGAAGCCAGCCGCTTCGGCATCATGAGCGTCGACAGCGACATGCGGATAACGAAGTTTTCCGAAAAGCCGAAAAAGCCGGACAGCACACTTGCCTCCATGGGCATATACATTTTCAACTGGAGCGTTCTGCGTGAAGCCCTTCTTGAAGACCACACCGATCCTGATTCCAACAAGGATTTCGGGAAAGACATTATCCCTCGCCTCCTGAGGCAGGGCAAGCGTCTCTTCGCCTACACATTCACCGGTTACTGGCAGGACGTCGGCACAATCGAGAGTTATTACGAGACCCAGATGAAGCTTCTGGACGAAGAACCGGAGTTCAACATTTTTGAGGATAAAATGCGGATATTCTCGAACTCAAACATATCTCCCCCACACTATATCGGTATGAACGGCGTAGTTGAGCGTAGCCTCGTATGCAATGGCTGTACCATACTCGGCACGGTAAAAAATTCGATACTGAGTTCCGACGTCTACGTCGGAGAGTGCGCCTTCGTCGAGGATTCCATCCTCCTTCCGGGGTCAAAGGTCGAGGGGACTGCCCGCGTCTTCAAGGCGATTGTCGGCGAGGATGCCGTCATCGAGTCCGGCGCCTGCTTCTGCGGCGGGAACGGGAACGAGAGGATAGCTGTTCTTGGCGACCGCGAGCACTTCACAAGTATTTAAGAAGGCGGTTTAGTGTTAAAAACTATACATTTACAAAAGGCGTGCCGCTCGCCGACAGGCGGCAGCCGCGGCATATACCATTAACCTCCATCTGATTGTTTGGTTAATGATCTATTTGTACGCGGCATGAATGGAGGTTCTTTATGAAAAGAATGATGGGACTAATAGCGACCAATTATTCCGACGGCTTATACGGCCCGCTCACACAGGAGCGCCCTGTCGCCTCCCTGCCTTTCGGCGGCCGCTACCGTCTTGTGGATTTTCCTCTCTCCAACATGGTGAACTCCGGAATACTCACAGTTGGTCTGATAACCCCTTATATGTACCGTTCGCTCATGGACCACGTCGGCGTGGGCAAGGAATGGGCCCTCTCGCGAAAAATAGGAGGCATGTTCATCCTCCCCGGTTCGATCTACGGGCTTAAGAGCGTGCACGGCAAGTTCCTTCTGCGCGACATCATACAGAACAAGGCGTATCTCGAGCGCGGGAAACGCGATCTTGTCGTCGTCTCCGGCTGCAACAAGATATTTAATATCGACTTTCGCGCGGTGGCGGAGCAGCACGAGGCCTCCGGAGCGGACATTACTCTCGTTTATAAAAACAGCTTCCATCCGGATGAAACGCACGAAATGTATCTCGATATCTCCGAGAGCGGCAGAGTCACAGAAATAAGAAATGCGTCGGCCGAAGGCGACGGCAACTGCTTCCTCGACGCATTCATCATAAACCTTGAATTGCTGCTGAACTTTATTAGCTGGTATGAGGCCCTCGGCTATATGGACCTCATGGAGATATTTGAGGAAAACCTCGACAAGGTCAAAATATACAGCTATAAGTTTGACGGATATGTCGGCGCTATAAACGGGCTCAAGAGCTACATGCGGACGAGCCGGGAACTTTTAAACGAGGAGGTGCGTCAACACCTCTTTCTTCCAGACAGACCGATAAGCACTAAGGTACAGGATTCCGCGCCGGCAAAATATTTGTGTTCGGCAAAAGTCTCCAATTCTCTTGTATCCACCGGCTGTATAATAGAGGGAACCGTGGAAAACAGCATACTGTCGCGCGGCGTTGTGGTCAAAAAAGGCGCCATTGTCCGAAACAGCGTCATCTTGCAAAAAAGCGCGATCGGTGCGGGCGCCGTACTCGAAAATGTCGTCTGCGACAAGTATGTCACCGTGAAGGACGGCGTCACACTTCTGGGCAGTACCGAAAAGCCCATCGCCATCGGCAAGAAACAGGAGATGTGATCCTCCTTATAAGAAAGGAGACCTCAGTTGAAATCAAAACCAAAGATACTTTTCGCCACATTCGAGGCTGAACCGTTTATGAAGACTGGTGGCTTAGGCGATGTCGCCGGCAGCCTGCCAAAAGCAATTTCCGCATCAGGGGGCAACATACGCGTCATCATGCCCAAATTTTCCGGCATACCGGAAAAATATAAAGTCAGGATGAAACATATAGCAGATTTTTATCTGAATCTCAGCTGGCGGAAACAATACTGCGGGATAGATATGCTCCGGCATCTGGGCGTAGTTTACTACTTTGTCGACAACATGTACTATTTTGACCGCGAGAAACCCTATGGTTATTATGATGACGGCGAGCGTATCGCCTTTTTCTCCCAAGCTGTGCTCCAGTGCATACAGTATCTGCCGGACTTTTTCCCCGATATTCTGCACTTAAACGACTGGCACACCGCGGCCGCGGCCGCACTTCTCCGCTCCGGCCAATATGCCGATATTCCTGGTTATGACAGGATAAAAACTGTTTTCACCGTACATAACCTCAAGTTTCAGGGCGTTTTTCCCGAGATCTGCGCCGGCGAGCTCCTTGGCCTTTCGCGTGAAGAGGCCGTATCCCTCGGCCTGATCTATGGCGACACCGTAAACTATATGCGCGGTGGGCTCTCCATGAGCGACCGACTGACCACCGTCAGTCCCTCCTACGCGGATGAAGTTTGCTCCGATTTCTTCGGGGAAAAAGCTCAGGATATCTTCCGGAGCCGGCGCGGGGTGCTCTATGGTATTCTAAACGGCATCGACACAAAAAAATACGACCCCGCGGCAGACAAGTCCCTCGCCGTGAAGTACGACGCGAAAACGCTTGAGAACAAAAAACGCAACAAAGAGCTTTTACAGGCGGAGATCGGCCTCTGTGTAAACGGCGACACACCTGTAATCGCCCTTATATCCCGCCTCACAGAGCAGAAGGGGCTGGATCTGGTCCTGTGTATTTTGGACGAGCTTCTGGGCGAGGACCTGCAGCTTGCCGTACTCGGCGTGGGCGATAAAAAGTATGAGGACGAACTCCGCTCCCGAGCTCTCGCGTCGGGCGGGAAGATGTCCGCCATGCTCATGTTCGACGAGGGGCTTTCGCACAGATTCTATGCCGCGGCGGACATGGTGATGGTTCCGTCGCTCTTTGAGCCGTGCGGACTCTCCCAGATGATGGCCATGCGATACGGCGCCCTGCCGGTTGTTCGTGAGACCGGGGGACTGCGCGATAGTGTTATCCCCTATAATAAATTCACAGGCGAGGGTACCGGCTTTTCATTTGCAAATTTCAACGCGCACGAACTCCTCTTCACGATAAAAGAGGCTCTGCGCATATACAGAGAGGACGGGGAGACTTGGGACGCTCTTGTAAAAAACGCCATGGCCGAGGATTTTTCTTGGAGCGCTTCGGCTGAAGCATATATGGCGCTCTACCGTGAGCTCCTGGCCCCCGAAGAAAAATAATGTACGCTTTTCACGATTCACACAGCGCCGCATACCGCCGTCCTTTCGGGGCGGCGGCATGCGGCGCTGAAGTTTTTTTGGCGCTTGACGCGGATGACTGTGCCGTCTCCTGCTCCCTGCGCCTCACCCCGGACGATGCCGGGGATATGACCGTCCCAATGCGGAAAGAGACCCGTGACGGGGGTGTAAAATTTATTGCATCTGTCAGAATGCCGGATACAGGAACGCTCGTCTGGTACCATTTCGTCCTCACTGACACGAATGGGAACATCTCATACTATGGAAACAATACCTCCATGCTTGGCGGAGCGGGCGAAAATTGGGATGAACATCCCGCCTCATACCAGATAACCGTCTATAAGCCGAGCAAAACACCAGACTGGTATAAAAGCGCAATCGTCTATCAGATATTTCCGGACAGATTTATGAGGGGCTCCGATTGGGAGGATAGACGAAAAAACGCCGCTCTCGCCTACGGCAAAAACGGCCCCCGCAGGGTATTTCAGGAGGACTGGGACGACACGCCGTTTTATACAAAAGCGCCTGACGGGCAAATAACGCGCTGGCCGTTTTTCGGCGGCACGCTCGAAGGAATTCGGGAAAAACTCGGCTATCTCAAAAACCTCGGCGTGAGCGCCGTCTATTTAAATCCCATCTTCAAAGCGGCGAGCAGCCACCGCTATGACACCGGCGACTATACGCAGATAGATCCGGGCCTCGGCGACGAGGCGGGTTTTCGCGCTTTATGCGCGGAGGCGGGAAAGCTGGGTATAAGGATAATTCTTGACGGTGTGTTTAATCACACCGGCGCGGACAGCGTATACTTCAACCGCTACGGGAATTACGGCACCGGCGGCGCGTATCAGGACAAGGACTCGCCCTATGCATCTTGGTACCGCTTTGAGGAGTTTCCGGATAAATATGACTCGTGGTGGGGGGTTAAAGACCTCCCCAGCGTGTGCGAGGATGCCCCCTCCTACCACGATTTCATTTGCGGCGGTGAAGGCAGCGTCATCCGCCGCTGGCTGCGAGCGGGCGCTTCCGGCTGGCGGCTGGACGTCGCAGACGAACTGCCCGACAGCTTCATACGAGATATCCGCCGCGCCATGGATGCCGAAAAGCCCGGCTCCGTCCTTTTGGGCGAAGTGTGGGAGGACGCATCGAACAAGATAAGCTACGGGGAAAAGCGCAGATATTTCATGGGAGAAGAGCTGCATTCTACGATGAACTATCCGTTTCGCGACCTCGCCCTCGATTTTATGCTGGGGCGCATCCCAGCCGGCAAGCTCGCAGCACGGCTTATAAATCTTATGGAAAACTACCCGCCTGAAAACTTCTACGGCGCTTTGAACCTCATTGGGAGCCACGACCGCAGGCGCGTAATGACCGTACTGGGCGATGCCCCCGACAGCCTAACCGACGCTGAGCGCGAGGGGTACCGTCTGCCTGCCGAAAAGGAAGACCTCGCCCGCCGCCGGCTGAAGATACTCTCACTCCTGCAATTTTCAATACCCGGAGTACCGTGTATTTACTATGGCGACGAGGCTGGTATGCAGGGTTATGAAGACCCGTATAACCGTGGGCCTTACCCTTGGGGGGGCGAAGACGGCGGCCTATTGTGGCATTACCGGATGATCGGGGCCCTGCGGCGGGATTATCCGTGCCTCACGGACGGCTCCTTTGAGCCGCTATTCTTTGGAGAGCACGTTTTCGGCTGCCGCCGCGAAAAGGACGGCGAGGAGATCGTGGTCTTGATTAACCGCGGCATCTTCGAACACGTGGATATCTCGATACCAACGGACAAGGCCTACATCCTTGAGCTATTACAGTCCCGTGAATATAAGCCGGAAAACGGCGCCGTGAGCCTTTCAATGCTGCCGGTTTCGGCCGTTATGTTCCTTTTCAGAAAAGCTCCGCCGGCTAAGGCGGAGCTCCCGCGCGCATCCGGCGTGCTTTGCCATGTGACAAGCATACCTTCCAAAGACGGACCAGGTAAATTGGGCGAAAATATCCCCAATTTCCTCCGCTTTCTCAAAAATTCCGGCCAAAAGCTCTGGCAGGTTCTGCCGCTGTGTCCTGTCGGCATGGGCGACTCGCCATATATGAGCCCGTCGGTCTTCGCGGGAAACGAGAGACTTATAGATCCCAAAACCGAGGTTGACATGTCAGGCTTCGACGATTTTTGCAGTAAAAACACCTTTTGGCTGGACGACCATGCGCTCTATACGGCGCTGCGCGCGAAATACGGCGTGCCTTGGCAAAGATGGCCGGTGAGTGAACGGGATCGTACAGACCTCTCCTCTGCGAGGTCGGAGCTCTCCGATGAAATGCTCCGCATTAAAAAAACTCAGTATATTTTTGCAAAGCAGTGGGCGCGCGTTCGGGGGACGGCAAAAGAGCTTGGCATCTCCATAATAGGCGACATACCGGTTTTTGCCTCGGTGGATTCCGCGGACGTGTGGGCAAACCGCGATCTCTTTATGCTGGACGAAAACGGCGATATAGCCCTTTCCGGCGGCGCCCCTCCCGATGGATTTACGCCCGACGGACAGAATTGGAACTGCCCGCTGTATAACTGGGACAAAATGCGCGAAAACGGCTTTTTATGGTGGAAGCGCCGAGTCGAAACGGCGCTCCAAAAATTTGATTATATAAGGCTCGACCATTTCCGCGGCTTTTCGGCCTACTACGCTATCCCGGCCGGGAAGAGTGCGAAGGACGGCTTCTGGATGAAGAGCCCGGGCATGGCGCTCTTCCGCGCGCTCTCGGATAATCCGCTCCCGATGATTGCGGAGGATCTGGGTATGTTGGACACAGGGGTCTATAACCTCCTGAAACTCACCGGTTATCCCGGCATGAATGTCTGGCAGTTTTCCGCAGGCGAGATGGCGGCCATGCCGCCGGAGGAGGCTTCAAACCGCGTCTTTTACAGCGGAACCCACGACAACGACACAATCGCGGGCTGGTGCGCGTCCGAATACCCCGGGAGCGACGCAAAGGAAAAGGCGATAGAGATAATCACCGGGCTCTATAGTTCGCCTGCCCCATGGGTCATCCTGCCTCTGCAGGATATACTGCTTTTGGGCAGCGAGGCACGGATGAACACCCCGGGAACCTGTACAGGCAACTGGGGCTGGCAGGCGGATTACTCACAATTAACCGATGACACCGCCGACTATTACAGGGTACTTGCGGATAAATACGACAGATAAAAAACGAAAAAAGCGCACCGGACTGTATCGTGTCCGGTGCGCTCGTTTTATGACATTATTTTACGCGGACAATGCACTCCGCCGTGGCATCCCCGCAGGTAACCGTGAGCGTCGCGTCGCCCTTTCCAATGGCCGTCACCTTGCCGGTCTGCAGGACGACGAACACGTTTTCGTCGCTGCTCTCCCATATGACAGGTTCTTCAGCGTCTGCCGGTACCGTCACGCATTTGAGTGTAAGCGGCGGGTCTGTGGTCTTTATCGTGAAGTCCACCGTCTCAGAGCCGCCATAAGTTATAGTAACTTTTTCAACCGAAACTGCGGTATTTGTCTGAGTGGATGTATCTGTATCTGTCTCTGTTCCGGTAACGGTTCCCGTATTGGTGGTGGTATCGCCTTCGACCGAATTAACCCCCTCGCCTTCAAGGTCCCCGGTGGATGTGATCGTCTGCGTATCGGTTGTGGTGGTAGACGTTACAACGTCTTTGTCCTTGAGCGTACTCATGATAAGTACTATGACGGCCGCTATTAGGACGAGGAGAATCAGGACTCCGACAATGAGCTTCCACATGGAATTGTCACCGTCGGCCACTCTCTTTCCGTTTTTTCCCCTGCGCGCGCCGCAATAAGGGCATCTTCCGCGAAGTCCGGAAAATCGTCTGTCACATCTGCTGCATTTAACTTCGGATATAATCCCCATTTTCGAATTCCTTTCACAGCTTCCACAACACAAACCCGCCGCCGGGCGGGTCGGTAAATTTTTCGTGATACGTATACTTGATAATGGTTACAAAATATTTTACAACACTTCTCACGATTCGTCAATCAATTTGAAATTTTTTAACATTTTAAGCTGCAAAGGCGCGCACTATGTCGAAAAACAACTTATAGACGCTAACATCTCCGCAAAGTTCCGGATGAAAGGACATTCCCAGCTGGTTTTCATATCTCGCGGCCACGATGTTGCCGTTTACCTCCGCGAGTATCTGGGCATCGGCTGAGACGGATTCGATATAAGGGGCGCGTATAAAAGTCATGGGGACGACACCCGCGCCCACAAACGGGGCTTCGGCATAGAAGCTGCCGAGCTGACGACCGTATGCGTTGCGCCGTACGGTCACAGGCAGTGTGCCGAAGTGTGTTTTCTCATCATTTGAAAGATGTCCGGCGAGTAGTATGAGACCCGCGCAGGTACCAAGGACGGGAAGCCCACCCTGTATTTTTTCTTTCATAACGTCGAACATGCCCAGCTCGCGCAAAAGTTTACCCTGTACCGTGCTCTCCCCCCCCGGGAGGATCAGGCCGTCAAACGGTCTTTCAAGGTCTTTTTTCTGCCGCAGTTCAAAGAAGTCGGCGCCCAGTTTTTTCAGGACGGCCTCATGCTCCGCAAAAGAGCCCTGTACTGCCGAAACAGCTATAGTCACGAATCATTTTCCCCTCTCCGCCATGAGAAGGTTTATCTCCTGCTCGTTTATGCCGACCATCGCCTCGCCCAGATCCTCGGACAGCTCCGCAAGAAGCTTCGCGTCCTTAAAATTGGTAACCGCCTTTACTATCGCCTCGGCCCTCTTCGCGGGGTCTCCGGACTTGAAAATACCGGAGCCTACAAATACGCCCTCTGCGCCAAGCTGCATCATAAGCGCCGCATCCGCAGGCGTTGCGACGCCTCCCGCCGCAAAATTTACGACAGGCAGCCTGCCGTTTTCGTGAACGTATTTCACAAGCTCATATGAGACCTGCAGCTCCTTTGCCGCCTGATACAGCTCGTCCTCCCGCATGGCGGTCAGACGCGCAACCTCTCGGTTCATCATGCGCATATGGCGCACGGCTTGTATGATATCCCCGGTTCCCGGTTCACCCTTCGTCCTGATCATGGACGCGCCCTCCGCGATTCTCCGCAGTGCCTCGCCCAAATCCTTCGCCCCGCACACGAACGGTACCGCAAAGGCAGTCTTGTCGATATGATACACATCGTCCGCCGGGGAGAGTACTTCGCTCTCGTCAATATAGTCGATCTCTATGGCTTCGAGAATCTGCGCTTCTGTAAAGTGACCTATCCGGCACTTCGCCATAACCGGGATCGAAACCGCCGCCTGTATGCCCTTTATCATCTTAGGGTCGCTCATGCGCGAGACGCCGCCCGCCGCGCGGATGTCCGCCGGAATCCTCTCCAGTGCCATGACGGCGCAGGCCCCCGCCTCTTCGGCAATTTTCGCCTGTTCCGGGGTCGTCACGTCCATTATAACGCCGCCCTTCAGCATCTGCGCGAGCTCGCAGTTTAATTCATATCTGGTTTTTTCCATTTACTTTACGTCCTTCCTGTTTACAAATCTGTGTAAGACGATTATAATCAAATCTGGACATATTAAAATATCCAATATGATAATATTATATATGACCAGATTGCGGAGGTGAAGGCGCGTATGCTCACGTATCTGTTTGAGGACATCGGATCTGAGAGCCTTTACGAGTACCTATACCGGTGCATAAAAACTGATATTCTAAATAAAAAGCTTAAGGCGGGTGAAAAGCTCCCGTCCAAGCGGAGCTTTGCCAAAAACTTGAATATCAGCGTCATCACCGTGGAAAACGCGTATGCCCAGCTCATGGTTGAGGGATATATCCACTCTGTTGAAAAGCGCGGTTATTTTGTCGCTGACATCGAGGATTCAGTCGGAACACCGGAAGTGCCATTAACAGCCGGCGGCACAGAGGAGAAAAAGCCTGAGTATTTTGCCGACTTTGTCGCAAATTCGACGGATCACAAAAACTTCCCGTTTTCAGTCTGGACAAGGCTCATGAAAGAGGTCACATCTTCAGAGGATAACTCGAATCTATTAAAAAGCGCGCCGGCGGGCGGTGTATATGAACTGCGGCAGGCGATAGCCCGGCATCTCCATGATTTTCGCGGCATGGAGGTAAATCCGGAACAGATAATCATCGGGGCGGGCACGGAGTATCTGTATGGCCTCATCATTCAGCTTCTCGGCCGAGGCAGCGTCTTTGCGGTCGAGGACCCCGGTTATACGAAGATCGCCTCCGTATATGAGGCTAACGGAGTTGAATGCGCACATATCGCGATGGACGAGTTCGGCGTATCCCCGGCGGCACTTGACAAGTCCGGAGCCGCTATACTGCACATCTCACCGTCGCACCACTACCCAACAGGCATAGTCATGCCGATAAGCCGCCGGTACGAGCTCCTGAGTTGGGCCGCAAAGGCGGACGGAAGATATATCATCGAGGATGACTATGACTGCGAGTTCCGGCTTTATGGTAAACCGGTTCCTACGCTCATGAGCGTGGACGCACTTGAAAAGGTCATCTATGTAAACACTTTTTCAAAGAGCCTCGCGCCGTCTTTCCGGATAAGCTATATGGTGCTGCCGCGCCATCTTGCCGCATTGTTTTACGAAATGCTCGGTTTCTACGCCTGCACCGTCTCAAATTTTGAGCAGTACACGCTCGCAAGGTTTATCTCCGGCGGATACTTTGAGAAACACATAAACCGTATGCGGAACCACTACCGCGCTCTGCGCGACAAAATTCTCGCCGCAATAAAGGACAGCGCTCTGCGCGACCATGTGGAAATACGCGAGGAGGACTCGGGCCTGCACTTTTTAATGGATGTCGGAACCGACCTCACTGATGCGGAAATGGTCGACCGCGCAAAAGCGCGCGCTGTTAGAATCGCGTGCCTTTCACAGTATTACAGCGACAGAGAAAGCGCCAAAAGCGGTATTGTCATATTAAATTACGCCGGTGTCCCGGAAGGACGTGCGGCCGAAGCTGTGCGGCGTATAGCCGCGGCAATAATCTGACGTATTTTTCGCACGTCCTTGCTTCTTCGTGTATATTGGGGGTTTGTGTAACTTTTACGTTGACACTTCGTCATTCAAAACATATACTTTATCTGTAATAAAAATCTGTACCCCGTACCAATCGGGGAATATACAATTTTGCGGAGGAATAATGCCATGTTGAATTTACCTGAATTATTTGGCAGTATGGTCTTCGGCGATACGGCTATGAAGGAACGACTGCCTAAAGAGACATACCGTGCGCTGAAAAAGACCATTGAAGAAGGTAAGCCCCTGGACCCCGCGCTTGCAAACGTTGTGGCCAACTCCATGAAGGATTGGGCCATCGAAAAAGGCGCAACACACTACACCCACTGGTTTCAGCCGATGACCGGCATAACCGCCGAGAAGCACGACAGCTTTATCGCCCCGCAACCAGACGGCACCGTCATTATGGAGTTTTCCGGCAAGGCGCTCATTCAAGGCGAGCCGGATGCTTCCAGCTTCCCCTCCGGAGGCCTGCGCGCAACGTTTGAGGCTCGTGGCTACACCGCGTGGGATCCCACCTCCTATGCCTTCATCAAGGACGGAACACTCTGTATCCCGACCGCATTCTGCTCTTATGGCGGCGAGGCACTGGACAACAAGACTCCCCTTCTTCGTTCGATGAAAGCCATTGACACACAGGCAAAGCGTGTTCTTAAGCTCTTCGGCCATTCGGTAAAAAGGGTCTACACAACTGCGGGCGCCGAGCAGGAATACTTCCTCGTGGACAGGGACACCTACAACAAAAGGAAAGACCTCATCTACACCGGTAGGACGCTCTTCGGTTCCCGGCCGCCCAAAGGCCAGGAGATGGACGATCACTATTTTGGCTCCATCAGAATCCGCGTCTCCGCCTATATGAAGGAGCTGAACGAAGAGCTCTGGAAGCTCGGCGTTCTCTCCAAGACCGAGCACAACGAGGTCGCCCCGGCGCAGCACGAAATCGCGCCGATATTCTCCACCGCAAACGTCGCCTGCGACCACAACCAGATAATGATGGAGATCATGCGAAAGGTGGCAAAACGCCATAGCCTGACCTGCCTTCTGCACGAAAAACCCTTTGCCGGAGTTAACGGCAGCGGCAAACACAACAACTGGTCGATCAGTACCGATAAAGGCACAAACCTACTGGATCCCGGCTCGACCCCGGAGGAAAACGCGCAGTTCCTCACATTCTTCTGCGCGGTCATTAAGGCCGTCGACAGCTATCCGGAGCTTTTGCGGATAGCCGTAGCCACTGCCGCAAACGACCACCGCCTTGGAGCGAACGAAGCGCCTCCGGCTGTTGTCTCCATCTTCATAGGGGAAGAGCTTGAGTGTATCCTCACCGCAATCGAGACGGGAACGCGCTATGACAAGTGCGATAAGGGCAACATCGAAATCGGCGTAGACACACTGCCCTCCTTCCCGAAGGATATGACCGACAGGAACCGTACTTCCCCGTTTGCCTTCACCGGCAACAGATTCGAATTCCGCATGCCGGGCTCCTCCATGTCGATAGCCAGTGCAAACACCATGTTAAATACTATAGTCGCGGATTCCCTGCGCCAGTTTGCCGACGAACTAGAGGGCGCGGATGACTTCTCCTCCGCTCTTAACAATCTCATTAAACGCACGATAAAAGAGCACCGCCGCGTTATTTTCAACGGTAATGGATACGACGAAAAGTGGTTGGAGGAGGCGGAAAAACGCGGCCTCCCAAACCTTCGCTCTTCGGCGGAGGCCATCCCGCACCTTCTGGATGAGAAGAACGTCGAAGTCCTCACCAGCAGCGGCATATTTACCAAAACTGAGCTTTCTTCGCGCTTTGAGATAATGCTCGAAAACTATTGCAAGACCATAAGGATCGAGGCGCTCACAATGCTTGAAATGGCGCGTGTGGATATTCTGCCCGCCGTGTTTGACTATGAAAAGAAGCTGGCCTCCACTATTAACGCCAAAACGGCCACCTCTCTCTCCGTTCCCGCCGGGGCGGAGACCGATCTTCTCGGTAAAATCGCGGCTCTTGCCGACGAATTTTACGCCGAAATCGCACAGCTTGACAGCACCGTAAATGTTGCGGGTAACGGCTGGAGCGATACCGAAAAGCTATCCATTTATTACCGCGAGAACGTTATACCGGCCATGAGCGCACTTCGCAGTACCGGCGACTGCCTCGAGGCCCTCGTCGGCGCCGATTATTGGCCGTTCCCGTCCTACGGTACGCTCTTATACCGCGTATAGTAATCATCCGAAAGGAACCCTCGCTTTATGTTAGGTGTCATAGTCAACACTGCCGCAGTCATCGCGGGCAGCATTATAGGGCTCATCTTTAAGCGCGGTATACCGGAGAGAGTTACCCGCGCCGTCATGATCGGCATTGGTCTTTGCTCACTCTATATCGGCATATCCGGCTCTCTCTCCGGCGAAAACGTCCTCATAGTAATTTTTGCTATGGCGACCGGAGCCATAATAGGAACGCTCCTGGATCTTGACGGTAAGCTGTGCATGGCCGGCGAAAGAGTTTCAAAACTCACAAAAAATACCGGCGGCGCCGGGACGATTGCGGAGGGCTTTGTTACTGCTTCTCTCCTCTTCTGTATTGGGGCAATGACGATTGTCGGCTCACTCAACGCCGGTCTCACAGGCAACAATGAGCTTCTGTTTACGAAATCTCTCCTCGATTTCATCTCCTCCATTATGCTTGCGGCCAGTCTGGGCATCGGTGTTTTATGTTCGGCCATATTTGTATTAGTGTTTCAGGGCGCGATAGTGCTGCTCGCCGGCGTCCTTGAGCCTATACTCACGACTTCCGCCGTGAATGAGATGACCTGCGTGGGCTCTATCATGATAATCGGTCTTGGCCTGAATATACTCGGGATATCAAAGTTCAAAATGGCCGACTACCTCCCAGCACTCGTTATGACACCTATAATATGCTGGGTCTTATCCCTTTTCTGATTTACGCACCTATAATAAGAATGAGAGTGGGCCGCCAAATGGCGGCCCACTCTTTAGTATTAACTTTAATCCTTCAGCGTGAAACCTATAAGTCCAAAGTGATCAAGGGCGGTTCTTATCTCCCTGTCCCAGAACGCCCAGTTATGTATCCCTTCGCTTGTCTCGTAGATGAGGTCAAGACCGGGGGCACGTTCCTTCACAGTGTTATAGTATCTGTTGTTCGTCTCGAAGAGAAAATCCTCCGTGCCGCAGCACATGTATAGTTTCGGTTTTGGTACGTTCGAAGCATCCAGATCAATTGCCGCCTGTATGAGGTCATTGTAGGATCCGTCTATGGCTTCTGCCCCACCAAAAATATTCTGCATATTGCTGTCGAGGTCGCCGCGCACCGGTAAGCCGACGGTGTTCAGCCCCTCCATACTCTGCTTTTTATCGAAAAACGGGTCGAGTGCTCCGGAAAGACTTATGGCGCCGGCATAAAGATCGGGCCTTCGGAGCCCCGCCTTGAATGCGCCGTAGCCGCCCATCGAAAGTCCGGCAATATAATGGTCCGCACGCCTTTTGGATATCGGAAACCAGTCCTCCATAACCAGGGGGAGTTCCTCGGTCAGGTAGGAGAAATAGCCGAGCGTCCTCTTCCCGTCCGTAAACCACGAGCGGTGACAGTTCGGCATGACGACTATGAGGTCTGTTGCCTGAAGAACGAATTCTATCTGCGAGCTGCGAAGCCAACTGGTATGATCTCCGGAGTGGCCGTGCAGCAGGTATAGTACGGGGTACTTTCTGCCGTTTAAAGGAGTATGAGGCTGCTGGCGGCGTTCTGGCATGATGACGCAGATGTCAGTATTCATACCGAGCTCATTGGAGTAAAAATTACAGTTCATTATTGCCATTTTTATTCTCCTTCCGATATTTAATATTCTACATGAGGGACGCTTTTTCCACATCCTCTTTTTTAACCGTCATCAAATCATCCTTCGTAGGCGCTTCCATTACCGCCACGCGGTCGGAGTGGATGGAGATTACGTTTTCAAATATATTTCTGATATTCCTGGCATTGCCGAAATTTTCGTCGCGCGTATCATATAGCTCTATAAAATGTGCCTTTGAAAATTCCGCTGCCTCATCGTCCAACACATACCTGTTTTTTTCGCACATTGAGGTAAAAATGGTATAAAGCTGTTCGCCGGTGTAGTCTTCGAAAATAAAATATCGGTTAAAGCGGGATTCCAGTCCCGGGTTCGAGGAGATAAACCTCTCCATAAGTTCTTCATAGCCGGCTACAATTACGACGAGGTCGTTACGGTTATCCTCCATCGCCTTTAAAAGCGCTTCGATCGCCTCGTGCCCAAAATCGTTCGACCCCTCGGCTGAAGCAAGGGCGTATGCCTCGTCTATAAAAAGAACACCGCCTATGGCGCTCTTTATCACGTCTCCGGTCTTTATCGCCGTCTGACCGACGAAACCCGCGACAAGCCCCGACCTGTCCACCTCGACGAGCTGCCCCTTGGACAGGACGCCGATGGCGCAGTAGAGCTGGGCTATAAGTCGGGCAACGGTGGTCTTTCCTGTGCCGGGATTGCCCATAAACACTAGGTGCAGGGACATCGGCGGAACCGGAAGTCCGTTCTCCTCCCGCAGCTTGCGGACTTTTACCAGGTTAATGAGGCTCTTCACATTGGCTTTTATCTTATCGAGACCGACGAGTTCATCCAGCTTTTTCAGAAGCTCGCCGAGGTCCGGCTTCTCCGGCTCTTCTTCGGCCTTGGTCTTGGGCGCGTCGTTACCCAGAACGTTTGCGTCCTTTTCCCCAAGCTCGCCGAGAAGCTTTTTCGCCGCGGCATCCGCGTCGTCCATTTGCTTCATGAGGTCATTAAGATCGCAGCGGGCGCTGTCGAGATACGACCCCGCTGGACGCAGATTATAGTCGTTGAAGTTTATTTTGCCCTTTTCCTTTGGCGGGTCGAACCTCATATAAAGCACTTCTTTCGGGGGAATTTTTGCTCAGGGCTCCGGGATTCGCCTTGCCGCATTGGCTGAATACGGTCAGACTCCTTTGGATTCGCTCTAAATAAAAGCTTTAAAACTCCGCGTTTCCGACCGTTCTCGGATGCGGCAGTACATCGCGGATATTCGATACGCCTGTGAGATACATAATAAGGCGCTCAAAGCCGAGACCGAAACCCGAGTGACGCACGCCCCCGTAACGGCGCAGGTCGAGATACCACCAGTAATCCTCTTTTTCGAGGCCCATCTCTTCCATACGTTTTTCAAGGTTATCAAGCCTCTCCTCACGCTGGGAGCCGCCAATGATTTCACCTATACCCGGGACGAGACAGTCCATCGCGGCAACGGTCCTGCCGTCCTCGTTGAGTCTCATGTAGAACGCTTTAATGTCCTTCGGATAGTCCGTCACAAAAATCGGACGTTTGAAATGCTGCTCCGTGAGAAATCTCTCGTGCTCGGTCTGGAGGTCTATGCCCCACTCGACTGGATAATCGAATTTATGACCGCTGTCTTTCAATATCTCAACGGCTTTGGTATATGTGACATGACCGAATTCGGAATTCACTATACCTATAAGCCGCTCTTTAAGCCCCTTGTCAATGAACGCGTTGAAAAAGTCCATCTCGTCGGCACACTTCTCCATAACTGTTGCTATCACGAATTTTATCATGTTCTCGGCCATTTTCATGTTGTCTCCGAGGTCTGCGAACGCCATCTCCGGCTCTATCATCCAAAACTCGGCGGCGTGGCGCTGGGTATTGGAGTTCTCCGCGCGGAAGGTCGGTCCAAAGGTATAAACGTCGCCGAACGCCATGGCAAAACTCTCGGCGTTCAGCTGTCCTGAAACGGTGAGGTTTGTGCCCTTGCCGAAGAAGTCCTGGGACATGTCCAAGGTGCCGTCCTCTTTTTTCGGAAGATTTTCGAGGTCAAGCGTTGTAACACGGAACATCTCTCCCGCTCCTTCGCAGTCCGCGCCTGTTATGATGGGCGTGTGGACATAGACGAAGCCCTGGTCCTGGAAGAATGTGTGAATGGCGTGCGCGGCGACGCTTCTCACGCGGAACACCGCGGAAAAGAGGTTAGTCCTCGGGCGCAGATGAGCGATTGTACGCAGAAATTCCACACTGTGGCGCTTTTTCTGCAGTGGGTATTCAGGTGCGGAAGTACCCTCGATCCTGATCTCACTGGCTTTAATCTCGAGCGGCTGCTTCGCCTCCGGTGTAAGAATGACAGTGCCTTTTATGATGACGGCAGAACCGACGTTCTGCTTTGCCACCTCGGCGTAATTGGGAAGTCCCGCGTCAAAGACGACCTGTATACTCTTAAAGGCACTCCCGTCGTTGACTTCGGCAAAGCCGAAGTTCTTCATGTCCCGTATGGTCCTGACCCAGCCGCCTATGGTGATGTCTTTTCCCGCAAAGTTTTCACTTCCGGAAAACACCTCGGCAATCTTTACAATCTTCAAATTTTCCATTTTTTATCCTCCCATGCGCTCGTACGCATTGATTTTAATGAACGCCTCCATCGCATGGGAGGTCTTGTTCATAATTTTCGATTGCCGCACAAGCGGCCATTGAGTATTTAGTATGTAAGCTTTCATACTAAATACTGTTTCTGAATCACTTTTTTCTGACTATTATTACCTGCTTTGAGTGCATGTAAGCATCCGAAAAATCGACCAGCTTAGCCGTTTCATCATCCTTCACAAACCGACCCATCGCAAAATCAGCCCAGCCGCCCTGTATGGTGGAGATCAGTTTATCAGACGATACGGCCTCGACTTTCAGACCGAGACCCAAAACATCACAGACTGCCTTTGCCACGTCCACATCGATGCCAACTATCTCTCCGCTGTCGCCGCAGTAACTGTAAGGCGCACACTCGGTGTCTACAACCAGGGTGAGCGTGGCCGGCACCGATTCCGGCGATACTGTGGAACTATAAACATAGCCGGTCGCTGAAACATAGCCGTTGATGATATTTTTCAGCGTACCGTTTTCAGAGAGAGTTTTCAGGGCGGAGTTGATATCCGCCGTGAGATCCGGGTTCTCACGCGCCGCTATTACAGAATAGTCCGCGTCTATGAGCGGATCATTCAGTGTCCCCAATTTTGAAGACTGCTTAAGTATTTTTTCTGCGGCACTGTCACTAGCAATAACGCACTCGACGTTATTCTGTAAAAGAGCTTCGGCAATGCTCTTCTCGTCTCCGTATTCCGACACCGATACCGAATCGCTCCATGTTTCATTGATATAAACTGACGCTTCAGAGCCGGTAAATATCCCCACCCTTCTGCCCGATATATCCTCCGCCGAGTGAACATTATTCTCAGGCAGATCTGATGAGCAGGCGCCAAGGGACATTATAAAATTAAGCACAATAAGCGCCGAAATTGTTTTCATTATTTTTTTCATTATGTATTTTACCTGTCACACGCGGATTTACTGCTTTCTATTCAGAATTTTATTTTATCGTAAATCCGCGCTGTAATCAACAGATTTTTCAATTATTATAATAGCCGTATCAAGTCCGCGTTACTCCTCGTCTGCCCCTGCCGCCCTTCGCTCAAAGTCACTGATGAGTTCCTCCGCTATTTCCTCTGTCTCTCCCTCCGCGCGGATAATCAGGGCCTCGCGGTCAAATCTGGGCGTTATGTGCACCCAGCCGCGGCCTGTGTTGACACGCATGCCTTCGAAGAGCTCCGCCGCCATCTCGCAGCAAGAATCCGCAAGGCAGCGCATCGCGCGGCCTCGTCCCTCCCGCACCGCGACCTCGCGCTCGGCTGACGAAAAATGCGGCGCCCTCCCGCAGACGGCTGCAAGGCTCTCGCCGCGCTTTGCGAGATAAGAACATATCCGTACGGCGGAGCAGGCCGCGTCACGCATAAAACCCTGATTAATATAGAGCTCTTCCGCCTCGGTTCCGTCGCGCCCAAGGCGAAGTATCCGCCCTTCGAACCTTTTTGCCAGCGTCTCCAGTGCCGCCGGAGCGCCGTACGGTGCGGCGACAGTCTTTTCCCCTCGCTCAAATTCCGTTAGCGCGAGGACAAGCATAAGCGTCCCGAAGTCCCTTTTTCTGCCCTCCTCGTCATATGCGGAGAGAGAAAAACCGTCGGGAGAGGCCTCAAAAGAGAGAACTCCCGTGCGCTTCTCGCACAGCTGTACGCCTGCAAGGCACAAGGCGTCCTTCAACGCGCGGTTTTCCGCGCCGCGCCCCGAGACTGAGACTGTAATGTTCGCCTTAGTTCCGAATTTCGCGCCCATAGCCCAGGAGGCATACGCCTCCGGAATACCGGTAACGCGTGTAAGCTTTCCCATATTAACTGCAGGAACCCAGGTTACGTCCCCGCCCGATTTGGACATCACTTTTCGCTGTCCCTCGCGCGACAAGAGAGTTCCTCCCGCGCCGAAGAATTCGGCGGAAACGTTCCCTCCGCTCTGATTGAAGAATACCGTGAGTGGCAGCCCAAGGAGCCTCCCCGTAAAGGACACCGCCGCCGCAGTGGACGCGTCTGTCTCCGTAACATCTCCGCCGGCGGCGCATACGCCACATGAAAACGCCGCGGAGAGCACCCTCGCCGCCTCGCCGCCGCAGTGCGAGACGCCAACCTTTTTCCACAAAGCGCTGCCCGCGCCCAAAAGAGCCGCGTTCACCGGTGTTACCGCGGCTCCCGCCTCGCCCGAAACGGCACTGCCCGCGCCGAAATCCAGCTCGGTCTGTACCGGTATGCCTACGAGGCTGCCCGTCACCCTCGTGCCAAAGGGGACCTCTCTCTCCGGCCAGACCTTTACGTTTTCAGCGATAACGCACTCGTCACCGACAATTGCTTTGGCGCCGACGACACTGCCGGCCTCGGCTAGGGCGTTTATTCCGATGACCGCGCCCTCGTCAATAACGCTTCCCGACGCCCGCGCGCCATTTTTCAGCGCCGCACCCAAAACGGCGCTCCCTTCGATATGCACATTGTCGCCCAGAACACAGCCGGCGCCGACAAAGGCGCCAGGTCCGATAACCGCACCGTGCCCTATCTTAACATTTTCACCGATATATACGGGCGGCGTAACTTTCGCGTCATGGGGTATCTTCGATGCGGATCGGACTCCCTCTTCTTTTACAGGTGCGGAAAGAGGAATTTTCACCTTCCCTTTTAATACGTCCATACAGCAGCCGAGATAAGCCTTCGCGCTTCCCACGTCGCACCAGTAACCGTCCGCGCGCACGCCGTAAATCCGTCGTCCTTCGGCAAGCAGTTTTGGGAACAGATCCCGCCCGAAATCATAGTTTTTCCCCTCCGGTATTTCGGAGAGGACGGAGTTTTTTATGATATATATCCCCGTGTTCACAAGGTCGGTGACGACCCCGTCCCACGCGGGTTTTTCCACGAAGCGCTCTATCCGCCCGTCCCTTCCCGTCACGGCGAGGCCGTATTCCAGCGGTTCGGCGGCACCGCAGAGGACTATCGTAACCTCAGCGTCCTTCCGGCGGTGAAATTCCGCACAGGCTTTGAGGTCAAAGTCGCAGACCGCGTCACCTGATATAACGATGAAATCCTCACCGTTCAAAAAATCGGCACACGAGCGGACGCTTCCTGCGGTGCCCAGCGGTTCGCGTTCAACGCGGCTTTCTATTCTCATTCCGAAGTTGCTTCCGTCGCCGAAATACCCGGTCACACAGTCGGGCATATAGCGAAGCGTAAGGCACACCTCTGTCATTGCGTTTTGCTTTAAAAGCGCCAAAATGTATTCCAAAACCGGCTTGTCCATAAGATTGATCATCGGTTTAGGGCGGTTTATAGTGAGAGGCCGGAGCCTTGTTCCTTCACCGCCGGCCATTACTATCGCTTTCATTTAAGTTCCTCCCTGCCTTTTCATCTTCGGATATCCTTTCCCGAAAAGGCAAAGATTATAAGAGCGAGAGCATTTTGCGCCGAATTTTAATATTATTATTGTACTGTGCACGAAAACTTGGTATAATTTTATAATAATATTTTATTATGGGGGTAGTATGCATCTTGAATAAGAAAATAAAAAGGATGTTTGAGCCGAATATGCGGCTTTATTTCATACTGCTCATCGTGTTTGCGGGGGTTACTTTCTTCACCGGCAGGCAGAATAAGATACTCGCCTATGTCGAGTTCTCTGTTATTATTTTACTTTTTCTCTATTCAAAGGTCTCGTTCCAAAAGAGGAACCGTGAACTTATTAAATATATCGAATCCGTCACACAGAATGTCGACACCGCCGCGCGCGGCACGTTCAGCAACTTCCCGCTGCCGATGGTCATTTTCAGCATTGATGACGACAAGATAATAACCTCTAACGACAGTTTTCTTAAAATGACCGGCGACCGCGAGCATTTTTTTGAGGTACGCCTGTCTGACGTCATCCCCGTTTTTTCCTCCAAATGGCTCATGGAGGGCAAGACGGAATGTCCGACCCTCATATCCGTAGACGATCACAAATACAGAGTATACGGCAATGTCGTGAGGGCTGAGACGGAACCCGGAGTTCGCGGCTATCTCGCGGCGCTCTATTGGGTGGACGTCACCGAGTATGCCGGAATATGCGATGAATTCATAAGTTCACGCCCCGTTTTCGCCATTATCATGCTCGACAGTTATGAAGAGTTTCTGAAAGGGCTCTCCGACAAGGAGAAATCCTTTTACCTATCTGCCATAGACGACAAGATAAGCGACTGGGCCGGCACCTGCGGCGGGTATCTCTCCAAATATGACCGCGACCGCTATATTTTTATATTTGAGGACCGCCACCTTCAGGATTTTATAGACGGAAAATTTTCGCTTCTCGATTCCGCGCGCGAGATAGTGGGGCCCACCGGCATCCGCCTGACCATAAGCATAGGCATTGGCAAGGACGGCAAAAACCTCTCGGAGAGTTTTCAATATGCTTCCCTGGCAATAGAGATGGCGCTCTCACGCGGCGGCGACCAGGCCGTTATCAAGAACCGTTTCAGCTTTGAATTCTACGGCGGCAAGTCTTCTCAGATAGAGAAGCGCACGAAGGTCAAGTCCCGCGTAATGGCAAATTCGCTGAGCGCACTGATCCGCGATGCTTCCAAAGTTTACATTATGAGCCACAAATACGCCGATCTCGACAGCGTCGGCGCGGCAGTCGGTATATGCTGCGCCGCGAGGAAAAGGGGTAAAACCGCACACATTGTTCTCGACATGCACTCAAACGCCTCAATGCGGCTTATTGAGCGAATGCAGATGCTCCCTGAGTACGCCGGCGCGTTTATCTCCGCACAGGACGCCATCGTCGAGCTTGACGGATCGAGCCTCCTCGTCGTGGTCGACACGAACCGCCCCGAGCAGGTCGAGTCGGAGGAGCTTTTGCTCTCGGCTAACCGTGTTGCCCTCATCGACCACCACAGGCGTGCGGCCACATATATCCAGAACGCGGCTCTGAGCTTCCATGAACCGTACGCCTCCTCGGCGTCGGAGCTCGTGACCGAGCTTCTCCAATATATCGCCGATCAATCCGACATCCTCCGATACGAGGCGGAGGCGCTACTCGCCGGCATCGTCCTCGATACAAAGAATTTTACCCTTCGCACAGGCGGGCGCACCTTCGAGGCGGCGGCATTTCTGCGCCGCGCGGGTGCTGATACAACGGAAGTCAAGCGGCTTTTGCAGACCGACCTCAAGACTGCGGTGGAGCGATATTCCATCATTCAGGAGGCAAAGGTATACAAGGCCGGTATAGCCATAGCGGCCCCAGACACGGTGGAAAACCGCATAATAGCGGCGCAGGCCGCTGATGAACTGCTTAATATCTCAGGCATATTTGCTTCTTTTGTCGTGTTCCCCGACCACGATACGGTAACGATATCCGCGCGCTCGCTCGGCGACATAAACGTGCAGCTTATCGTGGAAAAACTGGGCGGTGGAGGCAACAAATCTACTGCGGGAGCGCAGATCTCCGGCAAATCCATGGAGGAGGTCATGGACGATCTTCTCATTGTTATAGACAAATATCTTGAAGACCGCGGCGAATGATTGCCGACACTCAATAAGGATAAAATAAGTTTGAAACAAGTTCAAACTTATTTGATTTATATGCGTATTGCTCGCCCGCAAGCGGGCAACCGCAAAACATGCACACTATGGCCATTGCGTTATATGGTTATTTTGTGCCTGTAGTACAGATGAAAGGAATGGACACATAAATGAAAGTGATATTACAGCAGGATGTAAAAGGCCAGGGCAAGAAGGGCCAGATGATAGAGGTCTCGGACGGTTACGCCAGGAACTTCCTTATTCCCAGGAAGCTCGCCGTAACGGCGACTGCCGACAATATGAACGCGATGAAGACTGCCGAGAAGGCACGCCTCGCGCAGATCGAGCGCGAAAAGGCGGAGGCGAAGGCCACAGCCGTAAAACTTGAGAGCTGCCTCGTAAAGATCCCGGCCAAGGCCGGTGCCAAGGGCAAGCTTTTCGGCTCAGTTACATCCAAGGAAATCTCCGAGGCGCTCGAGGCGCAGTATGGCATCACCATTGAGAAGAATAAAATCACCCTGCCCGAAGCAATCAAGGCTTTTGGCACGTATGAAGTAAAATGCAAACTCGGCTATGAGGTCTCCGGCGTCATAAATGTCATCGTAACAGAAGATTAAAAATTTTGAATCTGGTTCAAGCTTCATTTAATAGTGCTTACCGCCCGCGGGTGGTAAGCCGCGGCTCACATATATTACACAATATCCAAAGGTCTGAATTTAAGCATGACATTTCGGCAGGTGAACAGATATGGATGAACTCTTAGCAAAACAGATGCCCCACAGCGTCGAGGCGGAGCAGGCCGTCCTCGGTTCCATGCTCATAGACTCGCGCTGTGTGCCGGAGGTTATCGGGAAGCTCCGTCCCGGAGATTTCTATGTCAAAATGAACAGAGAAATATTCGATACGATCTACTCCATGTTCAACTATTCCATGGTCATAGATCCGGTCACCGTCCTGGAACAGATGAAAATAAACGGGGTCTACAATAAAGATACCTCCTCCCCTTATATCTTTGAGCTCATGAACATTACTCCAACCGCAGCGAATGTCATGGAATATGCCGCCATTGTACGTGATAAAGCGCTTCTCCGCGCAGTGGCTGAGGCCGGGAACGATATCTCCGGCATGGCGATGGAGGGCGCGGGCGAGGCTGCCGAGATATTGGAGGCGGCTGAAAAAAAGATATACGCGCTCCGTCAGGGCCGTACCGACGGCGGACTGGAGCCCGTATCAAAGGTACTCATCGACGTATACAATCAGCTCTCCGAGGCGGCGAAGCGCACCGAGAGCATACCCGGTTATTCGACCGGACTCATCGACCTTGACAACAGCATAATGGGCCTCAACAAATCGGATCTGATTATAATCGCCGCACGTCCCGGCATGGGCAAGACCAGTATCGCGCTCAATATAGCGATGCACGTCGCCAAGACCTCGAATAAGACGGTCGCTATTTTTTCACTTGAAATGTCACGCGAACAGCTGGGCATGCGCCTTCTGTCGGGAGAGAGTTTTGTAAACGGCAAAAAGCTCCAGACCGGCAGGCTAACGCCGGCAGAGTGGAAAAAAATTCTGGACGCCTCCGCCGCCATAAGCAAAGCGGACCTGCGGATAGACGACAACCCCTCCCTCTCTGTCGCAGATATGAACGCCCAGTGCCGCAGAATTAAAGATTTAGGCCTCGTGGTTATTGATTACCTCCAGCTCATGCAGTCGGCCGGCAGCGGGACAAAATATTCCGGCGAAAACCGCCAGCAGGTCGTGAGTGATATAAGCCGCATGCTTAAGATAATGGCAAAGGAGCTTAACGTCCCGGTCATCTGCCTGTCGCAGCTCTCGCGAGCGGGGAAAGACCGCGCGGACAAGCGCCCAATCCTATCCGACCTGCGCGAGTCAGGCGCTATTGAGCAGGACGCCGACATCGTCCTCGGCCTCTATCTGGAAGCACATTACAACAAGGAAACAGAGAACCCAAATCTTGCCGAGTGTATAATACTTAAAAACCGCCGTGGCGAGACGGGTAATATAGAGCTCCAGTGGCTGCCGGAGTACACCACCTACGCCTCTGTTGAGCGTCGATATACCGAGTGACCGGCTTGAAAGAATTCACCTCTGCCAATATAATACGCCCATTCCTCGCTGTGTAAGCTGCAGCCGGAATGGAGGCGCAAACCTCCCGTGCGGGATGATATCACTGCAATCTGTGCGTAAAGCGAATGGATGTTTTAAATGTACAAAGACCCCGTTATTCAAAAGCTTTTGGAACTTTCGGAAAAACATAATATGCTGCCGCGGGGTTCCCTGATCCTCGCTGCCGTCTCAGGCGGGGCCGATTCCATGTGCCTGCTCGCCGCTTTGCTGTCTGTTTCCGGTGAGCTTGGTATACGGGTTGCGGCGGCGCATTATAATCACCGCATCCGCGGTGAGTCCTCCGACGGAGACGAGAACTTCGTAGCGGACTTCTGCCGCGAAAACGGCGTCCAATGCTGTATAGGAAGCGGCGACGTTTTAGGAACCGCTGCGGAAACCTCCCGCGGAGTCGAAGAGACAGCGCGGGAAATGCGCTACGCTTTTTTTGAGGAAACAGCAGTAAAAATCGGCGCTTCCCGTATTGCGACGGCCCATACGGCCTGCGACAACGCAGAGACCGTTCTTCTCAATATCACCCGGGGTGCCGGTCTCCGCGGCCTTTGCGGCATCCCGCCGGTACGCGGCAAAATCGTCCGGCCGCTTCTGGCCGCGGCGCGCGGCGAGATTGAGGAATATCTGCGTGCAAAAAACATCCCCCACCGCGAAGATGCTACAAACGCGGAGGATATCTACACCAGAAACCGTATACGCCACAGTGTCATTCCGGTGCTCTCTGAAATAAACCCCGCGTTTTTCGCCGGCATATCATCCATGACGGAGCTTCTCGCCGGTGATGAGGATTACCTGACCTCACTCGCCGAGGATTTTATCAAAAAAAACAGCGTAAAAAACCGCCTGCCGGTGTCAGGCGTACTCTCTCTGCCCCTCTCCGTCTCGCGTCGGGTAATAAGGCTGTTTTCAGGCCGTGAACTCTCCCAGGTACATGTTGGGGCGGTTCTTGACCTGTGCCGTTCCGAATGTCCCTCGAGCGAGGTGCAGCTTCCCGGAATCACGGTCTTGCGAGAATATGGTGACATTGTCTTCGGGGAAAGGCCCGAGAGGGAGCCCTTCAAGCCTTTTTTCATATCACCCGGCGAGAGAGCCGTTATTCCTGGCACGGGTCTCACGGTGTCCTGCGGCGAGGCGGAATATGATTCAAAAATTCATAAATCGTTTAATACTTTCCTATTTAAAAAGAGCGCTATCTGTGGTAGAATTACCATCAGGTCTCGCTCATCCGGCGATAAAATAGCGCTTTTAGGCAGGAATGGCACAAAAAGCCTGAAAAAAGCTTTTATAGAACACCGTATACCGGCAAAGAGCAGAGATTATATCCCTGTTGTTGCCGATGAGGACGGCATTCTGGCGGTTTTCGGACTCGGACCGGGGACTCGCGCCGCGGCGTCACCCGGCGATAAGGTATTAAAAATCTCATTCGAGGAGAACATCTTAAAGTGAATAAAGATATTGAACGGATATTTTTCTCCGCAGAGGAGATAAAACATAGAGTATGTGAGCTCGGCACCCAGATCAGCGCAGACTATAAGGATAAGGAACCTGTTTTTGTCGGTGTTCTCAAGGGTTCGTTTGTATTCATGGCAGACCTGATGCGCTGCATAGACATAAATTGCCTCATCGACTTTATGGCCGTATCATCTTACGGCAGCGGTACCAAGACGACGGGCGCCGTCAGTATTACGAAGGACCTCGGAAACGACATACACGACCGCCATGTCATAATTATAGAAGACATCCTCGATTCCGGCGTTACTCTTTCCTATTTAAAAAAATATCTCTCTGTAAGAAAGCCCGCCTCTATTTCCATCTGTACCCTTCTCGACAAACCATCCCGCAGAAAGGCGGATATAAAACCCGATTATACCGGTTTTGAGTGCCCCGACGCCTTTATTGTCGGATACGGCCTTGACTATGCGGAGAAGTACAGGAACCTCCCGTACATAGGCGTCCTCAAGCCTGAAATATATGCTGACTAAAGCGACAGTCCCCATTCCAAATTGAAAGAAGTGATATTTGCTTGAATCCAAAAAATACAAAAAAACGTGACATCGGTTTTTATGTGCTGGTGCTTATCATATTGCTCTCTACTATCTACCTCCTGACCTCTCAGGAAAAGGCCATCGGCACGATAGAATACTCTGAGGTACGCCGACTCTTTGAACAGGAAAAGGTCGAGTATTTCGTTATAGAGGATAATACGCTGACCCTGCAGCTCCGTGAGTCCTATGACGGCAGCTCAACGGTGACTCACGAACTTCTCAGCGTGGATATATTCTATAAAGATCTTGGTGATCTGATAAATTCGCAGTTCGAAAGCGGCATACTCTCCGACTACAACTACAAGATCGGATGGCAGGCCCCATGGTGGATGTCATTTGTGCCGTATTTGCTCGTCATGGGCGTCTTTATAGTCCTGTGGTACTTTATGATCAACAAGGCGGGAGGCGCCGCCGGAGGCGGAGTCGCAAAGTTCGGCAAGGCCCGCACGCGCCTTGGCAGTGACGAGAAGAGAAAGGTCACGTTTGACGACGTCGCCGGAGCCGACGAAGAAAAAGCCGAGCTCCAGGAGATTGTAGACTTCCTAAAGGATCCGCAGAAATACCTCAGACTCGGCGCGAGGATACCCAAGGGGGTTCTCCTTGTGGGCCCTCCGGGAACCGGAAAAACACTCATTGCAAAGGCAGTCGCGGGCGAGGCGGGGGTGCAGTTTCTCTCAATCTCCGGCTCCGACTTTGTTGAGTTATATGTCGGTATCGGCGCTTCGCGCGTACGCGACTTGTTTGATCAGGCAAAGAAAGTCGCGCCTGCCATCATCTTTATCGACGAGATAGATGCCGTCGGCCGTCAGCGCGGAGCCGGACTCGGCGGAGGGCATGACGAGCGCGAGCAGACGTTAAACCAGCTCCTCGTAGAGATGGACGGTTTCGGCTCCAATGAGGGTGTTATTGTCATGGCAGCGACCAACCGTTCCGATATTCTGGACAGTGCGCTTCTGCGCCCCGGCCGTTTTGACCGCCAGGTCTATGTAGGTCTGCCCGATATAAGAGGCCGCGAGGCCATACTCAAAGTACACTCTAAAGGCAAAGCTCTCGGCGAGGATGTCGACTTCGCGAGCGTCGCCAAGGGTACGCCCGGCTTTACCGGGGCCGACCTTGAAAATCTCCTTAACGAGGCGGCGCTTCTGGCCGCGCGACGTAATAAGCGCTTTATAACCATGCTTGAGCTGGATGACGCTGCTTTAAAGGTTATCGCCGGCCCCGAGAAAAAGAGCCGCGTCGTCACCGATAAAGAGCGAAAGCTCACCGCCTATCACGAGGCTGGTCATGCGGTCGCGACATATTATCTCAAGCATGTCGACCCCGTCCACCATATAACTATTATTCCACACGGCGCGGCCGGCGGTATGACCGTCTTCCGCCCGCAGGAGGATAAGAGCTTCAGCTCCAAAAAAGAGATGTTTGAGCGCATAATTACCGCTCTTGGCGGACGTACCGCTGAAAAGCTCATGCTCGACGATATATCCACCGGCGCTTCCGCTGACATACAGCAGGCGAGTTCCATAGCCCGTTCTATGGTCACAAGATACGGTATGAGTGAAAAACTAGGGCCGATCTCTTTTGATTCAAGCAATCAGTCCGTCTTCATAGGACGCGACTTTACCCAGACGAAGAGCTATTCCGAGAAAATCGCTGCCGAGATAGACGAAGAGGTCAAGGCTATATTTGACGCGGCCATTGAGAGATGTGAGCAGATACTCACCGAACACCGCAACATCCTAATTTTCACCGCCGAATACCTCCTCAAGAACGAGCGGATGGACGGTAAGGTTTTCGCCTATGTCTGCGAGCACGGCGAACTCCCGCCCGAGGACATCGCTGCACAGGAAACTGTGTCCAAAACAGATGCCATCATGGAGGAAATCCGCCGTGATGCTCTGCGCGATGCGCAGGAGACGGACGCGACGGAGATATCCATCGGCGATACCGGAGATACTGAAGATAAAGAATAGCACAATTAACACGAAGCACACGGAACGTCTGTTCCGTGTGCTTTTTCCATCTTAGACTCTTCCGAAGGCTTTGTGCCAATTTAATACTATATTATATATTAAATGCAATTTTGATAATGAATACAGAACAAGACAAAGATCTGCTTTATGCCGAACATCCGGCTCTTTAACAGTCTGTGCTTTTATCGCATCTTCAGTATCTTTCCGCTCGCCTCTTGAAGCTTTTCGGCGAAATATTCCGCCTCCTCGAATGTGTTTTCGCGGGAAAAGCTGATTCGTATCGCTCCGTCAATGACGTCGCCGGGAAGACCCATAGCCTCCAGCACATGGCTCCTCGCCCCCTTTTTACAAGCTGAACTTCTGGATATACATATGCCCTCGGCGTCCAGGAAGTTCATCAGCACCTCGCTTCTATACCCGCGCATCGATATGTTCAAAATCTGCGGCGCACCTCCGCCAATGACTATGAGCCCCGGTATCTTCTCCTCAAGTCTCCGGACGGTAAAATCCCGGAGCTTTTGGAGGTGTTCCTCCGTATCGTAAAGCTTCTCTCTGGCTATGCGCGCCGCAACTCCGAAGCCGGCTATGTTGGGAAGCGCCTCAGTTCCGCCGCGCAGGGTTTTCTCCTGCCCGCCGCCCAAAGTATGCGCCGGCAGCTTAATGCCTTTTTTTATTAAGAGCGCGCCGGCTCCCTTGGGCCCGTGTATCTTATGGCTGCTCACCGTGACTAAATCGGCGCCCAGAGACAACGGCGTAAAGCTCAGCTTTCCGAAAGCCTGTACAGCATCGGTATGGAGGATAGCCTGTGAGCGGCGCCGCTTCATGATCTCCGCAAGTCCTGAGATCGGATTTACTGCGCCTGTCTCGTTATTGACGAGCATGACCGAAACCAGCACCGTATCCTCCCGCAGGGCTCTTTCAAACTCATCTAAGGAAACACACCCGTCGCTCCCCGGACGCAGGAACGTAATTTCCGCTCCCCGACGGGAGAGCTCTTCCGCCGGCCTTCGCACCGCGTCATGCTCCGACATAGCGGTTATTATGTGCTTTCCTTTATGCCGCATGGCCTCCGCCGCGCCGAAAACAGCCCAGTTGTCGGCTTCAGTCCCCCCGGATGTAAAAAAAACCTCCTCCGGACTGCAGCCAAGCGCTGCAGCCACATTCGCCCGCGAACTGTCCAGTATCGCTTTTGCTTTTCTGCCTAGCTGGTGCATCGAAGACGGATTCCCGTAATTTTCCGTCATTGCGTCAAGTACCGCATCCGCCGCCTCCGGGCACACCCGCGTCGTCGCCGCGTTGTCAAAATATACCGTCATTATGAATCTTCCTTGATATAAACTTATTTTTAAGATATTATATCATAGGTATAAAAATCGTTTATGATATAATTATACGCCATGGTTTTTTAGAAATCATGCGCACTATATAACCACCTATACGGTTATTATATACTTAATTTTTTGTAGGCACAAGGGGGTGGATCCACCGTGAAAATATACATCCAAACGCTCGGCTGTAAGGTAAATCAGTATGAGACGCAGGCGCTTGAAACGCTTCTCACGGGTCGCGGCCACACAATATGCGATACCGACGAGAGCTGCGACGCATTCATCGTGAACACCTGTGCCGTAACTGCCGAGAGCGGCAGAAAGTCGCGACAGACTATTAGACGGCTGAAGGCCGCCCATCCTGGCGCTGTCGCCGCCGTCTGCGGCTGCTACAGCCAGATTAGCCCTGAAGATGCGGCGGCACTCGGTGCCGACCTTATTTACGGCAGTGGCGAGAGACTCCGGTTTGCAGACGATCTCGAACAAATGTTTTCGGAAAAAAAGCAGGTAGTCCGGGTGGACGAGCCCATGCGCCGCAGGGAGTTTGAAGAGCTTCCTGCAGGACATCTGCACGGGCGCACACGAGCAATGCTCAAAATTCAGGACGGTTGCGATAATTTCTGCTCCTACTGCATAATACCGTATGCGCGCGGCCCCGTGCGTTCCATGCCGGTCGATAACGCGGCATCGGAAGCAAAACGGCTCTCGGCAGAGGGGTACCGTGAGCTTGTCATAACCGGTATAGAAATAGCATCCTACGGCAAAGATCTTCATGACGGAAAGACTCTCGCCGACGCAATACTCGCCGTTTCCCGCTCAGCGCCTGAGGCAAGACTGCGGCTCGGCTCGCTTGAACCGCGAATAATAAACGGAGAGTTTTGCACTGCCCTTAAAAATGCTGGGAATCTATGCCCGCATTTCCACCTCTCGCTTCAGAGCGGCTGCGACGCTGTACTCTCGCGTATGCACAGGAAATATAATACCGCCCGCTTTTATGAGTCGGTCACTCTGCTGAGGGAATATTTCCCGAATTGCGGAATCACAGCCGACCTCATAGTGGGTTTCCCCGGTGAGACAGAGGAAGAGTTTTCAGAAACGCTCGACTTCATAGAGAAGTGTGCATTTTCCTCTATGCACATTTTCCCCTACTCCAGGCGCCCCGGAACCATCGCAGCCCGCCTTCCGGATCAGGTGGAGAATGCCGTAAAGCGCGACAGAGCACGCCGCTCGGCAGCGGTTGCAGATGAGATGAAAAAACGATTTTTGATATCCTGCGTAGGATCGGTACAGAGCGTCCTTTTTGAGACGGAATCCGGCGGAAGGTGTGTCGGTCATGCCGAAAATTACTGTGAAGTATCCGTTTCAGGTACAAAGCTGCGTAATACTGTCCTAAATGTACAAATAACGGCGGTCAAAGGCAGTACACTTTTGGGGGAAATAATATTGTAATCGCCTGCCATTTAAATATATAATAGTTTCTGTTGGATTTCCCATAAAATATGAAAATTGGTGGTGCTTATCATGGCAAACGACAGAATTTACAACTTCTCGGCCGGACCATCCATGCTCCCTCTTTCAGTTCTTGAGAAAGCAGCAGCGGAAATGACAAATTATAACGGCAGCGGAATGTCCGTCATGGAAATGAGCCACCGATCTAAAGTCTATCAGGAGATATTCGACTGTACCAAGGCCGATTTTAAGCGTATCATGGCTATTCCTGATACACACGAAATTCTTTTCATGCAGGGCGGCGCAACGCTGCAGTTTGCGGCAGTCGCTATGAACCTCATCGGGAAGACCGGAAAGGCTGACTATGCCGTGACCGGCAGTTTCTCCGGCCTCGCAATGAAGGAAGCAAAGAAATACGGCGATATCCACATAGCCGCAACTACCGAAGGCTGCGGCCACACCCGCATACCGGAACAAAAGGAACTTAACCTCTCCGGAGACGCATCATATTTCTACTACTGTGCAAACAACACCATCTATGGCACGGAATGGAAATACGTCCCGGAGACCGGGAATGTACCGCTCGTCTGTGATATGTCCTCGAATATTATGTCAAAGCCGGTGGACATCTCTAAATACGGCATCGTCTATGGCGGCGTGCAGAAGAATATGGCCCCTGCGGGTATGGCGGTCGTAATTGTCGATAAAGCTCTGCTCGGAAAAGCCCTGCCCTTTACGCCAACGCTCATGGATTACAAGGTTATGAGCGATAAAGATTCGATGTACAACACGCCCCCCTGCTATACCATATACATTCTCGGCCTCGTGCTTAAGTGGGTGGATTCCATGGGTGGCCTTGCCGGCATGGAAAAACTTAAAACGGAGCGGGCTGCAATACTGTATGACTATCTTGACGGCTCAAGTCTCTTCAGCGCCGCCGCCCAGCCCGGTTCCCGCTCCGACATGAACGTCACATTCCGAACCGGAAACGAGGAAATGGATGCAAAATTCGCAAAGGAAGCTGCCGCAGCAGGTTTTTCAAACCTCAAGGGGCACCGCTCCGCCGGTGGAATGAGAGCCTCCATATACAACGCCATGCCGATTGACGGCGTATTAAAGTTGCGCAATTTTATGAAGGAGTTTGAAACAAAAAATAAAATATAGACAAGAAGGGCATGAAAATGTTTAATATAAAGACGCTTAATAAGATAGCCCCTGTAGGCCTTGAGGTACTCAACAGTTCAAAATATCATGTCTCGGACGAAGTGGAAAACCCCGATGGGGTTCTCGTTCGCTCCGCTAACATGCTCGAATACCAGCCGGGTGAAAAACTTTTATGCGTGGCTCGCGCCGGAGCCGGCACAAACAACATACCTACCGATAGGTACGGTGAGGCTGGCATAGTCGTTTTCAACACTCCGGGCGCGAATGCGCAGGCAGTTAAGGAGCTTGCTATCTGCTCGCTCTTTCTCTCCTCCCGCGACATAGTGGGCGGTATCGAATGGGTACGCTCCATCGCCGACAAGGGCGCCGCTATCCCCGCCATGGTCGAAAAAGGCAAGAGTGCCTACGCCGGCCCGGAGTTAAACGGAAAATCCCTAGGTGTTATCGGCCTGGGAGCGATCGGCGCGAAAATAGCGAACGACGCGCTGGACCTCGGCATGAAGGTCTACGGCTACGACCCGTACCTCTCCGTCGATGCTGCATGGAACCTATCGGCAAACGTCATACACGCAACCGACGTGGATACCATATACGCAAACTGCGATTATATAACCCTGCACATCCCGTACCTCCCGGCTACGCGCCATTTCATAAACCGCGAGGCGATCTCCAAGATGAAGCAGGATGTCCGCATAATAAACCTGGCTCGAGGTGAGTTGGTCTGTGATGAGGATCTCATTGAAGCTATCGACTGTGGCAAGGTCGCCTGCTATGTGACCGATTTTCCGAACGAAAAAACCGTTGGAGTACCTCATATTATCGCGATACCCCACCTCGGCGCTTCCACGCCCGAGAGTGAGGACAACTGCGCTGTCATGGCAGCCCGCCAGATAACGGATTACCTTGAAAACGGCAATATTGTTAATTCCGTAAACCTTCCGCGCGCTGTTATGCCCCGAAGCAGCGACCCGCGTCTGTGTGTAATACACCAGAACATACCCGATATGATTGCCAAAATAACGAGCGCACTATCCTCTGCCGGGGCAAACATTGAAAATATGGTTAACGCGAGTTTCAAGGGCCGCCCCTACGCATATACCATGATAGATACCAACAGCATGCCCGAAAACCTTGGGAGTGTCATATCCTCAATAGACGGGGTTATAAGAGTACGTATAATCTGAAGCCGCAACAGAAGTTTTATAGAGTTCAAACTCCATTTATCAGTGCGCATTACTCGCCCGTATGCGGGCAAGCGCAAAATAGGCACTTATGACCATTTCATTTCATGGTCGTTTTATGCCTTGCGCGTAGCGAAAGGAATGGTCATAGCTATGAACAATAGAATAATGCTCATAGTTAACCCTGTCTCAGGCAAGGGGCAGGTGCGCGATATTCTGTACGACATCCTCTCCATATTCTGTCAGAGCGGCCGCACCGTTACCGTATACATGACCTCAAAGCACGGCGACGCCGAAAACCTTGCCCGGGCCTACTCGGAAGATTTTGACACCGTTGTATGCGTAGGCGGAGACGGTACTTTGAGTGAAGTGGTCTGCGGACTGATGCAGACGGAGGCTCCTCCCACAATCGGATATATTCCTATGGGTACGACCAATGACATGGCATCTACGCTTCTCCTCCCAAAGAGCGCGAAAGCGGCGGCTATCAGTATTTTGAACGGGCGCACCATTCCACTTGACATCGGCAAGTTTGGAGAGAACTACTTTGCATATATCGCGGCTTTCGGCGCTTTCACCGAGGTGTCATATTCCACTCCTCAGGAATATAAGCGCACTTTAGGCCATCTGGCCTATATTATCGAGGGGATGACCCGCCTTTCAAAAATAAGTTCCTACAACGCCGTCGTCGAACACGACTGCGGTACGATCGAGGGCAGTTTCATTTTCGGCGCGGTCATGAACTCTCTTTCCGTGGCAGGCGTGCTGAAGCTCGACCCCGCCCGAGTCGCCCTTAGCGACGGCTATTTTGAGGTCATGCTCATAAAGAACCCACAGAACTTAGTCGCTCTAAACAGTATAATAACAAGTATTTTAAGTCAGGAATACGACCCCGCAAACGTCATTTTCCTGCACACAAAGAAGATCCGCTTCACCTTTGACACGGACACCGCCTGGACGCGGGATGGGGAAAGCGGCGGCCTTTTCCGCACCGTAGAGGCTGAAAATTGCCATCAGGCGCTACGAATAACAGTTCCGGAGGCAAAACATGACCGTTAACATACTCGCCGTCGGTGACGTTGTAGGCAATCCCGGTCTCGAAATTCTTTCGAAAAAGCTACGCGGCCTTAAAAAATTCAAAAATATCGCCTTTACGGTTGTAAACGGCGAAAATGCTGCAGGCACAGGTCTGACTCCCTCGCAGGCTGACGAGATATTTGCCGCCGGAGCTGACGTCGTGACGCTTGGTAACCACACCTTTGACCGTTCAAATATAATTCCGTATCTCGACGACAACAGTTATATCCTGCGCCCCGCGAACCTGGCTCCTCAAAATCCCGGGCGCGGATGGGGGGTGTTTGATTCCCCTTTCGGTCCGGTGTGCGTAATTAACCTGGTTGGCCGATGCGATATGAACTTCGGCCCGGACAACCCATTTTTTGTAGCGGACAGGATACTCGCGCAATCGGACGCCAAGGTAACCCTTGTCGATTTCCATGCGCAGGCGACTAGCGAGAAACTTGCCATGGCATATCACCTTGATTCTCGCGTCTCGGCCCTCTGGGGCACGCATACCCACGTTCAGACCTCCGACGCCACGGTTTTCCCAAAAGGGACGGGCTATATAACAGATCTCGGTATGACGGGCCCCGTGAATTCCGTTATAGGCATTATGCCGGAACAGTCTATATCCATATTCCTAAATAATCCTCCTAGGCGATACGAAATACCGGGCGCCCCCGCGAAAATCGAGTGCGCTGTGTTTGAGGTCGACACCGACACTGGGATCTGTAAAAGCGTTGAGGCCATGCGCATAATCGAATAGTAACTTCGAGCCGTCCCAGATGGGACGGCTCGAAGTTTGTCCAAAGCAATATCGACAAAAAGAGAGAATATCCTCAGCTCTGCGGCGCTTCGCAAGATAAGGCCTCAGCCGCGCGAAAGAAAGAGGAAATGGTAGCCGGGACTTTTTCAACAGGCTGGAGCACTTTCAAATGAGATGGCCCATTTTTTCGCGATTATATTGCTCTGCCGCGGAATCTGTAATAAAATAATAGAAACGGCAGATATTTAACCGGAGGTGACGATATGGCTGTAAAAATACTTCACGCGGCAGACTTCCATATGGACTCGCCCTATAATGCGCTGCCTGAGTCTATGGCGGCGCAGCGCAGGAGCGAAATGCGCGCACTTCTCCACAGGCTGTTCCATTTCGCCGAAAAAGAGGGTACGCAGCTTATTCTCCTCTCCGGCGACCTTCTGGAAAGCTCCGTCTCATATCACGAGACACGGGAAGCGCTTCTATCCGCAATGGAAGGTTGTGTCGCAAAAATATTCATATCCCCGGGAAACCACGACTATTACTGTCCCACCTCGCCCTATGCTTACCTAGATTTTCCGGAAAACGTGCACATATTCCGCTCGCCGAGCATTTCCTCAGTCGAGCTCCCCGAACTCGGCGCGCGTGTATATGGCGCGGGCTTTATAGCTCAGTCGTGTCAGCCGCTGCTAACAAATTTTTCAGTTGAGAACGATGGACCTATAAACCTCATGGTCATGCACGGCGATATGTCCGGCGGAGAGTATAACCCTGTCTCCGAGAGCGATTTAGCGAAAACAAGTCTTGATTATGTGGCACTCGGCCACATCCACACATTCTCAGGCATCAAAAAGGCTGGGCGCACATTCTACGCATACCCCGGCTGCATAGAGGGGCGCGGCTTCGACGAAACAGGCGAAAAAGGTTTCATAGCCGGCACTGTCGATAAAGGGAAATGTGATCTGCGCTTCGTCCCCGCAGGCGGGCGCCAGTATCATATTGAAAAAATCGACCTCACGGGGCAATCCGACCCGACAGCTGCAATCCTTGAAAACCTCCCCGAAAATGCCGCCCGTGATGTCTACCGCCTTGTCATGACAGGCGAATTCTCCGGCGCGATTAACCTTGAAAAGCTGCAGAGCCTCCTCGCCGGAAGCTTTTACCGCGTGACTGTGAGGGATGGGACATACCTCCCGCGCGATATCTGGGCCGGCGCGGACGAGGATACCCTCACAGGCGGATTTCTGCGCCGTTTGCGCGCCGAATTTGATTCCGCTGCGGACGACAAAAAAGAACTCATAATCATGGCGGTGCGATACGGTCTCGCCGCTCTGGAGAAGCGGGAGGAGTGGCAGCCGTGATAATAAAACGCCTATCCGCCTCCTTCGGGAACCTTAAAAACGATACGCTATGCCTGAAAAGCGGGCTCAACATAATTGAAGCGCCAAACGAGACGGGCAAATCCACATGGTGTGCGTTCATCCGTACTATGCTCTACGGCGTAAACACTTCCGACCGCGACAAAACCGGTTATCTTTCCGACAAAACTCGTTACCGCCCATGGAACGGCGGGGCGATGGAGGGAACCATGGAGGTGGAAACCGGCGGAAGGCACATTACGCTCCAGCGTACAGCACAGGGTCAGGCCCCGATGAAAAAATTTTCAGCCTTATACACGGGTACCGGGGAAAGGGCCGAGTATCTCTCCGGTGAGACAGCCGGCGAGGCGCTTACCGGAATGCCCGAACGTGTTTTTGAGCGCACGGCCTTCATAAGGCAGGCCGGCATGCATATCGGCGGTGACTCCGAACTTGAAAAGCGCATAAATTCCATAGTATCCACCGGTGAAGAAACGACCTCCTTCACCGAAACAAACGAGATGCTCGAATTATGGAAAAGGCGGCTGCAATCCTCCAAAAATACCGGTTCTATCCCCAGACTCAAGTCGGAGTTGTCGTCAAACGAAGAAAAGCTGCTAAAAATGCAAAAGGTGCAGGAGGAGCTCGCCGAAATGCGCCGTAGTATCCGCAGGCTGGAAAGCCAGAAAAAGCAGTCTGAAGAGGAACTCAAAACCCATGACGTGCTCGACCGCCTTACCGAAAAGCGCAGGATAACGGAAGCCGCCGCCCGGGCAACACAGGCAGAGAATGACGCTGCATTTATCCGACGTCAGCTGACTGTAAATGGCCGGCTCACTACTCGGGAAGACATTTCACGCCTGCGAGAGGACGCGGCCTCGCTCTCATCACTGCACTCAGTATTTCTGCACGCGGAAGAGGCAAAAAAAGAGGCCGAGGCTGAAAAAAAGACCGCCGAGCTTCCCCTGAAGTCATCACCGTTTACAGGCCTTAATGAAGAGGCTGTAAGCAGACTGATGGAAACTGCGGGGTCGGCACATAAGGCTGACTCAGAAAAATCAGACAAAAAGCCAATGCCGAAGCGCGCGCTTCTTACAGCGTCTATAGTCTTATTCATTGGCACAATACTTGCGCTTACATTAACATACTATTTGGCGGCAGCCATCTTGGCAGCTATCTCATTCTTCGTCGGTATCCTCTTCTTACGTACACCCAAAATTGATAACAGTGCCAAAAACACACTTGAACAGCTCCTCGCAAAGTATTCCTTTTCCTCCGCCGATGACTTCTGCCAAGCCGCGGAGACGTATATTTCAATGTTCAGGGTGGCTGAGCAAAAATCACTTGCCCTAATGGCGGCGCAAAAAAGCGCCTCCTCCGCCCATGAAGCTGCTGATGAGACGACAGCGCGTTTTCTTGCCAAAGTCAAGGAGCTGTTCCCGAATATAAAAACTCTTGCCGACGTTTCCCGCGCACTCACGGACTTTGAGGCGCTCTGTGAGCGGCTCACTAAGGCGGAGTTTACCCTACTATCTGAGCAGAGTATATGCCAGGCCCTCGCCCAGAGCTTCAGCGGCGATCCTATGGCCGAGGATGAATCCGTCCTCTCCCCTCCGCTCCGCAGCCGCGAAGATAACGTCGAATACCTAAAGCGCTTAGTCAAACAGATAGAAGAAGAGACGGCAAAATTCAACGTTGCCTCAGGCGAGGCAAGGGTTCTCGGGGATCCCGCCGCTATATTGACCGCAATTAATTCCTGTCGTGATGAGATTGCAGCACAGGAAAAGAAATATGCAGCACTGCAGTTTGCCTCAGGTGCTCTTTACGACGCAAACACCGAGATGCAGAACAGATTTTCCCCGCTTTTGGGCGCGGAGGCCGGTAAAATTATGCGTGAACTTACCGGCGGAAAATATGAGAAGCTCACCTTCAATCGTACCTTCGTGGCCGAGGCGCGGGAAACCGGAGCCTCCGTTACGCGCTCCGCCCTGTCTCTTTCCACAGGGACCGGCGACCAGCTATATTTTTCTCTGCGTCTTGCCATGTGCCGGCTCCTCACGGGAAACGCAGAGCCGTGTCCTATAATTCTCGATGACGCACTCGTAAGTTTCGATGATGCTCGGCTTTCCTCGGCGCTTGACCTTCTTAAAGACCTCTCTCAGAAAAGACAGATCATAGTTTTCACCTGCCACAACCGCGAAGCGTTACACTTTTCAGGAGATTGCTCAGTTAACGTTGTCCGGCTCGATTAAGCCGGTCTGCAAGCAGAATGACTGGATGTATACATCCAGTCATTCTGCTGCATCTAACGTCGATACTTTGAGGTTATGCAGCTTCCTCTATCTTGCATATTCATAGGGTAATAATATATGAAACCTTAACAATGGCTGGTTTCAACGTGCGAAAACATTATTTTAGCATTTTCTTAACGCCATTCGTTTTTCTCTTTATTAGCATTTCAAAACACTTTAAAATGTCGAAAATTGTTTGTTTTTATTGTTTTTTGTATTAATTACAATTTAGTTTTCCATATCGCTTTTTCCGCCTATTTGTCCAATGCTGAAGGGGAGCATACAAAATAATATTGACAATAAGACGAATACGCTATATTATATTCACAAATTGTTAAAAATTCAGTCGGTGTATGCTATATAATTCGGGCATTCTAATGAGTCTCGAGCCGCTCCATCTTATTTGCTGAGCGTGTATTTAAAGTTATTTTTATTTGATTTCCTTCACCGTGCTGAAATTCAATTTCCGTAGTGCGGCGCTTTTTTTGCCGTAAAATCATTCTTCCTTACTCTTATCAAACAGCGGTAAACTTCCTCAATGTGTTTGCCTGTTTTTGCAGGCCATACTAATCGGGGAATATTTTTTCCGTTAGCATGGTAACGACTTGGAATATTGAGTAAATATTGTATTTGGAGGTGTTGTATCGAGCTGTTTATTTTTGAAACTCCCCTGGTGGGTCTATCTGACAGCATTTCAGCGATCGTCATACAAGAAAGGAGAAATTTTATTTGAAAGTCTTACGTTGGATCGACAAGAATGCCGAGGCAGCATTTCTGGTAACGGCTCTTTGGTCCGTCAGCTTCATCATGTTCCTCCAGGTTATCATGAGGTATGTTTTTAAAAATACTCTTTCGTGGCCGGAAGAATACTCCCGTTATGTATTTATCTGGTTTGCGTTTATCGGTCTTAGTTATGGTATCCGTTATAACTGCCACATCCGTATTGATATATTTGAAACCTTTATACCTAAACTAAAGGTTCCTCTCATGATCATTGATGATATCGGGTTCTTCCTTTTCTGTGTCCTTCTGTGGGTACCGGGCTGGAATTCAGTTAACGGTATGATCGAATCCGGTCAGCGCAGCGCTGCAATGGAAATTTCAATGATGTGGATTTATCTTGCGCCATTCTGCGGTTTCATCCTTACGCCTATCCGCATTATTCAGAAATATATATTGCTGATTTACGGTTTGATCAAGAAAAAGAAGGAGGCTAAATAAGTTATGCTGGGTCTTATTTTTGGTGTTTTCTTCGGAACCCTCCTTATTGGAATCCCGATCGGCGTTGCAATTGGCTTCACCTGCATCCTTATATCGATGGCAGTTCCGACAGTTACCGTTTCTCTCGAGTACATGTTCCGTAATATGGTCATGGCGCTGGACTCTTTCGTACTACTGGCTGTTCCGCTCTTCATCCTCTCCGGTAACCTGATGGCTGAGGGCGGCATCTCTGACAGACTTTACGGATTTTTCTCCTATTTCATAGGCAATACCACCGGCGGTATGCCGAATACAGCTATTGTAACCTGCCTGTTTTACGGCGCTATTTCCGGCTCCGCTCCCGCAACCGTCGCGGCTGTCGGCGCCATGTGTATCCCTGTTCTCGTTAACCTCGGCTACAGCAAGAAATTCGTCGTGGGCATGGTCGCCACGGCAGGCGGTCTCGGTGTAATAATCCCGCCGTCCATACCTTTCGTCATGTACGGTCTGTCCTCTACGGAGTCCGTTGGTGACCTGTTTATCGCAGGTATCATCCCCGGCCTTATCATCGGCGCCATCATGATGACTTACACCTACTTCTACTGCAAGAAAGTCGGAGAAGACAAGGAAAAGCTCGAAGCCAATTTCAGAAAAATCAGATCCGGCGGATTCTGGAACTGCTTCAAGAACAGCTTTCTTGCCCTCCTCTGCCCCGTCATTATTCTTGGCGGAATCTACACAGGTGTGTTCACCCCCACAGAAGCGGCGGACGTCTCTGTTATATACGCTCTTATTGTCTCGGTCTTAATCTACAGGACGATGAAGCCCTGGGATATCGTCAAGATAGCCCTCTCTTCTCTGAAGACCATTGGACCCATCTTCCTTATCTGCTCGACCGCTACGGTTTTCGGACGTATGCTCACCCTTATGAATGTTCCTCAAGATTTGGCCGAGTCAGTCATGGCGGCCTTCAACTCCAAAGTACCGCTCCTTCTAATTATAAACGTATTTCTCCTCTTCGTCGGTATGGTTATGGATACCCTCGCGGCTATCCTTATCCTCACCCCGATACTGCTGCCGCTTGTTAAGGCCTTTGGTGTGAACGCCATTCACTTTGGTGTCATTATGACCGTCAACCTCGCAATCGGCTTCGTTACTCCCCCCGTCGGCGTCAACCTGTATGTCGCAAGTTCAATAGGAAACGTATCAGTCATAGATGTCGCAAAACACGCGTTACCATATATCATATGTTTCCTCTTTGCACTGTTGGCCATCACTTTTATCCCCTGGCTTTCCAACTGCATCGTAAGCTAAGAGTAAGATTATAAAAACAGACCGTTTAATACGACTTTATCAATTGAAGCGATTCTTTCGAATCGCTTCAATTGATGCATTTTAAGCGAAAACAACACGAACAAACGGTACTCAATATAATCAAAAACAAAAACAAATAGTAATATTTGTAAAGGAGTACGCTTTATGCCGAAATATGTAATGATTGACAGCCATATACTACCAGGCGCAAGGTACGATATAGAGGAAAAAATTCTTGGCGAAGCCGGTATCGAATGCATCATTGCCGAGTGCAAAACCGACGATGAAATAGTCGCGCTTTGTGCGGACGCGGAGGCTGTCGGTCTGCTTGTCTATCCCATAACAGCCCAGCTCATGGACCGCCTGCCAAAGCTCAAAACACTTGTGCGCTACGGTATAGGCGTTGATACAATAGATATTGCCGCAGCAACCGAGCGCGGCATTATGGTCTGCAATCTGCCAGACTATTGTCTGGAAGACGTTGCATCCCACGCGCTTTCATTATTCCTGGGTGTCCTGCGCAAAACCACCCTTTTCGACAGAATTGTCCGTACCGGCGTTTGGAACAATAACGACGGATACCGCGTACACCGCGTATCAAACATGACCATCGGCACCGTAGGTATCGGTAACATTGCCCGCCATTTTATAAAGTATGTAAAGCCTTTCGGCCCACGCGTCATCTCTTATGACCCCTATGCCCCCGACTCATTATTTGAGCAGGTCGGCGCAGAACGAGTAACATTTGAAGAACTTATCGAACAGTCGGACGCCATATCCATCCATGTCCCGCTCACCGAGGAAACACGCCATCTCTTTAATAAAGAAATTTTTAAGAAAATGAAGAATTCCTGCCTGCTCGTAAACACCGCCCGCGGTCCCATTGTCAGCCAGGATGATCTCGTCTGGGCGCTGAAAAGCGGCGAGATTATGGCCGCCGGCATGGACGTTATGGAGAGAGAGCCGCTCACCGATCTCACCGATGAGTGCTTTGAGCTCGACAACCTGATTTTGACGCCCCACAGTGCATACAATTCTATTGAGGCTGAAATCGAGCAGCATGAGAAGGTCGCCATTTCAGTCGTAGAGATTGTTGGTAAGGGTAGTTTTCCCTACAACGTGTTTAACCGGAAGGGCCTCCTTGCAAAATAAGCCCTTTACGCAGAGCTTTATTCTTTAAATGGCGAGATTTAAAATGATAAAAGTCAGAAAGAAAGGCTGAATACAACAGTAAAGGATGTAATATTATGCCTACATATGCACTAATTGATACTCACCTTCAGCCGAACGGTGATTGGAGTATAGAGGCCGGGATTTGCAAAGCGCACGGCATGAATTGTATTACCGCCGAATGCATAACCGATGACGAGGTCGTCTCTTTCGCCAAGGAAGCGGAAGCAATCGGTCTTCTGAATTACAGTTTCACAGCTGAGCTTATGGACCGCCTGCCAAAACTAAAAATGCTCGTTCGCTACGGAATCGGCTTCGACACGATCGATGTTCCCGCTGCAACCGAGCGTGGAATCGTAGTCTGCAATCTGCCCGACTACTGCCAACCAGAGGTAGCTACCCACGCTTTCGCGCTCCTCATGGATATTAACCGCCAGGTCACTTTCCTTGACAAGAACATCCGTGCCGGAATATGGAAGGGCAACGACGGATACCCATTCCATCGTCTCTCCTGTATGACCATAGGTACTTTCGGTATCGGCAGCATAGCCCGGCAGTTTGTCAAGTATATTCGCGAAGGTTACGGCTCCCGTATCATTTCCTATGACCCTTATGCTCCCGACTCCGTCTTCGAAGAAAATGGAGTCGAAAGAGTGACTTTCGACGAACTTCTCACTCAGTCCGATGCCATCTCCATACACGTCCCTCTCACAGAAGAGACTCATAACATATTTAACAAGGACACCATTGCAAAGATGAAGGACGGTGCCTATCTCATAAATACGGCCCGCGGCCCCATTGTTAATCAGGACGACCTTGTCGCCGCTCTTAAGACCGGTAAGATAAAGGCTGCCGGTATGGACGTTCTGGAGCGGGAGCCTGTCACCGATATTACAGAGGAGTGCTATACCTGCAATAACCTGCTCATTACACCGCACAGCGCATATAATTCCATAGAGGCACAGCAGGAGCAGCATGAGAAGGCTGCGATCTCAGCGGTCGAGGTATGTGTAAATAACATCGTGCCCTATAACGCCATAAACAAAAAGCTTGTTAAGAAGGTAAAGATTTAAATTGTAATAGAACGGTGGCATGATTGCCATAAACCCGGAGCTTAAACATATATGGCCATACTGAAAAAGGGTGGGGCACCTCGGTGTGCCGCCCCAGGGCGAACACACCCAGGTCAAAAGGGTCTGTCTCAGAATTTTAGAATTACGCAGCCTGACGCCGTTTTTCGAGCGGCGTCAGGCTCGTTTTTGTTCGGATGCGCTCGTTGCTGTAGAATTCGATGTATTCGTCGATCAACTGTCCGGCCTCATCAAAAGTTTTCAGTTTATGCCTGTAAATGCATTCGGTTTTGAGAATGGAAAAGAAATTTTCGGCCATAGCATTGTCAGATTCCACGTCTTGGCACGGATGGCGTTATGCCATACTCTTGAGTCAGGGAAAAACATGCTTGTGAGGTGTATTGGACCCCCTTCGCCGTGGAGGTGCAGCTCTGCAGAAGACCGCCTGTCGTAGTTTCTATCCTATGACAGGCGGTCTTTTCCTTGCAATTTCCGTTTTCGCCGGGGTGGCACACGGTGACCCACCCTTTAATTTTATGTAACGTGCTATGCTCTAAATTGTATAATATATTTTACAATTATTTTCTCAATATATATTTATTGTCTACCGGCGTATTGTAATTATAATTAATTTTAATATATTTGTAATATTTCTATTGTTTTTTTTAGGAACGTGGTGTATTATGGTATAACCATTAAGCGGGTTATGGTAAAACACAATCTCAGATTATCTTGGATCTTATGCCCCCGTTCCGGCCTTTTGGAAACATCCGTACAGCCGATACATCAGATCAGAGCGAACGCCGTTCGCAGGATAATCAAACTATCTTGAAAGGAAATAAAACATGAAAAAAGCACTGGTACTTATCCTTACACTGGTTCTCTGCCTTGGACTTATGGCGGGCTGCGGCGGCACCACAACAACAACCAGCACGACTGCCACAGATACCAGCACCTCCACCGGTACGGCAACCACCAGCACTTCTTCCGGTGATGTCTACAACCTCGTCTATGCTCACACAAACAGTGAAGAATCATCCGGTCATGAGGTCGGACTTCTCATTCAGCAGAGACTCGAAGAGCTCACCCCGGGCCGTTTCACAACGACCATCTATCCGAACGGCCAGCTCGGCGCAGACCGTGAGAATATCGAGGGCGTTCAGAATGGCGATATCACCATGACAAACTCCTCCACCGCCCCTCAGGCAAACTTCGTCACCGCTGTCGAAGTCCTCGACCTTCCCTTCATCTTTACCGATGTTGAAATGGCGCGTGAGATCTGCAGAAACGAAGATTTTCTCAGCGTTATGAGAGACGCTTATGCCGAAAAGGGCATTTACCTCATGGCTTTCATGGATCAGGGCTTCCGTACCACCACTACCGACACCCTTGAAGCTCATACTCCGGACGATTTCAAGGGCTTTAACATCAGAACCATGGAGAATGCAAACCACATGGCTATCTGGAAGGCCCTCGGCGCCAACCCCACTCCCATTGCATACACCGAGCTCTACACCGCTCTTCAGCAGGGCACCGTCCGCGGCCAGGAGAACCCCTATGAGAACATCTCCGTCAAGAAGTTCTACGAGCAGCAGGACTACATCATCGGCACCAACCACGTTCTCCAGGTTATCGCTTGGATTGCAAATCTTGATTGGTACAACGCCCTCGATGCCGACTGCAAGGCAGCTTTTGATCAGGTCGTCGGTGAGGCTCATGACTTCTCCGATAATTACATGAACGAGCATCAGGCCGCTTATGTCAAGGAATTCGAAGACTACGGCTGCACCGTCTATGACCTCACTCCCGACGAACTCGCTCAGTTCCAGGAGAAGACTCAGTCCGTTTATGCTACCATTGAGCAGCACATGAAGGACATCGATTCCCCCGCTTACGATACTCTTATGCAGGTTGTTGCCGATTACGCGGGATAATAGCTTAGTATTTCCGTTATAATAAAAAGAACAGGGCGCAAAACGCGTCCTGTTCTTTTTGTCTGAATATGCTCCATAAACGCGCATACTGAAGAGACTCGAAGAGTTCGCTCCGGTGCACTTTTAAATGATCATCTATCCCGACGGCCAGCTCGGCGTGAACCTCGAAGATAACGAAGGCGTTCCGGATGCCGACGTCACAATTGCTACCCCTTGTTTGTTGAGTCATAGAAAAGAGCGGCCAAAAAAAGTGCCTTTTCAGGATCGGTTGACCAATCAGATTAAACTGCCCGATTACTACTTGATTCATTCAAAGGGAAGTAGACAAGGAGTGTAAACTGTCTCTCATCTTCTGTTATATCCACAGACCCGCCGTACCTCGCAGCAATCTCCCTGATACCCGCAAGGCCAAAACCATGAACTCTTATATCCTGTTTTGTTGTGACGGGTATACCTTTTTCCAAAGCTGTTTTCCCACTATAAGGATTTTGTACCTTCATTACAAACAAACCTTTGTCCGTTCTTGCTTTTACTATAACTTTTCTTTGATCATCCGGCAGTTTTTCGCACGCTTCAATTGCATTATCAAGGCTGTTCGCAAAGACCGCGCATAGATCGACATTCTGAACCGGAATTTCTGATGGCACTGATATTTCAATATCCAAGTCGATTTTGCTCTGTTCCATGATTAACGCTTTTGAAGCCAAAACAATATTGACGATATTGTTTTCGCAAAACCTCCGGGCGTGCTCCAGCGCCGGAGAGCTTACGAGACTGTCCAGGTATTCGCGCATTTCAGGCCCGGATAGCCCTGACATTGTCTGTAAATGGTTTGCCATATCGTGCCGCAGCCGCCGTACCTGAAACTGCTCCTGTTCCAAATTTCTATAATACAACCGGTTCATTTCATAAAAGCTTTTTTCCTGCTCAAGCTTCTGCTGTCGCGCAAGTACCACCACCGCCCATAGAAGCCCGCAGGAAGAAAGCGTGACCACCATGAGTAAAAGGAAGCCCTGAATATTATCGGATAACCTGTCAATATCAGAGCTCAGCAAGACGGTAATCAGCGTTGCCGAAAACGGCGTCAGCGTCAGGACATCGATAAGCACCCATAATATCGGTGAAAGGCTATATTCTTGTTTCGGCGCAAACCGCCTGAGCGAGAAGTAAATCCCAAGCCACAGGATAAGGCGAAGATAGTAGGACATATGCCACAGCGTGGCGGAGCTGTCCACAAAAGCATTAAAGGAAAGCCCCAAGCTTGAAAAAATCAGCGTAATTGACAAGCATTGAAGCCAATTACCCTCGCAGCACAGAAAAACGGCCAGACCAAACGGGATGAGAGCGCCCGGAAGGTTCGCGCGGTCGCCAATATAGATCACCATTCCGACAAACAGCCAGCAGCCAACATACAGCACCGGCCTTGCCCAGCGCCTGCAGCGGACCGGAAGGAATCGCTCCAAACACATGAGCATGACATACGGCGCAACAAAGCCGCAGGCATAACCGAATATTCTGTAAATTATTTGTGCGGTATTCATCGTCAGGCTTCGCCTCCGATCATGTTCCGGGCCAGCGCCGTCATAGCAGGTTTTTGCATAGCCCGACTAATGGGTAAGCGAGTATCACCTACAGTCACGTTGCTTTTTTCAATTTTTGAAACAGCTCCCGCTCGAACAAGGTAACGTTGATGAATGCGGACAAAGCCGGGGCCAAGTGATGCTTCTGCTTCATCCAGTTTGCCATAAAAAGAATATTCCCTGGCCTCTGTAAATACCTTGACCAGACGCTTATCGCTATATAAATAAAGGATTTTCTTCTTGGCAATACGGTACAGACCTTCGGAATTCTGTACGATAAAAGTCTGAGGTTGCCGACATTCCAGAAGCTTTTGGGCGCGGGCAAGCACCTGCGAAAGTTTGTCTTCTTTGATCGGTTTTACGAGATAATCCATCGCGCCCACAGCATAGCCGTCGAAAACAAAGTCGGCATATCCGGTGACAAATACAAGCATCAAATTTGTGTCCTGCTGCCGAATTTGTTTTGCAGCTTCCATTCCGGAAATTCCGCCGAGTTCAACATCCAAAAAGAGCAGGTCTAGTTCTCCGGAGTGTTTTGCCAGCCACTTGACGATACCCTCTCCAGAGGAAAAATCGTATATTACTTTTCC
>JBFWIW010000003.1:65295-70646 GCA_050253535.1 Oscillospiraceae bacterium
ACTGCGGTCGCCCGCGCCCTTATTAATGAGCCTTTGATGATCCTTGCGGATGAACCGACCGGAAATCTGGACTCGAAGTCAAGCCGCGCGGTAATATCCTCCTTTGAGGATGCCCGGAATAAGCTCTCCGCAACGATCTTTATGGTAACGCACGATAGCTTTGCCGCGTCCTTCTGCGACAGGGTCGTTATGCTGAGGGACGGCACCGTTTACAGAAGCCTGGAAAAGAAGAAGAAAGCGCGCGGAGCGTTTCAGGATGAGCTGCTCCAAGCGATCAAGGAAATGAACGGTGACGTAGCATGAAAAGCTTTGGAGAAATCAACGCCGCGCTTCGCCGCCAGAACAGGAAAAACTATCTACTGCTTGTTTTGTGTATCTTTTTTTCCGTTTTGCTGATTACCGCTTATGTCTCTATGATGCGCTCGCCTACAGTCCTCACGATTCTGCCCGAGGGGGGCGATTCCCGCAAGCAGATGATGATGATCTTTGCGCTCGCCGCCCTTGGCTGCGGCGTTTTTACAATCTACGCCGCGTCCCTCTTTTTTCGCTATAAATCGCGCGAAGCCGGTATTTTTATGGCGCTCGGCGCTTCACGCGATCAGATACGCGGACAGCTTTTTAAAGAGCTGGCGCTCATCGCAATAGGCGCCTGCCTGATCGGCGCATTGCTTGGCACGCCGCTGGCATGGTGCATCTGGCAGCTTTTCCGGCTTCTCCTTGTCGATACGCAGGAGATGCTCCTGTTCTTTGACCCACAGGCTTATCTGATCGCTGCTGCGTTTGCTGTTTTTATATTTGCGTCATTATTCATTATGGCCAGGCGGTTTATCGGGCGAACCAACATTATCGACGTTATAAACCAGCAGCGCAAAAGCGAGCCGATTCGAGAGGTGAAGCCATGGTGCGGTCCCGTGGGAATCCTGCTTATGATTGTCGGCGGGCTTGGGGGGTATCTTCTGCCGAGCTTCTTTATAAGGGTATATAACTGGTATCCACCCGCCTGGACCAACATTGCCTATCTGCCGCTTTTTATCGGCCTTTATATGGTGCTGATCCACACGGTTGTGCAGGGATGGCGGCAGGAAAAAAACAGATATAAAAACATCATTACGCATAGCATGATGAAATTCCAGGGCAGGCAGACGGTTAACAACATGCTGGTCATCACGGTTTTGATCGCCGGGGCCTATTTTGCGGCCTTTTATCTGCCGATGCTGGGAACGGGTGCAATGCAGGAGACGGACAGCCGCCCGGTGGACTATGCCTTCCATTACCGTGTCGATCAAAATATGCCTGCACAAGCGGATATTGAGAAAATGGCAAAGGAAAGCGGTACCGCCGTCACGAGCTGGAAAGATACGGAATTTGCAATTCTCGGTCAGGACGGACAGAAGCAGATTGACGACGAGGGGGGGAAATTCCATTATGAATACCGCGAGCTCAACAGCGAGGGTAATTTCATATCCGAAAGCGGCTTCAACTTCATGACCGGACAGGAGATCGACATCATACCGGGCAAATTTTCCGCCGTCATCGCGGCGGACGGGAGCGGAGATGGAAGGATATCGACCAACGCCACTCTGCTGACCAATATAACGACGCGTAAAACACTGAACGTTTCATTTCAGGAGTATCTGCATTATGACATGATGGCGACTTCTTACTATGTACTGGACGACGCAGACTACGAGAGAATCACAGCTAGACTTGCGGACGAATGGTTTGAAAGGCTTGTCTACTTTAATGTCAAAAACGACCTGCAAACCTATGATTTCGCAAAAAAGCTTTATAACACCATCGTTGACCGCTCGGGTCCCGAATGCGAGCTTCCGGAGTATTATGACCGTGTACAGAAGATCGCAGCCGACGAGGCCGGAGAAACTTATTGGGGCGATACAAGCAGCATGACAAAAATAAGCTACGCCCAGCGGAATTCCTCGGAGTTCAAGCAGTTCTGGAAGTATGTGCCCCAGTTCCGCGTCCTTGACAGAAACGATTTTCTGGCGACCTATGCCGTATACCTTATGCTGTTCGCGTTTATTGCAATCGTATGCTTTGCCGCCGTACTTGTTATCGGTTATACGAGATGCCTGACCATTGCCATAAACAACCGTCAGGTCTATGAAGATTTAAGGCATCTTGGGGCGACACCACAATATCTTTACCGCTCGGTAAGAGGGCAGATTTCTAAAGTTTTCGGTGTGCCGGGTTTCGTTGGCACCTTGCTGATTTACATTTTCTATAGCATGATCATGTTCTTTAATGATAGCAGGATGACCCCAAGCGAGATTTCCGGGATGATAAACTGTCTGTGTGTTGTGCTTGGTATGAGCGCCGTAATCTGGGCATTCTACCGGTTTACTCTGAATAAGGTATGCGGGATGCTTAATGTGAAAGCGTCTATAAAGCGGGAAGCATAATGACATTTTTTGAATACATTAGAAATCCAATTTGAATGCTATAACGGCATAAAGTTGAGCAAAGGTCCCTGAAGTTGCTTTTGGCAATATGTATAAACATAAACGCCAGACAATTAGAGACCTTTTGCTTATGCTCATAGATCAGTTACGATAAAATGATTTCTTCGGCCTGCGTTTTCAGCGTATTCATCAGGCCAACCCATTTCATGGGATCGCTGGCTTTTAGCTGTTCCGTTACGCCCATTGACTTCATCAGCTCTGGCATTATCATTTCAAGCCTGCGCTTTGTAGCCTCGTTGATTTCCAATAAATGCGGGTACAGCTTTTCGCTCAGAATCAGGGTGCTATACAGGATGGGGCGGTGTTCTTTCAAATACCGTTTTCTCATGTGCCCATACTTTCCGATAGGCTTGTCCGGCTGCTCGGAAATGGTAATGTCGGGGATGTAGTAGTCACCGTAGGGGGAATAGGTCAATTCTACCATTGTGTTCACTTCTTTTCTTGTTGGATCGATTTTTGCAGCATTCCAGAGATAAGTAGCGCATATCACCATCCATCGTCAGTCAATACCATTAACTATAAATAAGTCGACTGTCATGTTGTATTTGGTGTACTTAAAATACATCTCTTAAAACATACAACTTCAATCAGATTATTGCTGCACTTGAATCTCTCATAGCTGATATCTTTTTTCCTGCATGTTTGTTAATTCATCTAACTAATTTGAATTTTCTCAATTTTTAATCGGAAATTTCTTTAATTATTTGTACAATATATAAAATTTCTTAATATATTCTATATATTTTTATTGATTTTGCCAAACATTTACTGTAAAATACTTATAATACAACTTATAGATGCAGAAAAGTCTGAGCATTATTTGGTTACATATTATCTCCCTCTCCGATTTATCCCGTACTTTAGAAGTACGTAAAATATTATCTGGAAAGGAAGTAAAAAAATGAAAAAAGCTCTGGTACTCATCCTTGCCCTGGCCCTCTGTCTAGGCCTCATGGCAGGCTGCGGCGGCACCACTTCCGCCTCTACCACAGCCACGGCCACTTCAACCGCCACCTCAACCGCTACCTCAACCGCCACGGCCACCTCAACCGGCGAAGTTTACGATCTCATCTATGCGCATACCAACAACGAAACCTCATCAACCCATCTTGGCGGTCAAGTTATAAAGGATAAGCTTGACGAGCTCGTTCCCGGCCGCTTCAACTACACTGTTTATCCGAACGGCCAGCTCGGCGCCGACCGCGAGGACATCGAAGGCGTTCAGAACGGCGACGTCACCATGACCTGTTCTTCCACCGCTCCTCAGGCGAACTTCGTTACCGCTGTCGAAGTCCTCGACCTCCCCTTCATATTCAGAGACATGGATATGGCGCGTGAAGTCTGCAAAAGCGACGAATTCCTCGGCACTATGAGAGAAGCATACGCCGAAAAAGGTTTTTACCTAATGGATCTTCTGAACCAGGGCTTCCGCAACACCACCACCGACACCCTCGAAGCTCATGTTCCGGACGATTTCAAGGGCTTTAACATCAGAACCATGGAGAATGCAAACCATATGGCCATTTGGAAGGCCCTCGGCGCCAACCCCACTCCTATAGCTTATACCGAGCTCTACACCGCTCTCCAGCAGGGTACTGTCCGCGGTCAGGAAAACCCCTTAGAGAACATCTCCATCAAAAAGTTCTATGAGCAGCAGGATTACATAATCGGCACGAACCACGTCCTTCAGGTTATCGCTTGGATCGCGAACCTTGATTGGTACAACGCCCTTGATGCTGATTGTCAGGAAGCTTTCAACACAGCTATTCTTGTAAACCGTGAGTTTACCGATAAATTCATTGATGAGCATATGGCCACCTACGTCAAGGAATTTGAAGACTACGGCTGCACTGTCTATGACCTCACTCCTGATGAGCTCGCACTATTCCAGGCCAAAACTGATTCCGTCTACGCTACCATTGAGCAGCATATGAAGGACATCAATTCCCCCGCTTATGACACCCTTATCAGTGTATCTGAAGACTATATTGCATCTCATTAGATAATAGAACCACCGGCAGCAGTAAATAACAATAAAGAGCAGGGCATATTACGTGCCCTGCTCTTTATTTAAAAAGGCCCTGCAGACCGGACTTTACCATATTCGGTCTGTATTATATTATATAATACGGATATTGGTTATATCTATTTGCGTCATTTTGACCGATTACGCTCTATTAATACTTGCTATTTTAGCGTTTTATTTGTTCATTTTATACAAAACGGATAAATTATTAAATTTTTATTAAATTTATTATTGATTTTGCTACGATAATATTGTAAAATAATTTTAGTTAGCCGAAGTTTTTTTGTAAAGCTCTACATATTTTTTGTAGCCACCTTTATCTTCGGCTTTTAATTGTTATATCGTACTGCAAAAGTACGCAAAATATTAACTTGAAAGGAAACAAATCATGAAAAAAGCTCTGGTACTCATCCTTGCGCTGGCCCTCTGTCTAGGCCTTATGGCAGGCTGCGGCGGTACCACTTCCGGCTCTACCACCTCAACCGCCACTTCAACCGCCACCTCAACCGCTACCTCAACCGCCACGGCCACCTCAACCGGCGAAGTTTACGATCTTATCTATGCGCATACCAACAACGAAACCTCCTCAGCCCATCTTGGCGGCCAAGTCATGGCAGATAAACTTAACGAGTTAGTTCCCGGCCGCTTCAACTACACTGTTTATCCGAACGGCCAGCTCGGTGCCGACCGCGAGGACATCGAAGGTGTTCAGAACGGTGACGTCACCATGACAAACTCCTCCACCGCTCCTCAGGCGAACTTCGTCACCGCTGTCGAAGTTCTCGACCTCCCCTTCATATTCAGAGATATGGATATGGCACGCACAGTCTGCAAGGACGACGAGT
>JBFWIW010000004.1:0-10572 GCA_050253535.1 Oscillospiraceae bacterium
CATTATATTCTCGGTCTTTATAAAAGTCTCAGCAATTTATTATGCCGCCGCACTGAGTCTCGGCCAGATTCTGAATTTAAAAAGCTATAAATCGCTGATAATACCTATAGGCGTTATTTTTATTGCTCTGACCGTGCCCATGTTTGACAATACGATTTCTCAGGCTGAGAGCGGAACGGACTGCTGGCCATTTTTTGCAACTATTTTTGAGATTTTGCTGCCTGCTGTCACACTGATAACGGCCAAAATCCGCGGTATATCCGCGGAAAATGGAGGAGAAAATTAATGATGGTAATGACCATTATTGTCGTTATACTTTATATTGTTGTAGCCTATTTTGAGTCCCGAAATCTGATAAAAAATAAATACTGGCCTGAGCTTATATCGAGTATGGTCCTTTTGACTTTTGGATTTACGCTGATAGTACTGCAGACCCTGGACGTCAAAATTCCAAGCCCTGGAAACGGCATTAAAATTTTTGTCGAAAATGTTATGCATCTGGGATATAAATAGTAGATTTCCGGGCCGTTATCAACCCTTGACAAGTGTACCCCGCTACTGTACCATAAAAGAAATTAGCGGTAAAAGGGGGCGTATTGATTGGCGCTAACTTTAAAGCAGCTTCTGGTACAGATGCACAGCAACGATCTGAAATGCGTCGCGGGCTTCAAGGGGCTGGACCGCGAAATTATAGGCTTTTCGATACTGGACACACCGGAAATTCTGTCCTGGCTGAAGGGCGGCGAGATTCTGGTCTCAGCAGGATATGTGATGCGGAACAACCCCTCTCTGCTGAAGACACTTGTACGCGATCTGCACGAAAGGGGATGCGTCGGCCTCGGCATAAAGCGTAAGCGGTACTATGACGAAGTGCCGAGGGAGCTAATAGAGCAGGGAGACCTATATGATTTTCCGATATTTGAGATCCCGTATGAGATACGATTTTCGGATCTTTCCAGTGCTATTTACCGTAATATATTTCAGTTTTCGCTGACAACTGCCGAGCGGATCAATCATGTCTACCAGCACATTCTGAAAACAGTGCTGTCGGACGCCAGCACTGAACACATGCTGTACGATATAAGCTGCTCCGTTCCGAATCCGCTTATTTTGCTTGACCGCAGGCTGAACCTGATCGCGTATGAAGTCCCGGAGGATAACTGCAAAGCGCTGTCGGATTATCTTTGCCTCAGTACCCGAAAACCGATTTTTGACATTGAAACCACGAAGAGGCTGCTTGACGCCTATGAGGATATGCATTATAAGGCGTATTCGATCAAACGGGCGCATTCGGAAAGCGAAATCGGCGTCGCGCTTTTTTCAATCATGCTGGAGGGCGAAAACCAGGGGTTTCTGGCGATACCTGAGACGGTGGAGGCACTGAATACCGAGCATTATGAAATTCTGGACAGTATTACATCAATAATCGGTATCCACTTTTTAAAGCGAGGCTTTCAGGAAAGCAGGGAAGGACACAACGGCGATGATTTTGTAAACAATGTCCTCTTGAGCACGCAGGGCATTGAGGAAGACATAAAGTACTACTGCAATCTTTATGATTTTCCGGTTGACCTGCGGCGTGTCTGCGTGAATCTGCATATCGCTGATTATAGAAATCTTCCGTACGACAAACGTAACGCGATTTCAAACATGGTTATCACAGCGCAGAAAAGTGCCGCTGAGGATTTAAATCTGCCGCATTTTGATACGCAGTTCGAAGAGGGATTTTTCAGCTTTCTGTTTTTTGGAGATAAGGCGGAGTATGCACAGATAACTTTACAGGCGACAGAGCTTGCGCGGAAGATCCAAAAAAAGATCGAAGGGTATGGCATTCCGGCAGAGGTGGGCATGAGCGATTGCCTGAAAGGGGCGGGCAATATCACGCAGACGTTCAGGCAGTCGATAGACATCGTATCACTCGGCAGGCGTGTCGAACCGGCAGAGACGGTTCATAGATTTGATAATCTGCATGTCTACTACATGCTGGCGTCTGCCATGAGCCGAAGCGAGCTGCGTGATCTTTATGAAGATACAATAGCGGCGCTGGACGTATACGACGCCGAGACGGGCGGCGATTATGTCAAAACGCTCGATCGGTTTATAGCAAACCGTTTCAATGTCAGTAAGGCGGCTCAGGAAGTGCATGTGCACCGCAATACGATGATAAACAAACTGGAGAAATTGCGCGGCCTGTTGCCTTTGGATATGGACAATCCGGAAGACATTCTGCGTCTTCAGCTTGGGCTTCATGCAAAGGTGTTGTTGGATACAAATGATCTTAATGTGCATGTTGTCCCAAACGAGCGTTGAAAATTTGTGCACAATGCCCTTTGCATGCTTCAAAAAAAAGTGTATAGTAATGCCATCAACAAGGGAGTTGGAAATGAGAGTTTTCGACTCCCTTGTTCTTATTAGATATATTTGCGCGAAAGGACGGAATCTTATGAGCAGACTTCTTGTTAAAAATGGTACTATCCTTACCTCATCGGACGAATATCAGGGCGATATTCTCATAGAAGACGGAAAAATCGCGGCAATTGGAAAAGCGCTTAAAGCGGAAGATGCAGAAACAGTGGACGCATCGGGAAAATACGTGATGCCCGGCGGCGTGGATCAGCATACGCACTTCAATTTCAAGTTCGGAGACGCAGTCGTAATGGGATGGGAGACCACGCCGGGCGCAGTTGTCGGCGGGACGACTACCGTTATAGACTTTTGTAATCAGGAGATCGGCCATTCGATGCAGTATTCGATAGGCCATTACAGGGACGAAAAAATCGATGGCAAAACCTGCTGCGACTATTCGCTGCACACCGTTGTATTCGAATCCACAGACGAGATAATTGGCGAAATTGCCAAGCTGCCGGAGTACGGCGTTTCAACCTGCAAGCTTTTTATGGCGTATAAGGGGCATCCCCAGCACTGTGACGATTCGGCTGTGCTCAAGGCTCTCATGACGGCATCTCCGGCCGGCGTCACAATAATGACGCACTGCGAGAATGCCGAAATGATAGATACCCTGCAGAAACAGTGCATTGAGAAAGGTATGACGGAGCCATATGGCCACGCGGTTTCCCGTCCGCCGATAGTTGAGACAGAGGCGACACAGCGCGCAATTTCGCTGGCAAAACTGGCCGGCGCACCCCTTTTCGTTGTGCATGTGACGACGGAGGGCGCCCTCGAGGCCATCCGCGAAGCCTATGCTTCCGGCGAAAAAATCTTCGGTGAGACCTGTACGCACTATCTGACACTCACGACCGACAATCTGGCAAAGCCCGATTTTGAGGGCGCGAAATATGTGTGTTCGCCCGCCCTTCGCGGACAGGAAGATATCGACGCGCTTTGGAAGGCCGTCAAACAGGGATATCTGAAAGCGATCAGCTCAGACCATTGCGGTTTCAACTTTGCGAAACATAAGCGCCAGGGGAAAAAGTCGTTCATCGATATTCCAAACGGCGCGCCCGGTATGCAGGACCGTATGAACGTAATATGGTCATCAGGCGTCGCTTCAGGTAAGATTTCAAAACAAAAGTTCGTCGAGCTCTGCTGTACGAATCCCGCCAGGATAAACGGCATCTATCCGCAGAAAGGAACTCTCGCAATAGGTTCGGACGCCGATATAGTAGTGTTCGACCCGGATTACAAGAGCACCTTTTCTGTTAAGAACGGACTGCAGGGCGTGGACTTCTGCGCATACGAGGGTATGGAGCAGACCGGAAGGCCCGATAAGGTGTTTCTGCGCGGGAAGCTCGTCGCGGAAAAGGGAAAGTATGTTGGAACCGCAGGCGAGGGGCAGTTTGTCCCGGGAAAGCCCTTTGGAATGTGCTACGAATAGAGGAAAATGCCGATGCTGCCCCACGTAAATATAAAGAGAATAGCGGAGGAGCTTACAGCCATAAACGCCTTCAACAGTACGCCTGAGCGAGGCACGACAAGGGTACTTTTCACGAAGGAGGAACTTGGCGCGCGCGTTTATGTGAAAGCTCTTATGGAACAGACGGGCCTAACGGTTACGGAAGATGCCGTCGGCAATATTTTCGGTCTGCTGTCGGGAACCGATCCCGCGCTCTCACCGGTGATAAGCGGGTCGCATATTGATACCGTTCTGAACGCCGGAAAGTTTGACGGAACTGTAGGCGTGATAGGCGCCATCGAGGCCTGCCGGCTTATACGGGAAAGTGGAATCAAGCACAAACGCGGCGTCATCGCATGCGTCTTTACCTCTGAGGAACCGACGCGGTTCGGCGTGGGATGTATCGGAAGCCGCGCGATGACCGGACATCTGACGCTGGACGATGCAAAAGTGATGCGGGACGATGCCGGGAAAACACTGTATGAAGTATTGGATGCGCTGGGATATTCACTTAATGAATTTGACGCTGTGCGCCGGAAAGCAGGAGACTTTTATGCAAGCATAGAGCTCCATATCGAGCAGGCGCCTGTTCTGGAGCAGCTATGTATCCCGATCGGCATAGTCGAGGGAATCTGCGCGCCGACTTACATACATGTTCAGGTTTTCGGTGAGCAGGGGCACGCCGGTTCCACCCCAATGCAGGTGCGGAAGGACGCGGTATGCGCCACTTCCGAGATAGTTTTAAAGCTGGAGAGCCTTGCAAAAACATTTAACACCCGCGACGGGAATCCTTCCACTGTCGGAACCGTCGGGAAAATTATCATATATCCGAATGCGCCCAACGTCATAGCGGGTAAGACCTCATTTGTAATAGACATCCGCGACGCTGACGCCGACTCAAAGAACAGACTTACAGACGAGATGCTGGCCTATTTTCAAGATGTTGAAAGGGCACGTAAGGTCAAGATCACATATGAGATAGCGGAAAACGATCTGCCGCGGCATTCGGACCCGGCCCTGGTTGCCATGCTTGAAGAAGTTTGCAGAGATAAAGGCGTCACTTACCGCAAGATGTTCAGCGGTGCGTACCATGATTCACTTCTTTTGGGTGAAATCGTTCCTATGGCAATGATATTCGTGCCAAGCCGCGGCGGAATAAGTCATGACCCGGCTGAATTTACTGAGGACGCGCAGATTTCCGTCGGCGTAAATATTCTGGCTGAGGCGCTTCTGACTTTGGCAAATGAAGACTGAGAGGGGTATGTATACTTGAAAAAGATCGATGCTCGGCTGCAACACATTCTCCAAGGGCGGAGACTGCAAATATAGTTTAAGTAAATCAGAGTAATATAATTACAATGCAAAGGCGCAGATGTAATAATCTGCGCCTTTCTTTTTTTAAGCATAACTTAAACCACTAAACGGAGGCTTCACATGAATACACCCGAGATCAAAATAGAAAATGTCAGCATGATCTATAAAAACGATCAGGGTAAGGACATCACGGCTCTGAAGAACGTCAGTATCGATATTCAGAAAGGCGAATTCGTCTCCCTGCTCGGGCCGTCCGGCTGCGGAAAAACCACCTTGCTCCGCATTATCGCGGACCTTTTAAAACCCACCTCCGGATCTGTAACCGTCTGCGGACAGACGCCGGAGGAGACGCGGCTTCAGCAAAAATATGGATTCGTGTTTCAGAGCCCTGTGCTTTACGAATGGCGCACTGTCCGCAGCAACATCCGCCTGCCGCTTGAGATGATGAAAATCCCAAAAGAGGAGCAAAACAGCCGCATTGATACACAGCTTGAAATGATCGGCCTCAAGGATTTTGAAAGCTACTATCCCAGACAGCTCAGCGGCGGTATGCAGCAGCGCGTCGGCATTGCGCGCGCATTGGCCATCCAGCCTGAGATCCTGCTCATGGATGAACCTTTTTCCGCTCTGGATGAGTTTACGCGGGAGAAGCTGCATGAAGACCTTTTGCGCATATGGAACAAAACCAACAAAACGGTCATCTTCGTCACGCACAATATAGCGGAGTCGGTATTTCTGTCCGACAGGGTGTGCGTCCTCTCGCCGCATCCTGGCAGACTTTCGGCAATTGTGGACATTGACCTGCCTCGCCCCCGCACAAAGGAGATACGCGAATCCGAGGCGGCTTTCCATCTCGTCTCAAAGATCCGCAACAGCTTTGAGGAGGTCGGCTGATATGAACACCTATATAAGCCGGAACGAGCGGGAAGTCAGCATCGCGGTGTGGGTAGTCGGCGTGATGGTGCTTTGGGAGCTCGCGGCGTTCTTCCTCGCAAATGTCATTCAGGACCCGATGGCCGAGAAAAAGCTCCCGTATCTGCATGAAGTTGTAATACTCTTCGGACAGCATTGGCAGTCCATACTGAAAGAGGCCGGCATCACTTTTACACGGGCGGCATACGGCTTTTTCTTCGGCGCGGTTATCGGATTTCTGTTGTCGGTTCTCATGAGCCTCTCGAAGCTCGTGGAAAAGACCGCGATGCCTTATCTCATCATGTCGCAGATGATTCCGATCCTCGGTCTGGGGCCGATTATTTTCAGTCTGGTCAAGGATCTGAACACAGCACGCACGGTCATAGCTGCATACATGACGTTTTTTCCGGTTTCGGTCAACACGCTCAGCGGCTTTAAGTCGGTGGATGAAGACAAGAGAACCCTCATGTACTCATACGCGGCTAAAAAACCGCAGCTCTATGCAAAGCTGATGTTCCCGTTCACGCTGCCCTATCTTTTCACCGGCCTCAAAATAGCCGCGCCCATGGCGGTCACGGCGTCCATCCTGGTCGACACACTGAGTGCCAAGGACGGTATCGGCTATAAGATTGTCTATTCTCTGTATGGCGGTGGCACTACGGGCGAATTCTGGCCGGCGCTGATTACTGGCGCGATGATGGGCGTAGTGAGCTATGCGATAATGGCCACGGCGGAACGCATATTGGTGCCGTGGCGGAAGGATGCGGAGTAAGTACGGCACGCCAACACACGCTCAGATGTGGGCGTATATCAGTGCGTTATGCTTAAGGGGGAGATTATATGAATTCAAAGACAAAGGAAAAGGCGCTTTCGGTAATAATGCCGGTCGCATTCGGTCTGCTGCTTTTGCTTCTGCTGCAAACGCAGGTCATCCACAGAATATTTTCGCTGAAGACCATGCAGCTCCCGCTGCCTTCAACTATATTTGAAGCGCTTTGCACTAAAGCACCGAAAATAATAAGCGACGCCGGAGTCACGCTGTCGGCGGTCAGCGCAGGACTTCTGCTCGGGTCGTTTATCGGTTTTCTGGTCGCGTCTTTTGCCACGATGCTGCCGGGCGTCGGATACGGGAGTCTTACGATTATGACTGCCTTGAACTCGATACCGGTTCTCGCCCTAGCACCTCTGATGAACCGCTGGTTTTCGACCAGTATGGGCGCGAAGATGGCGGTGGTGACCGTGGTGTGCATGGGGGCGATGGCGGCAAACGCTTACCGCGGGCTCAATAATTTAAAACCGTTTTCACTGGATTTAATGAAATCCTACGCGGCCAACCGACGTCAGATATTTTTCAAGCTGCGTCTGCCGAACTGCGTGCCGTATCTCTTCACCGGTCTTAAAATTAACGTGGCGACTGCGATGATAGGCGCTATCATCAGCGAATTTTTCGCAACTGAGACCAGCGGTATTGGGTATATGATAAAAAACTCGCTCAAAGTCGGCAATCAAAAAATACTGGGCTGGGCATATATCATCACGGCGGCCATAATCAGCATGCTCATCTATGCGTTGATTCTGTTCTTGGAACGCCTGGCCGCAAGGAGGTATTAGTATTAAAAATCAAACTGCTCGTTTGATAAAGGCGCACCAATCACGTAAAAGCGGCAGCCGCGGCAAATACAATTAACATGAGCTGTATTGTGAGATTTTATGATTTATTTGTACGCGGAGTTATGGAGGTTAAATATGATTGCAGTCAAGCGCAACCCCGTTTTTGTAAGTCGACAATGTCCTTGTCTTAGTAATGCCAAAAGGGACAGTCAAGAAATCAACATATATGAATAAGGAGAAAAAATGAAAATGAAAACTGAAATGAAAAAAGTACTGTTACTTTGTCTCAGCGCTCTGCTTCTGTCAGGCGCGCTGCTCACCGGCTGCGGCAGCGCGGGAGGAGAGGCCGCTGCGAATACCTCAAGCACTGCCGATACGACTTCGGCCGACGGTTCTTCAACCGACGAGCTTACGAAGCTCAAGCTGCAGACAGTCTGGCTCCCGCAGGGGCAGTTTATGGGCTATTATGTAGCCCAGGCCAAGGGGTACTACGCGGATGAGGGCATCGATCTTGAGATCATCCCGGGCAGCTCAGATATATCCCCGGAAGATCAGGTCGAGAATGGCGTAGTCGATCTTGGCGTCGCGTTTTACACCGATCTCCTGACCTATCAGGAAGCTGGCTATGACATGGTCAACGTGGCCCAGATATTCCAGCAGAGCCCGCTTCGTCTTATAGCGAAGAAAGGCCGCGGCATAACCACCGGTGCGGACCTCGCCGGCAAAAAGGTAGGCAACTGGTTCGGCGGCCAGCAGTACGAGCTTTACGCGCTGTGCGGAAAGTATGGCATCGACCGGGAAACAGGCGTCGATTGGATACAGCAGGATTTCACAATGGACGCTTTCTACAATGATGAACTCGACGCAGCGTCCGTAATGGTCTACAATGAGTACCACCTCGTGCTTGAGAGCGGCATGGCTGAGAGCGATTTCACTGTTATCGACATGAACGAGGAAGGCATTGCGATGCTGGAGGACTGCCTGTTTGTAAAGGGCGACTGGGCAGAGGCAAATCATGACCTTCTGGTCAGCTTCCTCCGCGCCACGATAAAGGGATGGCAGTATGCCTGTGAGAATCCGGAAGAAGCCGGCCAGATATGCTGGGACGCCGGCCAGAGCGTATCGCTCGAGCACCAGATATCCATGTGCCAGGAAGTGGCCAGATGTGTCGCGCCGGAGGGCTTTGATACCGCCAAGATTGGCTATCTGGACCCCGAAGCACTTCAGCAGACCATCGACCTCGGCGTACAGAACTCGCTTATTTCTGCCGCGATTCCGATAGACGACAGCGTAGATGAAACCTACTGGGAGGAAGCTACCGCCGGCTGAGTGCGGGCATTGGAGGCAAAAAGATGAAGGAAAATGCTTATAAAGGCGCCGAAACGGTACCGCTGTATGAGTACCTGCCGGTGAACATGTTCCGCACAATTTTGCCGGAATTACGCAAATTATCCTGGGGAGCGCGCGAAATTCCAGTGATCATTGAATTATCCCGTAACTCCAGGCTGTATAGTAAAAGCCTGCCCGATTACTTCAAAAATGCCATGTACATATATGGATATGTAAAAATGAATGCGCGGCTAGAGGAGGTATTCGGATGCGGAAGTGAGAGTGGTACCAGGGGAATGCAAATCTTTATGCACGAATGGGACAACAAATTCTTGATGCTGTTTATGTATAACAGGGAGCCGGTTGGAAAACCGGTGTTCGTCGCGAAGCAGGAAGTTGCGGAACTGATGATAAACGCGCTTCACCCGAATATTTATTAAGAAGTCCAAATGCCCCCCGGATAATTGGTTCAATCCAGTTATCCGGGGGGTTCAGCTTGCCAGATATGTAATTATTGTTGATTGTGGGGAATCTATTCCACCAGTTTTACCGAATCCTCGGGGAGACATTCCAGATCGGCGGCTTCAGATACGATAGTAATGCCGCTTCCGTTAAAGGTAATTTCATTTCCGATTACTCTGCCGTTTATTGTCTGATTTGAACCGTTCATGGTTATGGTGCCATTGGGGGCGTATACGATTCCGTCCAGCTGCGCACCGGAACCGTTAATTGTTATATCCCCATTTGCCGAGTAAAAACAAACGGCGGAGTCGGACGAGCACATTAAATTACTGCCGTTAAAAGAGATGTCGCCGGATACCAGCACTATGCCTGTCCCTTCAAAATTGCTGCCGTTAATCGTGAGATTGCCGTTTACATATATCGGAGAATCTACGCTAATACGGCTGCCGTTATAGATTTTATTCCCGCTGTATGCCTGACCGGCCTCTTCGGCGGCATCCTGTATAACGTCTGAAAAATCAGGCATATCTATGACCGTTGCTGGACTTGTGATTTTTGTCCCTATATTAATACTGCTCCCGTTTGTTGAAAACATTGAAGCCTGACATATGTCACCTATTTCTAAGTTGGAGCCGTTAAAGGTAAATTTGGATACAGCCTCGGCTGACCCGGTAATGGTTTGGTCTGAACCGTGAATCGTGAGTTTGCAGTTGGAATGAACACTCCCCCCGATGTACAGGTTACTTCCGTTATTTGTTAATGAATCAGTAAGGCTGCCTGAAAAAACGGCATAATCAAACGCCTCCCCCAAGCCTGATGTTTTTTGGGCTACCGCCTGTGCTGTAATATCTGTTGTCGTTAAACCCAAAGCCCTGGCAAATGTGTATGAAACACTGCTTTTGCATATAACCTGAATTTTAGTTGGATCACCATTATAAGGAGAAACAATTGTGGTTTCCGTTTCACCGTCTCCGTTCAATCCGGCAAAATAGATTGCGGTGCTGCCTGCAATACTCGTATTCGGAAGGTCGTACGCTCCGGCCAAAGCTGCAGCGTCAGCAGCGTTCTGCAGATTTGCTTTTGTAAGCGAG
>JBFWIW010000004.1:10672-17634 GCA_050253535.1 Oscillospiraceae bacterium
TTTTTTTGCTTGAAGGGAGGGAAATCGACATAACAATGAGTCTCGAAATCCTGCATTTGAAGGTTATAAAAGCCTCAAAAGCCTTTAATTTAATAATGGATACAGGTAATTTATAAAATTCGTTTGCGTTAACATTTTCCTGTTATTGAATTGCTGTCCAGGAAGGCATGTATGCGTCGGCATATACGTCTTTTTTTTGGCCGATAGGGCGGGAATAATCCCGAAAAACCCGAATTACAGGCATTATGGCAGGATAATTAACCTAATTAATCGAATGAAGAAGTGGAGATTGATTTATGATTAATTCCGGTGATACCAGTTTTATTTTTATTTCTACCGCGCTCGTCTTCGTAATGACGCCGGGACTGGCTCTGTTTTACGGTGGTATGGTGAGGAAAAAGAATGTCCTAAGTACGACGATGCACAGTTTTATCCTGATGGCCATAGCGTCTGTTTTATGGGTGTTGATTGGCTATAGCCTGTCATTCTCAACCGATCACGCCGGTTTAATCGGAAGTCTCGACTGGGCCGGACTCTCCGGAGTCGGGACTGAGCCCAATGCCGACTATGCCCCGACAATTCCCGCCCTGCTGTTTATGGCATTTCAAATGATGTTTGCCATCATAACTCCGGCCCTTATCAGCGGTTCAATAGCAGAGCGGATGAGATTTCCGGCTTTTATAGGATTTATGGTATTATGGATTATAATTGTTTATTACCCACTGGCGCATATGGTCTGGGGAGTCGGAGGCTTCCTGCGTAATTTGGGCGCTATAGACTTTGCGGGAGGAACGGTTGTACATATTAGCTCCGGATTTACGGGCCTGACCGCAGCTCTTATTTTGGGCAAACGAAAAGGCCTCGGTAAAGAGCCTATGGTTCCTCATAACCTTCCAATGACCGTTTTGGGCGCGGGTATTTTGTGGTTCGGATGGTTCGGATTTAACGCCGGAAGCGCCCTATGCGCAAATGGACTGGCAATTTCTGCCCTTGTCACCACGAATACTTCAGCCGCCGCCGCGGCACTTTCATGGATGACCACGGAATGGATCCATCGCGGAAAACCTACAGTACTCGGGACGGTGAGCGGCGCTGTCGCAGGACTGGTTTCAATAACGCCGGGGGCTGGCTATGTAACTCCGATGGCCGCTCTTGTAATAGGCTTGTCCGGGGGTATCATCTGCTATTTCTCCGTGAGTGTTATGAAGGCCAAGCTTGGATATGACGATTCTTTGGACGCCTTCGGCTGTCATGGAGTAGGCGGCATGTGGGGGGCGCTTGCGACCGGACTCTTTGCTACAAAAACCGTAAACGAGAACGGAGCGGACGGACTTTTCTATGGAAATCCGGCACAATTGGCTATACAGGCGCTCAGTATTGTCGTTACGGTTATATTGGCGGTCACGGCAACTTTTGTCATTCTTAAGCTGATTGGTGCTATCACAAAGCTGCGAGCGACAGATGAAGAAGAAGACAGCGGATTGGATCTGGCGATGCATGGAGAAGAGGCGTATCCCGATACCTTCGGACGCGGGTTGACGCTTACGCCTGCTATTGAAATGCCAATGGGCAGCTGGACTCCCGGCGCTTACACAGACGAGGTTCCCGTCCTTATGCAAAAACGTGAAAAGACCAGCTTTTCCGATATAAAGATGACAAAAGTGGTAATTATCATCAAGCAGGAGAGGTTCGAGGCGTTAAAAAAAGCTATGAGCGATATAGGCATTACAGGTATGACAGTCACACAGGTGCTGGGTTTTGGAATGCAGAAGGGATTTCCCGAGTTTTACCGCGGAGTCAGTGTTGACGCCACATTGCTTCCTAAGGTAAAAGTTGAGATAGTGGTTTCCAAGATCCCGGTTGAGACTGTGGTTGATGCTGCAAAAAATGTGCTGCATACAGGCCACATCGGCGACGGCAAAATATTTGTCTATGATGTAGAGAATGTCATCAAGGTACGCACCGGTGAAGAGGGGTACGACGCCCTGCAGGACGAGGAATAATCAGCCTGTTAAAAAGTAGAAAGTTTTCGGTTCTTCTTGGTTTCAAAAAGTATCCCTCCCGACGCAATCGCCGCCGGGAGGGATTTTGCTTTACATTTAGAAAAATGGGCGAGCAACACATTATCTGCACACAGGCAATTAAAATGGCAAAAACCGTAATTAGCTTGAATTGTACCGAATTTCTGTATACAATATGAGTGCTGACAGTGTCGCATTTCGTGCTTATTCGGGAGTTTTCAGCATGGCTCGTTGCCTACAGTATTGAACTTGCAGAAAAAAGTGCGATGTATTGAAAGGACTTTGGCGCATGCCGATTATTGAAAACCTGAATAACTGGATAGAGCATGCCGGAGCGGTTATCTCGGACCTGCTTGAGCTTGGTGCGCCGTTTCTGGGTATATATACGCTCCTTTTCCGGTGGGCAGGGCCTGTTCTGGTCTGTCTTATCCTCTACCGTTCGGCTCGCTCGCTGCTTGTTTATAAAAGTGAGACCGAGATTTGGGCTTATCTCAGCCTGCCGAACGGCGCGCGCGTTCCGGTAAGCCACTGGGAGAACGCGATAGGGCGCTCCTCCAGATGTGACATCGTCCTGAATTACCCCACTGTTTCAAGAAACCATGCGGTGCTTGTCCGCTCGGACGACGGGAGCTGGAGCATTGTGGATATCGGCTCCAAGGGTGGCGTATCAGTCAACAGCGAGCCCGTGAGCGGCCGTTTGAAGGTAAACCCGGGAGATATCATCAGCCTGTCGGGCGTTGAAACAGTTCTGCTTCAAACAGATGATATTACGGAGGATAATGAGGACGTACCGAAGGAAGACGATGTAAAGCGGATCAAACCTGGGTGCACACTTCTGCTGCTGACGGTTTTTCAGATACTTACCGCAGCGGAGCTGTGCATTACAGCGGAGAGCGGGAATATCGTCTATATCCTGCTGTCTTTTTTAGGCCTTACCACATTCATGTGGCTTGAATTTCTGATAATGAAGACACTTGGGCGCACCGGTTTTGAGGTGGAGACGCTCGCTTTTTTTCTATCTACACTGGGGTTTTCGGTCATCGCGTCGGCGGCTCCGTCCGAATTGTTTAAACAATTCATTGCACTGGTTCTGGGTCTTTGCCTGTTTATTTTTCTCGGGTGGTATCTGCGGGATCTTGAGCGGGCAAAAAAAGCGCGGTGGTATATGGGGGGAGCCGCCATTTTACTGCTCGCCGCAAACCTTGCGCTGGGAAAAACAGTGAACGGTGCGCAGAACTGGATTTCGCTCGGCCCCTTCAGCTTTCAGCCTTCCGAGCTTGTAAAGATCGCGTTTATATATGCGGGCGCTTCCACTCTCGACCGCCTTCTGGAAAAGCGTAACCTCATTCTTTTTATTATTTTTTCGGGCGTGTGTATAGGCACTCTCGCCCTGCTGGGCGACTTCGGGACGGCGCTGGTGTTCTTTGTCGCATTCGTTGTCATAGCGTTTCTGCGCTCGGGGGATATTTCAACGATATCTCTCATATGTGCGGGAACGGCCTTCGCCGGTGTCCTTGCCGTGCACTTTAAGCCGTATATTGGCAGAAGGTTTTCCGCATGGCGGCATGTATGGGAATACGCGAGCACAACAGGGTATCAGCAGACCAGAACGCTGATGTACGCCGCGAGCGGCGGGCTGCTCGGTCTCGGCGCGGGAAACGGGCTTCTGAAATACATAACTGCCGCCGACACAGACCTCGTTTTCGGTATGCTGTGCGAGGAATGGGGCCTTATTATCGCGGCTTGTGCGGTGCTGTCTTTCGTTTGCCTTGCGGTGTTTGCGGTCCGCGCTGCTCCGGCGGGGCGCTCGTCGTTCTATGTGATCGCGGCCTGCGCGGCCGTGTCCATGCTGATGTTTCAGGCGGCGCTAAATATGTTCGGGTCTGTGGATTTCCTGCCGCTTACCGGCGTAACTTTCCCGTTTGTGTCAAACGGCGGCTCCAGCATGATGTCCAGCTGGGGCTTGCTTGCCTTCGTCAAGGCCGCCGACACGCGCAGAAACGCCAGCTTTGCCATCAGAAAAACGGAGGACGCGGAATGAAGAAAATTGCTTCCAGAACTGTCGCGGCGCTTATCCTCTCTGCGGTCATTTTAGCCGGCCTGGTGCTGTTTATGTTCAGCGACGCCGTACGCGGCGACACGTGGATGGCGTCCCCTTCAAATCAGCACATTTACTCAGGCGGCGTTTTGACCTCCGGTCGGATACTGGACCGCGATGGTGCGGTGCTCTATGATACGACTGACGGCACGGCAAAATATAATGACGACAAGACGATACGGAAAGCAACCCTTCATGCCGTCGGAGACGCATCCGGGAATATCGCAACCTCAGCCAAGAGTGCTTTTACCGATAAACTGGTGGGATACGATTTATTGAACGGTATTTACAATTACGGCGGCAGCGGTAACGACCTTTACCTAACGATCGACGCCGATGTCTGTAAGGCCGCGCTAAATGCCCTCGGCAGCCGAAACGGCGCCGTCGGCGTATATAACTACAAGACGGGGGAGATCTTCTGCATGGTCAGCACCCCGACCTTTGACCCGAATAATCCGCCCGAAATAACCGAGGAAAATCAAAGCAGCGGTCTATATATAAACCGCTTTTTGTCATCCTCATTCACGCCCGGCTCGGTATTCAAACTCGTTGCCGCGGCGGCAGCTATAGACAACATACCGGACATTTTTGAAAAGGGATTTACCTGCACCGGGAGTGTGACTATAGGCGAAGGCACCGTTACCTGTCCCGAGGTGCACGGTACGCTGGATTTTAAGTCCGCTCTTGCGTTTTCGTGCAACAGCGCTTTTGCCCAGATAGCGGACGAGCTTGGGCCGGACATTTTGGAGGCTTATGCTGAAAAGGCCGGATTCAACAAGGGTGTGACGGTTAATGGGATAGCGACCGGAACAGGTAATTTCGATCTGTCGAAGGCATCTGATACAGACGTCGCGTGGTCGGGCATAGGGCAGTATACGGACCTTGCCAATCCGTGTGCTTTTATGACTTATGTGGGGGCGATAGCAAACGGCGGCGTTTCGGTGATTCCGAGACTCATTTCGAAGTCAGAGACGCCTAGCGGCATTCCCACGGGACTTTACTTTAAGCATTCGGGCGGGAGAGTGCTTTCCGCCGACACCGTCGAGACGCTCTCCGATATGATGCACGACGACGTTGTAAAGAATTACGGGGAGAGCAACTTCCCGGGGCTCGACCTGTGCGCGAAATCGGGCACGGCCGAGGTGGGCGGGGAGTCCACCCCAAACGCGTGGTTTGCCGGTTTTATCAGAAATGAGGATTATCCGCTGGCCTTTGTGGTTCTAGTGGAAAACGGCGGATCGGGCGCGCGAGTCGCAGGGCCGATAGCAAACGCCGCGCTCCAGGCGGCGATAAAAGCGATGGAAAAATAAAAAGGGCGTGCGGCCAGTCTGTAAATAATGCAGGAATATTCAGGAAAATACCAGCACCCATTGCGGCATATGAAGGCATACGATTTGGTGTTTACTCGGTCGGAGATGCTGCTTTACTTTGGAATATTTCCGAACGCCGAGTACAAAAATTCTGCAAGGATGGCCGCGTTAAGGATGTCCAACGTTTTGGGCGCTCCTGAATGATTCCCAGAGCGGCCAGGAAACCGGTCGATCTCAAAAAGTTTTACAGGAAAAGAGGCGAAGAACATGGTTGAACAAATCAATCAGGTACGAACAAGCACCTTATTTCGATTGCTTTTCAAAACATCAAATATCAAAGAGTTTGTGGAAAAGAATGCGGATGATATGCGGCTGCCGTCTTTCAGCGAATACATATCTGGATTATGTGCAGACCGCGGCGAGGTGCCGGAAAGAATCATCAAACGGGCTGATATCGAGCGCTCCTTCGGTCATCAACTTTTCAAAGGGACCAAAAAGCCTTCGCGCGATACGGTTCTGCAGCTTGCCTTCGGCTTTGAGGCCGATGTGGATACGGCGCAGGAGCTTTTGAAATATGCCGGAATGAGTACGCTGTACCCTCGAGTTAAGCGAGACGCCGCGATTCTCTACTGCCTGCATAACCGCTTTACAATCGTAGAAGCACAAAATGTCCTGCATGATATGAAGCTGCCATTAATCGGAGGGTGGAAAACAAAATGAACGATGTGAAATCAGCCGTTATCGAAATTGAAAAAGCCTTTGAAGCATCGCGCTGTCCCACGGGATTTTTAGAGCGATACGATCAGTTGGAATGTCTGGCGGCAAGCCATGGAACAGAGACCTTTCTGGTCAAACAAAAGGACGGCGAGAAGCTCTTTGTAGCGAAATGCTACGACAAGAGCCTTTATTCCGTCGTCCATGAAAGCAACATATTAAAAGGGCTGAACCATAATGGCTTGCCTGTCTTTTCAGATGAATTCCAAAACGACTCCACAGTCTGTATCGTGCGCGAATATGTCGAAGGAAAGCCTTTAAATCAATACATAGCTGAGAAACACCCGTCGAATCAGGAAATCATCGGTATAGCTGCCGCGCTTTGCGACATTCTTATCTATCTCCATTCACAGCAGCCGCCTGTGATCCACAGGGATATAAAGCCGCATAATGTGATCATAAAGGATGACGGGCAGGTCGTACTCATCGATTTCGACATAGCCAGAGTATATAACAGCACGTCGGAGGCTGATACACAGTTTTTCGGCACAAGGGAATACGCGCCGCCTGAGCAGTACGGCTTTTCTCAGACCGACTCACGCACCGACATTTATTCCTTTGGTATCCTGTTGCGCTACATGCTGACGGGAAGTGAGCGTAAGGACTCCACCGTCCACATATATAAGCCCTTGGCGCGTATTATCAAAAAGTGCACCGCCTTTGCCCCTAAGGAACGCTTTTCGAGCGCCGAGGCGGTGAAAAAGGCAGTGCTCGCGGCGAATCCGAAAGCACAGAGAAAGCGCAGGACGCTGATCGCTC
>JBFWIW010000004.1:17734-68856 GCA_050253535.1 Oscillospiraceae bacterium
GCGCGTATTATCAAAAAGTGCACCGCCTTTGCCCCTAAGGAACGCTTTTCGAGCGCCGAGGCGGTGAAAAAGGCAGTGCTCGCGGCGAATCCGAAAGCACAGAGAAAGCGCAGGACGCTGATCGCTCTTTGTTCGATCGTTGTGATTGCCCTGTGCGTGTTCGGCGGGGTCAAATGGTATCAGTACGCGACCTTTGACCCTTTCACCGAGGGCTCTATCCCCGCTGTCATGACGGATGCGGAAAGGGTGTCCGACGCCGTGTCCTATATGAAAGAAAAGTATGGTACGGATCTATTCAACGATACGGAAAGCTATGCGGACATCGGATTTGTGAAAACAATCCTAACCGACGTATATGGATATGACAGCGACTACGCCCATGCGATGCCGTCGGAAGAGGGCCCGCCGCATGAGAGCAAAAATAACTTTCTTCCCTGGGGAATGGGCGACGAACAGTATGTCGCCAGGGACGTCATGGTCTATGTGGCGGTGAAAATCTATTGGGTGGAAAAGGTTTCGGACTACTCAAGCCTCAAGGATGACAACGGATACTATCCCGGTGTTAGGGTTGCGGTCGCCTTTGCGGAGGAAACAGGAATACTCACCGGCGTGGGACGTCCGGAGGATATCACCAAGGGCGAGGCGGCAATCCTGCTCGCGAACGCCGACAGGGTTTTTGAAGCGACAGAGGAATAAAGAAAATTATTTTAAAAGGTGGGCTGCCAGCCCACCTTTTTTCTTTTGCCTTTTTGTAGAATGAAGATGTCATTGACAAACTGACAATTTTAAATATGGGAGATCGAAATGATGAAGAAAACAGTAAAACACATATTTGCCCTCATGCTGACTTTGTCCCTTGCCTTCGCAATGCTGTTACCGGCTTATGCGGCAAGCGGGGCCGAGGCGGAAACGCAGGCTTTGGCTCTGAAACAGCTCGGACTGTTTAAGGGTGTCTCCGACTCGGACTTTGCCCTCGATCGGGCTCCGACACGCACGGAAGCGCTGATTATGCTGATCCGCGCGATGGGTAAAGAATCGGAGGCCCTGAGCGGGACCTGGTCGCACCCCTTTACCGATGTGGCATCGTGGGCGGACAAGTATATTGGATATGCCTATGAAAAAGGTCTGACTAAAGGCGTGTCCGCCACAGAGCTTGGGACCGGAGACGCGAACGCGGATATGTATCTGACGTTCATGCTCCGTGCGCTTGGCTACGACGATTCGGCTGGCGACTTCACATGGGATGCGCCGGAAACACTCGCGGCGTCTGTCGGTGTTCTGCCGGACGGTGTGGATGCGGCAAGCTTTACGCGCGCAGATGTGGCCCTCGTCTCTTGGGCGGCCCTTGAAGCCAAGCTTAAGGACGGAAGTCAGACCCTGGCTGAGATGCTGATGGATATGAATGCGTTTGGTTCAAACGAATATGAGTCCGTAAAGCTTTTCGTACAGAACGGCGGCGGAACTATCGTTTCCACATTTGCCGAGCTTCAGGCCGCCGTGGCGGACGGGGATGTCACAGTGATTCAGATCGGTTCCGATATGGACATATCCGGCGAACTGTTTATCGATCGTGAGGACGGCCCGGAAACGCTGATTTATATAAAAGCGGGCGTTACGCTCACAGTCGGCGGAGAGTTTTCTACCGTCGGATGCTTCGTGACAAACGACGGCAAGATTGTTGTAAACGGCACTTTTAGCCGGGGACTCGGCGGCTTGAGGAATAATGGTTCCGTGACGGTAAAAAGCGGCGGAACATTGGAATCCGGCATGTCGGACACCTACAACCGCGGAACCATAACGGTAGACAATGGAGGCAGCCTGCCCATAGACCGGGGTACACAGTTCCATAACTATGGCAGTATCGTGAACAACGGCTATATTTCTGTCGATAACGGCGGAAGCCTCTTTAACGATACCGGTAAAATTGAAAACAACGGAACCATTGACCTTTCTTCATATTTTTCCGGAAATATTGCGGCTATCGCGGGTACCGGGACGGTCAACGATAATCGTCAGTAATATTGTTTCCATTATTCCGTAGTCGAGCACGGGCTCATTGTAGGGACGCGCCCGCCGTCTTGGCTGAGAACGGCAGGCGCGTCTTTTATTTAACATTGGAAATCGGTATCAACAATTATTGGAATTAAGGTTGAAGAACGCCCTGATCTGGGCAGATCGGAGGAGTTTTTATATGAATGAGAAAAATGAAGTCAGGCAAATTAATTGGATTGCGGTCCTTGCCGGACTCATAGTTATCGCGTCCGCTTTTATGCCCTACTATACGGAGGGACTTGGAAGAATCGGAGGCCGATACACTAAGACACTCATTGAAATCGGCAGCGGCTACCTTCTTATCGTATTTGCCGCGCTTGCAGTTCTGTTTGCCTTAATCAAAAAGAAAACGCCGCTCATTGCTTTTTCAATCTTGGCGTTTATCCTGGAAGGAATTATGTTCTTTATTACCCTGAGCGAGATTCCATACAGCACCGGTTTTGTTTTCAACTATGGATTTTACATATCCGTCGCCGGAGCTATACTGCTCTTATGCACACAGCCGATATTCGGCCGTTTTCGGAGACGCGGGGGCAAACAATGATCAGCCGGGAAAGGAGCGCTGCCTATGACGAAATCCGCGGAAAACCTGAAGGCGGTGCTTGAATACTACGGCATCGCGCAGAGGGAGCTTTCACTGGCGCTCGGCATCGACCCGTCCCTCGTCAGCCGCTGGCTTACCGGGGCACGCAAGCTGCGGGCGGCAAGCCAGCAGATAGAGGAGATCGCCGATTTCATCCTTACCCGAAGCAGACGCGTCAAGGATATGGAGTGGCTGAAGGAACAATTTCAGACGGCGGGGCTGCCCACTGAACTGTCCACCGTTTACCGCTTAAAGCAGAACCTGATTCTGTGGCTTGCTGACGACGGTGAGAATCTGCGTCGAAATCTTGGCGGCTCTCCGGCGGGCGCGGCAAAAGCACCCGCGACGAAAAAGGCGCGGGCCGCCGAACACGCGGAGGGCGGCGATACAATTGTCGGCCTTCTGGATATCGCGCTGGCGCTTAAGCCGATCCTGAACGAATTGCCGCCGAACAGCGAGGCCGATTTGTTTTTGTCCACCGACCAGATTGCCTCGGCAGCGAGTGAGGACATCGCTGCGCTTCTGATGCACACGATGGAAAAAACCGGCCTGAAAATCCGCCTTGTCGTCTGCGTCTCGGGCAACACGCGGGCGATGTCGACGCTCATCAATACCTATATGGTTGCGCTGATATCGGGGCATATTCAGCTGTCCGTAGTACACGGCATGACGCAGACCGTGACCAATCAGATGCACTTGATTATTCCCGGTGTAGCGGTGATGCTGGTAACCGAGACGCCGGGCACGGTCGCGCCGCCGATGGCGGTGATTATCCGTGAGAGCGTCTTTCTGTCGGAGGTCATGCAAAGCTTTGAACAAACAGCGCGCTATGCCCATCCGGTTTTGGACGTCTACGGCGACGATTATTCAAGGAATATCCTTGAAATCCTCTACCGGGAGTTCTGCACCCCCGGTTCGCTCGACGTGGTCAAGGACAATTTAAACCCCATGTATATGACGGAGGCAGCCTACGATCGCATGCTGCTTCGGCAGGGTCACAGGGATGCCGAGTACGCCTGGAGAAGCGCGGAATTTGTCCGCTTCAAATCGGGCCTGAATGAGACGCTGAAAGGCGGGTCGGTGTTCCGGGAGATTCTCCCGCTTCCCCGGCTCAATCAGAGCGTTCAAGACGGCTATTGTCGGATGCCGGGGCTGTATTTTATGACGAAAGGATTCGTCCAGCTGGACGCACGGGGCTGTTTAGATATTTTAAACGGCTATATCAGTTATCTTGAAACGGTTCCAAACTTCCACCTGCTGATCCTCGACGACATTAGCGTACTCCAAAAGGACGCCTGTTGGCAGTTAAAGCAGAACCACCATCTTGCCATCAACCACTGGAGCGGACCTGGGCCCGTCATGATTTATTCCGACCAACTGATCTTACTTCGGGAATTTCAGACAAATTTCGATGCGCTTTGGGCGCGGGGACTCGGCGGCATCGGCAGCCGCGCGGGCGTCATCGCCGTGTTACGGGACGTGGCGGAGCGTCTGACAAAACGGCATCTGCTTCCGACGTCGGAAACGAACGGTACCGTTTAAGGCAGATCCCCAATTTACCACGAATATTACCTAAATCATTTAAAGGGCGTGTCCTTGTGAGTAACAGATCGAAAACGGGCATATTTGAGGGATTTTTCGTGAAATTGCGCTAAGCGCGCTAATGGCCTTCCTGCTGTCGTTGGTAGGGTTATTCCTGCCAATCAGCTTCGAGTGGGACAATTACAGTAACTATGTCATCAATTGGTTTATCGCCGCGTTAAACTGTGAGCATGAACCGATTATTTTGATGATATTGATGATTCTGGCGCTGTTCGCAGCCGTCGTTGCCGTCCTGATGCGTAAGCCGCTGATTGCATTCGTTAACGGTATTTTGTTTGTGGTCCTGTTCGTTGCGCTTTTTTTGCTTGTACCGGATACCGATCGTTATGTCTAGGCGGGGATGTCATCAAACAAATTGCCATTCGCTCCGGTGCGTTTTTTGCGCCGTCGTTTCGCTAATCACGTTTCTGAGCGGTAGAAAGAAAAAGGAGTAATAAAACATGTTTGTATGGATCGGAAAAAAAGGTTTTATGCGCGGACCTGCCTGGTTTCTGTTTTTCGTTGGATGTATTGCAGTCGTCTTCTCGGATATTATGCTGATCGCCGGGCAGTTTGAGCCGGAGGATATACCTCTGTTTATCATCGTATCGGTGCTGTCCGTTCTTTACCTCATCGCCTATATAATAGCGCCGAAAAACCTAAAGCCGCTTTGGGAGCAAAAAAGAGCGAAGCGTATTGAAAAACGGATATCAAAGAGGAAATAACGGGCGTGTCCGGGGACGGACGCCGCTTTACTTAGAGGGGGTCCCCGGCCCGGAAAGGAATATCGCTATGAGTAAATTCGGCATACTATTTTTTTTCGCATTTCTCTGCGCGAGTCTGTGCGCCTGCTCTCAAACGAATACCGGATTGCAATCTTCCTCATCCCCGGACGGCACGGCGGCATCAGCGGTGAGTGAGACGGCATCCGTCTATGGAGAACAGGCTGAGCCGTCTGATGCGCCCTCGCAGACCGGGGAAACGGAAGATATCATCGCCTTTCCCTTTGAGGATGAAGAAGGGCGTACCCGATACCGCCTCGTTTTTAACGGAACAGAGGTTGAAACGGAAAACTATCCGTTTACGCTGCCCGAAGAGCCGTGCGGAGGCTACTATCCCATGGCGGATGTTCTTCACTGCCTCGGTGTCGAGTGTCTGACAAATGAGGATCATAGTGCGCTTGCGACCGTCGTGAACGGCAATCTCGTCCGGGTGTTTGCAGGTTCTCCGGAGCTTTATTGGGGTAAACAGACGTTCTCTGCCGTGGATACCAGCGTCGTACCGGTTGTCATCAATGGGGCCCTTTACGTCCCGAGCTTTCTGCTCATGCAGCTTTCGGGAAACAGTTTTGTGGATTTCAGCGCCGACCATACGGCTGCGACGCTGGATACAGATATCGTCGTGGACACGGCAACGTCCGGACTTGTGGGTGTTGACGAGGACGCGCTCAAACAAGACGGTTCAAGTCAGGTTTCGACCGGCGATGCGCACCGCTGCCCAGACTGTGGCGGAGTCGGGGGCTGCAATGAACAGTATTTCGATCAGGTTATGGTCAATGGACGGTGGCAGCAAATATCCAAGAGCCGTTGGAGAAGCTGCCCTGTCTGCAGCGGCAGGGGCAGTGTGGGCTGACAGGATACGCAGTCCCAAAAAAAGAAAAGGGGGATGCATGATGGATATTATCAAAGAGCTGCGTCAAATCGTACCGCGAAACTGGGGGTATCGCGGCTTAAAAAGCCGCATATCCAGGGGACATTGGATGCCCGCTAGAGTATATCCAGTTCATCCTGCCAGAGCGCGGCGGAGGCGTCGCTCGGCATACGCCAGTCGCCTCTCGGCGAGAGGGTCACGGTGCCGACTTTCGGGCCGTCGGGCAGGCAGGAGCGCTTGAACTGCTGAGCGAAAAAGCGCCTGTAGAAGACTTTCAGCCAACAAAGAATGGTCTCATGCTCATAGATCCCGGCAAAAGCGTATTCGGCGAGGCGCAGGATCTTGGAAGGGGAGAAGCCCCAGCGTACGATGTAATATAGGAAAAAATCGTGGAGTTCATAAGGGCCCACCAGTTCCTCGGTTTTCTGGGATATCTCGCCTTTATCAGGCGGGAGAAGCTCTGGGCTTACCGGCGTATCAAGAATGTCCAGAAGAACATCACTCAAATGTTTATCGCCCGCTGTATCCGCGGCGTATCTGACAATATGCCGAACAAGCGTTTTCGGAACAGAGGCGTTGACTCCGTACATTGACATATGGTCGCCGTTATAAGTGGCCCAACCGAGCGCGAGCTCGGACATGTCTCCGGTTCCGATGACGAGTCCTCCGGTTTGGTTGGCAATGTCCATGAGTACCTGCGTCCGCTCTCTCGCCTGTGTATTTTCAAAGGTGACGCTGTGACTGTTGATATCGTGGCCGATATCCTCGAAGTGCTGTTTGACCGCGGCTGTTATGTCGATAGTGCGGAGAGTCACCCCAAGGCTCTCACACAGACACTCGGCGTTCGAGCGGGTGCGTTTGGTCGTGCCGAAACACGGCATTGTGACCGCGACGACGTCTGTGCGCGGCCTTCCCAGCATGTCCATCGCGCGGACTGTCACAAGCAGGGCGAGACAGGAGTCCAGACCTCCGGAAATGCCGACGACAGCGGTCTTTGCGCGGGTATGGGCCAGCCTTTTTTTAAGGCCCATGGACTGTATCGAGAGAATCGCTTCGCAGCGCTCCTCACGTTCCGAGAGGTTGTCGGGTACAAACGGCTGCATTGGAATGACCCGGCTGAGAGATGCCGGAAGAAGTTCCATGTCGAATCCGATTACATCATACTGCGAATCGTCCCGTTCGGGGAAGGTGGTGATGCGCCGCCGGTCCTGTGCAAGGCGGCCCACGTCTATTTCACTCATGATCATCCCGTTTTCAAAGAACCTGTCCTCCGCGAGGAGAGCGCCGTTTTCCGCAATAAGGTTGTGGCCGGCAAAGACCATATCGGTCGTCGATTCGCCCTCTCCGGCGTCGGCATAGATGTAACCGCACACAAGGCGGGCCGACTGGGAGATGACCAGAGCGCGGCGGTAATCACTTTTGCTTATCGTCTCGTCACTGGCGGAGAGGTTCGCTATGACTGTTGCGCCTGCGATGGCGTGACATGTTGAAGGGGGAAGAGGGGCCCAGAGATCCTCGCAAATTTCAATGGCGAGGCAGAATTCCGGCAGCGTCCTGTCGGCAAAAATGAGCTTCTGCCCAAACGGATAATCGCGGCCCCCTATGGATATGGTGCCGTTTTTTTCCGGGGCGGGGGAGAAATGCCTTTTCTCGTAGAACTCGTTGTAGTTCGGCAGAAAGGTCTTCGGCACAACGCCCAAAAGCTCACCGTCCAGAATAACAACCGCTGTATTATAGAGCTTGCCCTTCCTCACGAGAGGCGCGCCCACAACAGTCAGTATTTTCAGCCCACGGCTGGCTTCGATAACTCTTAAAAGCGCCTTAACGGCGCCCGTAAGCAGAGTTTCCTGAAGAAAAAGCTCGCCGCAGGTATATCCGGTTATGCAAAGCTCCGGCAGAATCAAAAGGCGCACGCCCTTATTGGACGCAGATATCATAAGGTCGATGATACGCGAGGAATTATATTCGCAATCGGCTACTCTGATATCAGGTGTTGCCGCGGCGGTCTTTATATAGCCATGCTGCATGAGTTTACCTCCCAGTCAGAAATGCTGAATATAGTAGTTTTATAAGCAAATTATTTTTGAATATACCGCGCAGTACGATATCATACAATAATGTATTTTATACTTTTGTCAGGTGATTTGCAACAATTGTCGATAGACTAACTGTCTGCTTTTTCATATTTGTCGTATTGAACCTATTGCCAAAAGACAAAAATAACTATATAATTATAAAAATAGCAAAATTCGCCAAATATGTGCCTGGGGAGCAGTTTAAGCGTAACCGAAGCACTTCCGGCAATAATATATAGATACAACTGTTAATTTGAAAAGGAGCGTTAAATATGTATTCGATTATGGCGGTCAAAATCAGCAGCAGAAACTCAAAAGCGCCGCGGGTTCAGGAAGTCCTTACAAAACATGGCTGTATTATAATAACCAGAGTAGGCTTTCATGAGACGAGCGAAGCGCAGTGCGCGACAGACGGATTTGTCATCCTCCAACTGCATGGACAAGAGAATGAAATTAAGGCGCTATATGACGAGCTGAAAGAGTTGGATGGCGTAACGCCTAAAATGATTGAATTCTGAGAAAAAGGCACAGAGGGGACAGTTAAAACTGTCCCCTTCAATGTGTGATTAACCTAATGATAAAAAGCGAGCATGTTTTCTGCCCAGCGGCGTTATCCTCCTAGGCGGGCGACAGCCTGCCGTCGTCGTCTGCCTTGCCGGACAAAAAACATGCTCGCTTTTTGTTTTCATCATCTCAATCGAATAATAGTATAAATGTACAGATTTTCTGAAATGTGGTGAAATACTATGAAAGAAGCTTTATTATGGGCCAGTGCCGGTACCGGATTCACTTTTTCGATGACAACGCTGGGCGCAGCAATGGTATTTTTTTTTCGTAAGTCAATGAGCGGCTGGATACAGAAGGTGTTTCTGGGTTTTGCGGCGGGCGTCATGATCGCAGCTTCGGTCTGGAGTCTCCTTATCCCCGCGATCGAAAAAGCCGAGGCCGGTGGGCAAATCGGCTGGATACCGGCAGCAGGCGGTTTTATTTTTGGTATTATGTTTTTATTGGGATTGGACAAACTTATTCCGCATCTGCATCCGGGCACTGGCAAAAGGGAAGGCGTCGACTCATCAATGAAGCGGACTTCGCTTCTGGTCATGGCAGTCACAATACATAACATTCCCGAGGGTATGGCGGTTGGCCTGTCCTTTGCGCTTGCCGCCCAGTACGGCGGACAGTCGGCGGCCTACGTTTCCGCAATGGCGCTTGCAATCGGTATAGGGATACAGAACATTCCGGAGGGGGCCGCGATTTCGCTCCCCCTAAGACAGGAGGGTATAGGCGCGGGGAGGTCGTTTTTTTACGGCAGTATGTCTGGGATCGTGGAGCCGGTGTTTGGAATATTGGCGGTACTGATTTCGGGTTTTATCGCGCCTTATATGCCTTGGCTACTGTCGTTTGCCGCTGGTGCCATGATGTATGTCGTGGTGGAGGAACTGATCCCGGAAGCGCATCTGGGCGAGCACTCAAATTTAGGCACGTTGGGCGTTATGGGCGGCTTTCTGATCATGATGATTCTGGATGTGGCTATGGGCTGATCAAAGGACATCCTGATTAAATCCAACGTTACCGTCTCGGCAGGTGTAACGCCCCCACTATTCGTTAAAAAACTTGAAATAAAACAATTATTCCTTTGTTTATTTGCCTCAATTGGGGATATCATACCCACAAATAAGGCACCGCCGTATTTAATCAGCGTGTCCCTGAACATGGCCCGCAGGCAATCGCGGTACATGACAAGATGCAGTTGAATTTTGCCGCTACCTTTGATATAAATTATTTAGAGATCGAACTGAAAGGGCGTGGATAGGAATTGAATAAAACGAAATCACGGGGTTCAATAACATCCAAAAAAGGATTTACATTGATCGAAATGCTTGTTGTCGTCGCGATTGTGGCGATACTTGTGTCGGTTTCAATTGCGATTTATGCAAATCAAAGGGAAAAAGCCGAGCAGGCCGTCCTTCAGAACAACACGCGGGCACTGTACTCGATCGTCACGTCTTATTCGCTGAATTACAGCAAGGACGAGTGGTATGGCGCTTGGGACGTGGACGGCGACTGGAGTTTGAACAATTATATAGAGCTTGAATACGAGACAACGCCAGACGGTACATATGAGAACAAGATCAATCTGATCAATCCATTCAGCAAAAAATTATCCATTCTGGATTGCGAAAGAACATATAGTTCAGGTGATGCCTATCGCCCCGCGGCCTTTTTAACGGCAACCGATTCTTATTCCTATACCGGCAGCGGGAGCACCAACAATTTAATCGGCACGATAGTTGTCTTCTTTAAAGTCAGCGAGGGGACCACAGAATACATCGATTTTTATTATGTTAACAAAGACGGCAGTAAGTCTGACTTCACAAGGAGGCTTAGCTGATGGTTTCCGCATTAGGCCATATCTGAAGTAATCCGTTTTCTTTGTATTAACAGGTAAAGGATGCATCATATAATTACCATGTAATTATTACCTTGTCTTTATTAGAAAGGGGGGCATTCTTTTGAAACTAAAACGCTGGCATATCGCAGGGGTCATATTCACGCTGATATTGGGGACGCTGCTGCACTTTACTTACGATTTTTCCGGGCAGAATGCGGCCGTTGGGATTTTCAGCGCGGTAAATGAAAGCGTGTGGGAACATTTAAAGCTTTTGATAATACCAATAATTGTAATTTCTTCTATTGAGTGGTTTGTACACGGGGAAAAGTATAAAAATTTTATTCCGGTCAAGCTCTTGTCCGTTCTGCTTGGCATGGCCACAATCGTCGTGATTTTTTATACTTATGTTTCCGTCACGGGTGAGAACTATCTGTGGGCAGATATTGGTCTGTTTGTTCTGAGTGTCATTCTTGCGTACTTGTTCAGTTATAAAATGCTGCAGACAGAGCATTTTACTTCAAAGTCCGCAAATCTGGCGGCGGCATTCGGTTTTATACTCTTGCTCGCCTGTGTAATTGTGTTTACTTTCAACCCTCCGGACTGCGCCCTGTTTCAGGACCCCATATCCGGAACTTATGGCGTATTTATGTATAATAAAGATTATATAATGTAGCCGAAAAAACGATAGGAAAATTAACACATATAAGCGTTCAAGGCCCTTACAGTTTAAAAATGGACAAAAAAATCCCAGGGTTTCCACCCTGGAGTTCCTTCTGACTTTTACCTGTCACTTACGGCGTATTCTACATCTGCATAGATCATATCGTCTATATCTTCGCCAGGTGTTTTTTTTATCATGCAATCCCTCCTATTTATAAATTACCTATCATTATACAGCGCGAAACAGAATATGTCAATAGTGATAACTGACAAGAGCTTATTTAATAGAAAAAAATACACCTATAAAAGATGTATTTTAAATCTCATTATATATTTTATCTTTGCCTTGAAAAGCAATCGCTGCAGTATACCGGGCGGTCTCCGGACGGTTTGAACGGAACCTGTGTACGTTTTCCGCAAGAAGCACAAACAGCGGGATACATTTCTCTGTTTGAAGATCTTCGGTTATCATTGCGCGAACCATTTTTACGCGCTGCGCGGCAATCTTTGCAACGACCGGGTTCGCTGGTTAAGCCCTTCTCCTCATAGAATTCCTGCTCGCTTGCGGTAAATACAAAGCTGTTTCCGCAGTCTTTGCATACCAAGGTTTTGTCTTTTTTCATTTAACACTTTCCTAACTAAAAAAATATGCTCTTGCGCTGAAAGCGTTCGAGCATGTTTTCATATTATGCTGTTTCCTGATGTTTGTCAAGATAAATTTACGGGCTTCGCAAAATGGAGTAAAGGGGGCCATATCCAGCATAAAGAGCGAATTGATGATACCGCGCGGGAGCTCAGAACGCGGTAATTAACCTTTTCTATTGCTGACTCATATGCGTTCATATATAAAATCACGTATTATCAGGACAGAGGCCCGATCTTGAATTTATAAACTTGAAGAAATCAGCAATCGGCATAACTGATGGCTGATTTCAGTTATTTTTGATACTCCTGAACAATGTTTTTAGTTCTTCTGCCGCCCCGGCTATATCTGTCTGCGAGATAACGGCGGATACAACGGCAAGTCCGTCTATGCCGGTTCCCGCAAAATCGTGGACCGTATTTTTATTAATACCGCCGATAACGACAATCGGGATGGAAACGGCCTTGCGTATCCTTTTCAGCTCGTCCTTCGAGACAAGCCTTGTATCGGTCTTTGTGTCTGTGGGGTACATGGCGCCCACTCCGATATAATCGGCACCGTCCTTCATTGCCGTGACTGCCTCATCAGCTGTGGAGACGGACACACCCAAGAGTTTGTCTTTGCCGATGAGCTTTCGAACAATGCGGGCGGGCAGATCGCCCTGACCAACGTGCACACCGTCTGCATCGACGGCAAGGGCGATGTCCACACGGTCGTTTATGATTAGCGGAACATGGCTTGCCTCTGTAATTGACTTAATACTGAGGGCAGTAAGATAGAATTCCTGCGATGAAGCTGTCTTTTCCCGCAGCTGCACCATGGTGCACCCGCCTGAAATTGCTTTCACTGCTGCTTCCTCCAGCGTATCTGTGCTCATGAGATCTCTGTCGGTCACAAGGTAAAGGGTGTAATCCGTCTCAGATTTCATTGATATTCGCACTCTCTTCCATAAGATTTTCATCCAGCAGGCTGACAGCGTCGATAATCGAGCTGCGGAAGCTGCCGGTACCTTTGCCTCCTGCCGCATTAAAGGCGATTTCTCCTGCAATGCCCATGGCGGCGATACCCGCGGCGGCTGCCAGCAGAGAGTCGTCTGTCACGCCCGCAAACGCGCCGATCAGAGCGGTGGCCATGCAGCCCGTGCCGGTGACATTTGAGAGCATTTTGTGCCCGTTTTGTATAGTGACGGTACGTCTGCCGTCGGATATCACATCCACCGCGCCGGTTACTGCCACGGTACAGCCCAGCATCTGCGCGGTATCCTTTGTAATTGTAACGGCGTCATTGATGGAATCGGCCTCGGACGCGTCCACACCACGGGTCGTAGCCTTTAGTCCAGCCACAAACGACACTTCTGATAAGTTGCCGCGAAGAACGGAGAGCCTGACTTCTTTCAGAATGGTCCTTGTCGTGTCATTTCGCAGTTTAGAGGCTCCCGCGCCGACCGGGTCGAATACGACGGGGATACCGAGTGCGTTTGCCCTTTTCCCGGATGCGAGCATGGAGCTGACCGTTCTCTCGTTCAAAGTCCCGATATTGATAACGAGCGCGGATGAGATAGCGGTTATGTCCGCCGCCTCCGCCATGTCGTCCGCCATGATGGGGGAGGCCCCGATTGCCAGCGTGATGTTCGCACAGTCGTTTACCGTGACGTAATTTGTGATCTGGTGTACCAGCGGCACCTTGTTTCTGACCTCCGTGATCAAAGCTGAAACCTGTTTTATGATGTTGTTCATTTGTATTTACCTTCTTTTAACCCTTTTGCTCCTGGCAGAATTCCACTCTATTGCCCTCCAGAATCTGATTTGTCGTGCGCATAGCGCACATCTTGCCGCACATGGAACAGGTGTGTCTGTCGGCCGGCGGGGCGCTCTCAAAATACTTCCTGGCTTTTTCGCCGTCTATTGCGAGGCTGAACATCTCATCCCAGTCGGTTCTGCGCCGTGCGTCACTCATCTTGTTGTCAAGATCCCGGGCGCCGGGTGTCCCTTTTGCGATATCCGCCGCGTGAGCGGCGATTTTGCTTGCGACGATGCCTTCTTTTACGTCGTCAAGGTCGGGGAGGCGCAGGTGTTCGGCAGGTGTGACGTAGCAGAGAAAGTCAGCCCCATTTGCTGCCGCTATCGCCCCGCCTATCGCGGAGGTGATGTGGTCGTATCCTGGCGCGATGTCGGTGACAAGCGGCCCGAGCACATAGAACGGAGCGTTGTGGCAAAGGCGCTTCTGGAGCATCATGTTCGAGGCGATCTCGTTCATCGCCATATGTCCGGGGCCTTCCACCAGCACCTGGACGTCCCGCTTCCAGGCGCGTTTTGTCAGATTGCCGAGTTCAATCAGCTCGCCGATCTGGGCGGCGTCGCTGCTGTCGGCGATGGAGCCGGGACGGAGGGCGTCTCCCAGGCTTATGGTCACGTCGTATTCCCTGAGAATATCGAGAAGATCGTCGTAGTACTCAAAAAACGGGTTCTCATTGCCGGTCATCGCCATCCAGGCGAAAAGGAGAGAGCCGCCGCGAGAGACGATGTTTGTGAGTCGCTTTTCACGCATAAAGCCATCCACGGCTCGCCGGTTTATTCCGGCGTGGATGGTCATAAAATCGACGCCCTCTTTAGCGTGGGCCTCCACAACTTTCAAAAAATCCTGTGCTGTAATTTCCATAAGGTCCTTTTCGAGATAGCCTATGGCGTCGTACATCGGAACGGTGCCGATCATGGCGGGGGAGAGGGCGATGAGTTCTTTGCGGAAGGTGTTGGTCTTCCCGTAGTTGCTCAAATCCATGATCGCCTCACAGCCGAACCGGATCGCTAGCTTTACCTTATCCATTTCGACCTGATAATCCCTGCAGTCGCCGGAGATGCCGAGATTTACGTTGATTTTTGTTTTAAGGCCCGTTCCGATACCTTCTGCGGACAGGGAAGTGTGGCAGATGTTCGCAGGAACGGCGACCTGGCCGCAGGCGACAAGTTCACGTATCCGCTCCGGCAGGAGATTCTCCTTTTTTGCGACGATCTCCATTTCTTTTGTGATGCAGCCGTTTTTAGCGGCCTCCATCTGAGTTTTAAAGTTCATAAATTCAGTCCTCCGTTTTTATATAATTGATAAAAGTGATTGGTCGGCCCGTGTCCTTTTCCGATTGGCAGAGCGTGTCTAATGGCTGTAGTTATGTACGTCTTTGCCGCTGATACGGCATCTGTGATCTCCAATCCGTTTGCCAGATTTGCGGCGATTGACGAAGATAAGGTGCAGCCCGTCCCGTGGGTGTTTTTTGTCTGGACGCGCTCGTTCGGATAAGCGTTAAAATGCTCGCCGTCATATAGGATATCCACGGCATCACCGGCGAGGTGTCCGCCCTTTATGAGCACATTTTTCGCGCCCATTTTTGAAATCAGTTCGGCGGCTTTCTTCATCTCACCGATGCCAGTGATTTTCAGCCCGGTGATGGCCTCTGCCTCGGGGATATTTGGGGTCAGCACGAAGGCAAGCGGAATGATTTCGCTTTTAAGTGTATCGAGCGCGTCCTCCCGCATCAGCGCGCACCCGCCTTTCGCGACCATAACCGGATCAATGACAGGATTTGGCGGGCCGTATTTTCGGAGCTTTCCGGCAACGGCCTTCATAGTGCCGGCGTTTGAAAGCATTCCCACCTTCACTCCATCTACCCTTATATCCTCGAACACGGCCTCCAGCTGATCCTCTATGATACCGATGTCAATGTCCTGAATTGCAATAACCCGGCTTGTGTTTTCCGCCACGACGGAAACGATAACGCTCATCCCATAAGCCCTGTGAGCCGCAAAGGTTTTGAGATCCGCCTGAATTCCGGCGCCTCCGCTGCAGTCTGAGCCTGCTATGGTCAGTAGATTTTTCATTGCAGTTCTCCTTTCCTTACTACTATTTGATTAACCTGATGATAAAAACGGTCTGTTTTCCGCCCGACGGCAATCCTCCTGCGCGGGAGACAGCCCGCCGTCGCCGTCTGCCTTGACGGACAAAAAACATACTCGCTTTTTATTTTCATCATCGCAATCAAATAGAAGTATCAAAACAAAAATGCCCGGCTATGAAGCCAAGCATCTGTAATTTACGTTATCAATGTTTGCTTCCCTACCACGGTGTTAACCGTCAGGTTCAAGGGGTCAGGTTTTAACCTTCTCAACTGCAAGCAGTTCCCCCGCAAATATTCAGTTTTATGAAAAAAAGAAAGCGCCCGCCTGAAAGGTGAGCGCTTCAATACTCCCGTTATATCGCTCCCTACCACGGTGTTAACCGTCAGGTTCAAAGGGTCAGGTTTTAACCTTCTCAACTGCAAGCAGTTCCCCTGTTTTTTTGTATTATATCCCTTTATGATTGAATAGTCAATGAAAATGACAGCGCGGAAAGATGACAACGCCGAATTAATGCTGATCCGGGTTATTGCTTATTGCGCGCAGCAGGGCGCTTACCACTTCCGGGTCAAGAATAGTTCCGGTTTGCTTCTTCAGTTCGGCGAGAATATCATCCATACCGGCGTACTTTTTTGTAAGCATGTAATATGCCTCGGCTGCGGCGATGACCCTTGCCATAAGCGGTATCTCCTTGCCTTTGAGTCTTTTGGGATAGCCGGTTCCGTCCCAATGTTCATGATGGCTGTAAACACCGTCAGCGAGGTCTAGCGTATCGTCAAAAAGATTCAGGATACGATAGCTGATGGCGGCATGCTGACGTCTTATTTCCTTCTCCTCTTCCGTTAGATTCTCTTTATTCAGAATTGCCTCGTCAAGGACTATTTTTCCTATATCAACAAGGAAACCGGCCTGCTCAAGCTTTTTATTCTCCGTTTCCGACAGGTTCAGCATTGTGCCTATATTTCTGCATAACGCGCTTACGGCGATGGACTTCTCTTTTAATTTCGGACTTTTCACATGCAGAGCTTCAATAATAGTGCCGATCATCTCCGAACTCGTGTTTTTCCTGTTGGCCGACTTGTATTTATACATTTCGTCTTCGGCGTTTGCCATGACTTCTTCGACGGATTGTTCGGGGGCGGTTTTTGTATTGCAGCCCATTGCAATGCTGCATTTGACGGCCAGAATGCGCGCCTTTGAAAAAGCCATATGGATGCGTGAAATGACAAGTCTTGCGTCGCGATCGGTCGTGCTGGGCAGCAATATTACAAATTCGTCCCCGCCTACTCTTGAAACGATATCATTATCCCTGCATGTTTCCTTCAGAATTTCTGCGGTTTTCTTTATCAGGGCGTCCCCGGCATCATGCCCGAAAACATCGTTTGTCATTTTCAGCCCGTTGATGTCCGCAAATATTATCGAAATGGGGAGCAGCTCCGGGATATCTATCTGTTTCACGGCATCTTCAAAGCACCTTCTGTTGTACAGACCCGTTAAAGCGTCATGGCAGCTCATATATTTGATTTTTTCCTCATTTTCGTTTCTGCTGGTAGTGTCCATGAAAGTTACGACAGAACCGACAACCTGGCCGTTTTTATATTGTGGGTAAGAGTAATATTCAACGTTAATAGGAGTCCCGTCGGCTTTCCAGAAAACCTCGTCGTCGGCATATGTACCCCTGCCCTGGACGAAAGCCTGAGAAATTTTACATTCTTCCACCGGCAATGGAGATTTGTCCTTGCGGCTGTGATGTATCTGCTGATGCATATTCCTGCCGAGCAAGTCACTCGTACTGTCATATCCCAGCAACCTGATACAGCTCTCATTGCAGAAGGTGCAATTTCCCTGCTGATCTATCCCATAAATCGCTTCAGCGGTGGAATCCAAAAGCAGTCTAAGCTGATTTTTATTCTCCTCAAGAATTTCATTTGTCCTGTGCAGTTCTTCCGTTCTGTTGTTTACCGTAGATTCCAGATTATTTATCAGATACTGCAGTTTATCGGCCATATCATTAAAGGCGTATGAAATTCGTCCGATTTCATCGTTTCTAACGATCTTCGCCCTCTGAGACAAGTCGCCGGAGGATAAGCTCTCAGCCACATTTGATAAATTTTTCATGGGATCTAACAGCTTGCTTGATACTAAGAAATAGATAACGACAGACAGTAGAACGGCAATAAATACAAGCAGTACGGTAGTTCGTATATTCCGGGATACCTCTGCCATAAGCAGGCTGTCGGGTATTGCGGATACAATTATCCAGTCGAGTCCAGCATTTTGATATTCTTCTAGATTGATATGCAGGTTATCATCCTCACCATGAAACCAGAAGTGTAATTCATGATTTAACTCGTATCGGGCGTAGGCCTGCGCTATTGAGGGGTTATTAAAATCGGCAAAGGTATTTCTATACAGAGTACCGTCCTGAAGAACTTTGAAATTGTCGAGGCCCATTGTGTTGGCGACAAACTCTCCGGTACCTTTTTCAACGATAAAGGCGTAACCCATGTTATCATGGACAATTTCAGCAAGATAAGACTCAATGGTGGACATCAGTATGTGGGTTCCCAAAACTCCGCGGAGCTGATCTTCGCCATTGTAGATCGGCCAGGCGGCTGAGATGGTCAGATCGTCTATCAAAAAATGTTTGTATACCGAAGAGAACACGGGACCGCCGGCCTCTGCCGCGGCTTGATACCAGCTGCGCGTACGCGGATCGTATTTTCCGGCGTCAACAGTCATCTCGCCTGCCGTCAGGTCGCTATTCACCGAATAATATAAGTTGCGTCCCCCGGTATCGGCGTTGTTATTTATGATCTCTGTTTCACCGCTTTTATTTCTGCGGGCTCCGTAATACTCTCCCTCTGCGGTACCGTAGCCGAAGCCGTATATATCTTTATCATAGGAATTTAAAATTACGGCGAAAAATTTGTTGCGCGACTGCTCGTCTGTCAGATCGATAAGACTTTCTTCTATAAGTTTGTGATTGTCCTTATTTATCTGCACCGGAACCGTCATAAAAATGTCGATCTGGTGATAGATCTCCCAGCTCATATTTTCAGACAGTTTTTCTGTTGTCCGTCTTACGGCGGACGTCCAATTTGAGAAAACAAGGTATCCGATTATACTGATTGAAATCAGCATGGATAGTACAAACATAGAAATTAAAATGACTCTTATTGGAATGCTTTGTTTGGCTGCTTTATCTTTCATGTGTTATCATCCTTTTTATAAGCAGTCGTTAAGTAAACATCCCGAAGCATGACGATATATATTAATATAAACACGAAAAGCATTTGACCTTATTTTTCAATTAAATCATCATGAACGTTAATGTAGTTATAATCAACGAATTTTGTATATTAATATTTTATACTATTTTCTCGATAATGTCAATAATGAACAAAAAATGGTCAAATGATGCCACAAAATTTGTACATATTATTAAATAATGTTGGAATGCTTCTGTTTCTATCATGTGATTTTAAATATCACAGCTTAACAAAAATTATAGCAATCATTTTCATGCCTCTTTATGTTGTATTTTAATGTAACTATTATATTGTATCGAAATATTTTCCGCCGGCTTAAATTATTTAGAAAACTGCCCCTCTAGTTAATGCCCGCAGGGAGAGGGGCAGTTACTTATCAATGATACTCAGGATGGGCTGTATGTGATAACATATAAGCGATGAAAACATATATTGATAATAGCCGTTAATTGAAAGGGGGATATCTTATTGGAGAAATCAACAACTCAGAAACTCCAGACATATATAGAGGCAGAACTTGGAGATTCCGCGCTCTACAAAGAACTCGCAAAAATTGCTCCAAACAGTGAATATAGAAAGCTACTTAAAGAATTCTCAGAAGATGAGGCATCTCATGCCGATAATTTTAAAATTATATATAAAACCATGACAGGCAAGTCGTATGATCCTGTTATTCAGCAGCCGGAGATTATGGATACGTTCGAAGATACTTTGCGGGACAGGGTTCTTGATGAAAGCGGAGACTTTCAGAAATATGGCGAACAATACATGCGTACAAATAACAATGCTTTAAAAAACGCATATTACACAGCAAGAACTGATGAGAATGTCCATGCCTTAAGGTTATTATATATGCTGCAAAAAATTTAGTGCAACACATTATTGCTGCACCGGTTAAATGTTGCAGATGGAGGGCAGTTATATATTCGATGTGGCAATAAGAACCGGAAATGATACGGAAGTATCAACTCCGGTTCTTATTTGCCTTTTTCGTGTCAATTTATTTTTCGTTTTTATCTTTTTCTGGGTTCTGCGCTTTCATAATTGCGTCGGCAAATTGCATAAACATATCGTTTTTTACAATCGCTATCCCCTGAGATTTATCACCAAGAAGAAGCAGCGTATCTCCCGGCTTAATATCAAATACATCCCGGGCTTCTTTTGGAATTACTATCTGTCCCTTTTCTCCGACCTTTGCTGTCCAGGCATATTTACCTTCCGGCTTATCCATGATTTTACCCCCTCTGGCACAAAAAAGTATAATATGTATAATTAATCATACCCGAAATGCCACAAATAATTATAGAATGTTCTCATATACTCCCTTTATTATTTCCGGAATTCCATAATATTTCTATCATATTGAGCTGAATCTCAAAGTTTTGTCTGTTACGTTTACTCTCCGAATCAAGAACTAATCCACAGCAGAAAAGCAGAATTGACGATAACGCTGAAAAGCCTGCGACGATAAGGGTGGGGAACCTCGGCACCAGACCCGTCCTGTAAAACTCTATCAGGACCGGCGTTATAAAAATGGCTGCCAGCAATGCGAAAAAGAGCGCAATAGAAGAAAAAAACTGAAACGGCCTGTAATCTTTAAGCAGCCTGAAAATCGTTTTAATCACTTTCACTCCATCGGAAATAGTGTTTAATTTAGATACGCTGCCCTCCGGCCTGTCCCGGTAAGTGACAGGAATTGATTTCATATAAAAATTCTTATCGAGCGCATGAATAGTCATTTCAGTTTCGATCTCGAATCCTTTGGACAGCACGGGGAATGATTTTACGAAAGAATAGCTGAACGCACGATACCCCGTCATAATATCAGTGACATTTCCGTCAAAAAACCAATTAACTAATTTCCGGACGATAATGTTGCCCGAGTTATGAAACATCCGTTTATTTTCTGTGAAATAGGTGGATGAAAGCCGGTCACCGATGACCATGTCCACTTTTTCACCCAACACCAAATCCGCCATATCCTGCGCATACGCCGCCGGATATGTGTCGTCGCCGTCGACCATCAGATAACAGTCCGCCTGTATTTCACGGAACATTGTTCTGATTACATTTCCCTTGCCCTGACGGTGTTCATAGCGGACAATAGCTCCCGCTTCACGGGCCAATCTGTCCGTGCCATCGCTGGAATTATTGTCATATACGTAAATATCCGCTTCGGGGAGGGCTTCTTTAAAATCCTTTACGACTTTTTTTATAGTCAGACTTTCATTATAGCAGGGAATAAGCACCGCAATACTCATTATGGTACTCCTTTATTACAAGAATAACGCTTTTCTTTTCATGATATAATTCCAGAACATGACGACAATAGTCGATATTACTTTCGCGATCATATAATAAATACCAATTTTGGCGACGAGAAACCACATTAGCAATTGGTTTATACCAAGCCCTACCACACTGGACGCCACAAATAATATCTTTGATCTTCCTCCGGTATTTTTTGCTCCCTCGAACACCCATAAAATACAAATGATATAATTTACCGTCACCGATGCCGCAAAGCTTATTGCGGAAGAGACAAGATAATAAATACCTATTAGCTCTGTCAAAAAATAGAGGGTCCCGTAATCTACCAAAAAGCTTACTGCGCCGTTAACGGCAAACCGAAACATTTCGGTAAATTTCCCGCTCTCTATTATTCTTCGAATTCTTCCGTGCAAACAATCACCGTCCTGATATTTTCTGAAATCACTGTCATTATTTCAAATATATTTTGGACGTATCCTTATTCAAATAGATGCTGTATTTGCTGACGCCCTCAATATTAATTTCCTTATCCAATACTTTATTGAATTTTACTCTGTTGTCGGTAATAATGTAATCCACAGTGCTGAGATCATACTCGACCCAGGGATAATTGCTGACAATTTTCTGCTCGGTGAGATCGATATAACCGCTGTTTTCTATCAGCTTTAATGCATCTGCCTTTTTGGTCCAATAGACAGGCTCTGTGATATACGTCTCAAGCACAGGATTATAACCGTCTGTAATAATCAGTACATTTCCGCCGTTTTCACTTATATATTGATTTAATGAAATCGCCTGCTCAATCAGTTCGGAATCTTTTCCGTAAATACGACGGAACTCCTTCATTGCGAAAAAGTTATTAACGATACAGACAGAAAAAATCAGAACAACAAATATGCGCATTCCCGTCTTTCTTGTCTTTTCTTTCAGCAAAAGTATGGTGAATGCCGTTACCAGCAAAACAGTAAAACTTTTGACAAGCACAAGCTGCCATGAGGCCTTGAACGTGTTTACGTCGCCGGTGATTTTAGCGATTTTTTCTCCAATGGCGCTTAAACCCTGCAGAAGCACTCCGTCGATACATACGTTTGAAAAGAATCTGAACACGCCGAAAACGGCCATACAGAAGAAGACCGTAAACGCTGTGAGTATTGTGACGGATAATGGCTTGTCATTATTCTGAATATCCCGCTGTAAAAACAGTTCCTTGAAAAACAACGTCAGAAAAATTATGAGCAGAGGCGCATAATATCGCGTGTGCTGCCTTATATAAAGCTTCGGGTAATCTTCGTTCGCGGAGATGCTGAGGGTAATGATAAATATCATGATGACTAATGACGAGACAGCGAAGACAAGCATGTTTCTTTCTATTTTATTCAGCTTGTTGAATCGGAACAGCGGAACAACGACCGGGAAGAAGAAAAAAGCGATCAGAGCGCACGTTACATTAAAAGCAAGTGCGTATATGAAGTACATTAGCGTATTGAAATCATAGACCGACAGTCTTCGGTTTCCGTCGTAAGTTGCATAGCCGGTGCCCAGCATGAAATACAATATTAATTTAAACGCTATAAACGCGCTGCAAACGATTATACCAAACATTATACCGTATTTTATATTCTGTCTTAAGGTATTCTTTTTCGTAAACAGGCAGTCAAACCCTAATGCCAAAACAAAAGCGCCCATAAAATAGACGGATACGACCTTGGTCAAATAGGCTAAAAAGCAAAAGACAGCGCTGAGAATGCAATATAACATTTTATCTCTCTCCGTATCGCTGTCCCAGAACCGATATACAAAATAAATAAGCCACGCGGACAGAGGGAAAAACAAGTTCTCCGTCATAAAAGTCATTGTCATTGACAGATCCGGCAGGGTAATGACCGTTACAGCAAGCAGCAATATAATAGAATTGTTTTTGAAGACTTTTTTTCCGAAAAGATATACGGGAAAAATGACGGATGACATCAAAAAAGAATTGAATATCGAGACCGCGGTGATCTGAAGAACCTGGTTTTTAATAAAGCTGAAGGGGACCAGGAGTAGCGGATACAGTATCTGGTCAAAATTCATATGTATGTTATGGACTTTTATTCCGACGCCGTTCGATATGCTTCGCCATATATCGATGTATCTTATCTCATCCGGAAATGTCTGCAGCGCTTTCGGGTAACACGCAAAAACAGACCGGAAGGTGCCTGAAATAATAAATAATGCAAATATCATGACAATCATGGTTTTGTGATCAAGTTTACTGATTTTTTCTAACGCCTTTTTCATTAATATTACTCCCGGTTATTGTTATCGAAAAGTTGGATCAAACCCCTGAACCATTTTTTTATTATACCATAACTATATTCAATATTACAAAGGGTTCGACTGCATTTTCACACAGTTTAAACCAAAATGTGGGGTTTCCTAAAAAATTAGGGCTGCGATTAATCGCAGCCCTTTTGTTCTGCTTGTTGGCGTAACCCAATCAAGATATAATTCTGTTTACACCCCAGAAATTTTACCTCAAATAACATTTTATCTATTATGGAAACTACCTGATCGCTGTTTCACCTGCTGCATATTCACAAATGCCCGGACTGGCCGTTATCTCCTTATAAACACCAAAATTTTTATTACTAATAATCTTCATCAATTTTTTCAGCAATTTGTCTGGCTCTTTCAAGACAATAAATAATTTCTGCCTTTTCCTCTGACACGTCTGTCCTGAATATTATTATAGTATATAATACCACTTATTGACAATATCCGTCAATTACTTCATATCAAACTACCGTTAATTATGCCCGAAACAGAAAAAAGGAGCATTGTTCCAACGCTCCTTAAAAGGTTATGTAAATATGTTACTGTTTCATAGCAATGTCTGACAATGCATATAACAGGGGCTGGCGGGGGCATCTTTTTGCAGCGGTCATTGCTTGTTTAGTTTTTTCCAAAGGGAAGTCCGGCTGATTCCGAGCCTCTGCGCGGCCTTAGTCTGGTTCATGCCCTCCTGGCAATAGACTATCCTAACGATATTGCGCTCAATTTCGCAAAGAGGCATGGAGAGATCCAGTTCACTCAGGATACTTTGCTCCTTTTTGACAATATTTTGTTTTCCCTTAGCCAGGAATCGGGCGACCTGTTCTTTCGTAATTACCGGAGAGTCGGCAGCGCTTGCCAGGACCTTGATAGTCTCCTTGAGCTGATGACATCCCTCGGTCCATTCGTATTTCTTAAGAAGCTCCATAGCGGCAGGTTCCACCCATGAGATCTGCTGCAGCAGGTTCTTGTTTATTTGATGAAGCAGATAGTGGACTATATTTGGGATGTCTGCGGATCGCTCGGAGAGGTCCGGGATATCCACCGGAATACCGGAAAGCATCTGATATAGATCCCGGGAGAACAGATTCTGGGCGATTGCCTCTTTCGGATTGCCGGTGAATGAGCAGAGGATCTGGTTGCGGGAACAGATCTGTGACTCGCCGAGGAAGAATTCCAGCTTACGCTGAAGCGGTATTGACAGCGCGTGTATTTTTTTAAAATAAAGCGTATAATCATTCTCCAAAAATGCGGACTGTTCATCCTGAAAGATGCGGGCCAAACTCTGCATATCCAACTTCAGACAGTTAATTACAATGATCGGATTGACTGAAAGGCTGCTCATCGAATACAGCGCATATATAAAGGTCTCTTTGCCGGTACCGCTGTTGCCGGAAACAAAGACCGGCGGCCGGGTATACAGCCTTGCGCTGACATTTTCCAACATGTGGGACAAGACACTGCTGTTCGTCATGTGGAGAAGGCTCTCGCGGACGTCTTCCGATGAGAATACTTCATAGCTGTTACGGTTTTTAAGCGTATTACTGAAGGAGTGTATAACGTAGAAGATCACATATTCCGTGCCGTCATGCTCCACGCAGCGTGACCGGACCCGATAGGAATTGCCGTTCTTGCTCACGATAAACTTCATTTCACGCTGTTTAAGCGCCCGCGGCACATGCTGCTCAAGTCCCAGATCAACGGATACGTTGCCGCTGGTATACAGAGAGGAGAAGATGAGCGCTCCGGTCGGGTCGTAAACGGAGATGGGAACCTGCGATTTTTTTATGATATCGACGAGAAGGCCCTCTTTATTTATTGCCGCGCGCTTAACCTTGCAGATCCACTGCGTATAGGACAGGGCCTCGCGCACACTCTGGAAACCGGAGGTTATAAGTATGTTGTCATAATTTAGCTTGCGCGCTATTTTGCAGCAGGCGCCGTCGCCTATGAAGAGTTTTACGTCTTCCCGTTCATAGAGCCTAACGATGAGCGCCTCCATTTCCTCGCTTGTAGCAGGCGGAGGCGGGAGTATGAACTCGACCTTGCTCTTAAGTCCTATGAGGTCCGCGAGCGTATCGATGTCAGCCGCGATATCGCAGAAGCTGATGCATGCAATCTTGTGATATGTACTGTACTCCACCATCTGCAGACAGCGTAGAATGTCGAAAGCGGAAAACTCTACATTGAAAACTTCAATATGGTTTTTGGCCAGTTTAGCGATTTCATCAAAGTGACGCCCTCGGCTGATAATCGCCTCATAACCGGACAGATTGGCGGAGTGAAAATACCGTTTAAGTCCTGTGAGCGGAACGGTCACGATATCCAGATCAAGATTCGAAAATTTTTCGACTTTGTCGGCCACATAACGGACCAGACTGCCGAAACCCTCATAGGGAACAATCACCAGAATCTTATATTTTTGCATAATCAGCATCCTTTGCATTTAGACTGTCAAAAAAGCCTTTTGGCTTTATTGGGCAAAGTGATTACATGGAGGCCCTCAGCCGCGGCTGTCATGAGCGGCGAAATTTTCGGAGCCCGCTGAGTGTTTACCATACAAATTTATTTCCTTGGCTTCGCGCAGTATTCATTTTGCCTGACTGTCTGCGGGAATACCGGATACTTTTAAAGCATATTTTACATAATTTTATCATTATTTAAATACTACTACAAATTTGTTTATTTTTTCACAAAAATAGCGGGGCCGTCTGCACATGTGCGGCAGACGGCCCCATTGGAGAGAAGGAAGGGGGTTATCATGATTGTATACGGTTTTCCGCCAGGCGGATACCGTAATCGACGGCGTTTATTAGGCTGAGCGCATTTGCGCCGCCGCTGCCCGCATGGCCGAAGCCGGTGCCGTGATCCACAGACGCGCGGATAATGGGAAGTCCCAGTGTGATGTTTACGCCGGCTACGGCATCCCAATGTCCCTCGGCCTTGTTATAGACAAAACCCTTTACCTTAAGCGGAATATGGCCCTGATCGTGGTACATAACCACAACTATATCATACCAGCCGCCAATAGCCTTGGAGAAGACAGTATCCGGGGGGGTGGGTTTTTTATCCGGGATATTGATGCCCTCGGAGAGCGCCTCGTCAATGGCGGGCTGTATCTCCTCAATTTCCTCGCGGCCGAACATGCCGGCCTCTCCGCAATGCGGGTTCAGGCCCGCAACGCCGATCTTCGGATTTCCTATACCCACAGCTCTGCAGCCCATGTCCGCTATACGGATAACATCCAGAACGCGCGCCCTCTTCACCCGGTCACAGGCCTCGCGGAGAGAGACGTGGGTGGAGACGTGCACAACGCGCAGATTTTCGTGCGCGAGCATCATGGTGTACTTCTCGGTGTTGGTGTACTGCGCGTATATCTCCGTATGGCCGCAGAAGTGATGGCCGGCCATATTTATGGCTTCTTTGCTGAGCGCATTGGTCACCGTGGCGTCAACCTCGCCTGCAAGCGCAAATTCGATAACCTTTTTCACATACTGAAAAGAGGCCTCGCCGCCAAGCCTGGTGGCTCCCATACCGAATGGCTTCGGATTTTCCGGGTCGCCGGGAATCTCGGATGCTTTAACGATCCCCATGTCGTACACATCTATGGTGCCGTACTGAAATTCAGCTTCGCTGACGGCCCCGATAGTGCGTATTTTTAAATGGATACCGGAGACTTTTTCGGCCGCCTTTACGGCGTACGCCATGCAGGCCGTATCGCCGATGATCAGGGGGCGGCAGCGGTCATAGACAGAAGCGTCCGACAGGGCCTTCACGGAAATTTCCGGTCCGTTGCCGAAGGGATCTCCCATGGTGATCCCAAGAATGGGTTTTGAAGTCAAGCTCGTTTCCTCCTAAAAAATGATTACCGCGCGCCGGGGCTTTCAACGTAATCCAGTACTATTTTAACTAGGGAGTCGTCCCCAAAACCGCCGGCCTTGGTGATGAGGTTCAGCATTCTACCGCCGTAGTCAATCTGAGAGAAAACGACACCGGCTGTCACCTGCGTCAGAGGCCGCACGATGGGGACGCCAAGACATCTCAGAATACAGATCAGTGTGTCGCCGCCGAAGACAATCAGTGTACCGACATCCGCCATGCGGTCAAGGAGATTTTTGGCGAGACGGCCCATTCCGGCGGCGATAAACCGCGCGGCGATGTCATCCGGAACAGGGGGGGCGCTGTCGCTCTGCGTATGATTTTCATACGGCCTTACGACGAGCCCTCCGTCGGTGAATTTCCCGGCGAGGTTGTCCATATACGCAAGCCCTTCGGGGCTTTTGAAATAAGCATCGCTCATAAGCTGTGCCGTACCGACGGTGATATGGCTGAATCCGAGATTTTCGGCGGCCCAGGCGGCCTGCTTCTTTGAGACGGTGTTGAGGCTCCCACTGAGTAACATGGCGCCGCCCTCCACCGGATGTACAGGGAGAGAACTGCGGGTGCGGCCCGGGTCAATCAGACTGGGATAAATCTGCGCGAATCTTGCACAGCCGGCTGCTGTGTTAATTGCACCCTCCTCCTGAAGAAAGGATATAATCCTGTCCATATCGCCGCCGGTTTCGGCATCGAAAAGAAGAATGTCGGAGGCCGGACCGGTATATGCAGCTTCGCAGAACGCGGAAGGGACGGCTTTTATGGTACATGAGGAGGTCTGGGCAATAATATCCGCAACACTGCTGGACGTCATCGGATTGAGCGGATCATTAGCAAAAACCGTTTCGGCCAGCGGCACGCCGTCCACAAACAAGGTGCCGTCTCTGATCGTGCGGTGATTTTCCGGCCATGCGGGGGCAAACGGCAGGGGACGCTCCCCGGACGCGTCAATCAGGGCGGAAAGTTCGCTGCCTATATTGCCGCGCAGGGTGGAATCTGTTTTTTTATAAATATAGGGAATGCGGCGGCGTTTGCCGGCGGACACGATGCGCAGCACGATGTCGTACGCATCCTGAGGAGGAATATGTCGGCTCTCCGTGTCAAATACTAGAGCCTCAACTTCATTTGAGGATGTAAAATCAAAGTCAAGATCCGTTGTCACAAGAGCCGGAATCCCACGGTCGGACAATTGTACTCCCGTGTCAAGCGCGCCTGTCAGATCATCCGCGATGATCAGCAGCTTTATCTGATTTTCCATCAGTGCCGCCAATCAGAATTCAAGCCCGTCTTCCAGCGTGAGCACCATTTTACCGGTTGCGCCGGAAAACAGGGCATCAAACGCATCATCGAATTTTTCCAGCGGATAGATTCCGCCCAGAACGTTCTTGAACTTGAACTTGGGATTAAGAAGCAGCTTCTCGCACTCGTACCAGGTTTTGTACATCTGACGTCCTGTGACGCCCACAATAGTGGTTTCTTTGTATATGATCCCGCCCACGGCATCAATCGTAATGTCTTTGCCGGGGAGCCCGACCATGGTGAACTGTCCGCCGAGCTTTAGAGCCTTGAAGCCGTCTGAGATTGCGAAGTTGTTTCCGGTGTAGTCGATAACGCAGTCCACGCCGCGGCCGCCGGTCGCCTTGAGTATCACGTCGGAGGCGCTCTCATTTTTGGTGTTTATCACCACATCGGCGCCCATTTTTTTAGCCACTTCAAGCTTGTTGTCAAACACATCTGTCGCAAAAATGCGCCCCGCGCCGCTGCAGACGGCAGCGCCGATAGCCATTAGGCCTATGGGACCGCAGCCCAGAATCAGAACGTCCTTGCCGCCCATGGGCGTCACGGATACGCCGTGCATTCCTACGCCGAGCGGTTCCAGCATCGAGCCGCTCACATAACTTATCTTGTCGTCCAGCTTCCACAGGTCGTCAACCTGAACGTTAATATACTCGCCGAAGCTGCCGGGAACATGCACGCCTATTATCTTCATGTTCTCGCAGACGTGCTGATTGCCGGTACGGCACTGATAGCAGCTGTTGCAGGGGATGTGGGTCTCCGCCGCCACGCGGTCGCCGACCTTGAAGCTTGTAACGCTTTTGCCGGCTTCCACGATATCGCCGGCAAATTCGTGTCCGAACACCATAGGCAGGTGCAGCCGCTGCTGCGCATAGGGCGCCCATTTATAAATGTGCAGGTCGGTGCCGCAGATCGCGGTCGCCTTGACCTTGACCAGTACCTCGTTGTCTTTGATCTGAGGAATAGCCCAATCCGTATAAAGCGTGGCGCCTTCCTCCGGTTTATCTTTTACGATTGCTCTCATAGTTCCTGTCATAATGTATCAATCCTTTCTGAATGCGTGCTTTAGCATCGACCGACTCGTTATTTTGTGCGGGGCGGCTCCTCTTTCGTTTTTCTAATTTTGTAATATGTTATTATGCTTCCGTATACGGTACCGCCTGAAAAGCCGAAAAGCAGAAGAGTGGAAAGAAACGGACTATCGTTGAAATACCTGCCATTTATCATCTCTGTTATCATGTAGATGATGATACCGATCATTATCACTATTCCTATACAGCGCAGGCACAGTGAGCGGATATGCATAATTTGTTCGAAAGTCATATGGATTTCCTCCATTCGCAGATTAAAATTGAGCTTAGACTCAGCCGTTTAATAAATTCGGAAGCAGCATGGATATGCCTGGAATGTAAGTAACAATGATCAGTACTGCCAGCAATGCAAGAATCATCGGGAATACGTCCTTTATGATATCGTTCATCTTAACCTTTGCGATACTGCAGCCGACATAGAGGTTTACGCCGACAGGCGGGGTCACAAGGCCTATTGCCAGGTTCACACATATCATGATTCCGAAAGCTGTTATGTTGTAGCCCATCTGCAATGCGACGGGAAGCAGAATGGGGACGAAGATATAGAGTGCGGAGACGGCATCCATTACCATGCCCGCAAGGAGCAGGATCAGGTTGCAAATTAGCAGGAAGACATAGACGTTTCCGCCGCTCACCGCCTCAAGCCATCTTCCGATTGTTGTGACCAGGCCGTTTACCTGAACCATATAGGCAAACATGGAGGCAGAGATCATGACAAACATGACCTGCCCGGTAGAACCGGATGCGCTTGTCACGCTTTTTATAAGTTCCTTAAGCGACATCTTTTTGTAGACGAACGCGCCGACCAGAATTCCGTATACGGCAGAGACCGCCGCGGCTTCCGTCGGGGTGAAAATGCCGCCATATATGCCGCCCAAAATAATGACGGGCATCATAAGTGCCCAGATTGCATCTTTTAAAGCGATGAGCCGTTCTTTACGGCTGGCCTTGGGTAAAAGTATGATATCCTGCTTTTTGGACATAAAGAGGGAGCAGACGACTAGAGCCAATCCCATCAGTATTCCGGGAAGGAAACCGGCCATGAACAGAGACGCGACCGACGCGCCTGAGATACAGCCGTAGACGATGAATGTGACGCTGGGAGGGATGATAACGCCAATTGCGCCGCCGCTTGCCATGAGTGCCGCGGCGAAGGACGGGCGGTAGCCTGCTGCCACCATGGCCGGAATGAGGATGACGCCCAGGGCCGCAACGGTGGCCGGACCGGATCCGGAAATCGCGGCGAAGAAGCAGCAGGTGATAACGCAGACGATGGCGAGGCCTGAGCGCAGGTGCCCGACACAGGTCCTGCAAAGTTCAATGAGCTTTTCGGAAATACCAGCCTTCTCCATGACGTTTCCGGCCAGAATGAAGAAAGGGATCGCGAGCAGCGAGTATTTATGCGTTGCGGCATAAGCATTTACCGGAAGGGAAGAGACGGAAAATACGGAGACCATGCAGGAGACAAGAGCAGAGACACCCAAAGAGACCGCGATCGACACATTGCACAGGAGCAATACGACGAAAAGGCCGAATAAAATAACAGCGGAATTCATTCGGGCACCTCAATTTCTTTGTCCTGGACAGCCCAGATAAATTCTATCAGGAATCTGACTGTAATAAACGCGTAGCCGATCGGGAGTGCCGCTCCGTAGATCCACTCCGGCCACTGCATGGATGCTGTAATCTGTTTTGCAGCGAATTCGTCGTGGGCCATCAAAAAGCCAAGATAAGTCATATAGCCGCAGAATACGGTTGAGAGCGCATAGATAAAGATTGAAAAATACCTCTGCACATTTTTGGGAACCGCATCGGTCACTACCGTGAGCCCCAGATGGATTTTTTTCCTAACGCCTACAGACGAGCCCATAAGCGAGATCAAAACAAACAGGCCGGTTACAACTTCATCGGCGGAACTGAGCGCAATGTGAAAAATGAAACGCGAGCAGACGTTGATAAAAGAGAGCGTCAGCATAACTGTAAAGGTAGTGACGCAAAGCACTTTCTCAACTCTCGAGATACCTTTATCAAGCGATTTCAAGTTTGACCACCTTCCTTGGGGTGCGTTTGCGGCTGAAAGCCGCAAGACCCTTTTTATGAAAACTGCCCAGGACAGTGTCAGCCGAGGGCAGTTTTCATATTTTGTTTATCTGAGTTAAGGCTTATCTATTTGGCAGTAACCGCGCTGATATCGATACCGAAGGCAGTAAAGGCGTCGGCGCCGTACTTCTCATAGAAATAGTCGTAATATCCGTCGCTTATAAGCTTGTCCTTGAAGACTTTGATCTGGTCTGCGGTCAGATCAGTCACCTTAACGCCATAGTCAACAATGGCCTGTCTCTGAGAGGCCTCGTTATCAACCACATTCTGGCAGCCGGTGCGGCAGACCTCCTGGGCGCACGACTGAAGGACTGCCTTTGTTGCGTCGTTTAGTTTATCCCAGGACTCGGTGTTGAAGAATAGGCCGAAAGCGCCATAGCTGTAGTTCCAGACGGTTATGTATTTCTGGACCTCGTAGAAGGAGTTGTTGTAAATGAGGTCAAAGCCGTTCTCCTGTCCGTCAACGGTGCTCTGTGACAGAGCTGTGTACAGTTCGCTGAAGCTGAGAGTCAGGGGGTCGGCGCCCAGAATGGTGAACACCTTCATAAAGGGTTCGCCGCCGGGAACGCGGAGCTTAAGATCCGAAAGATCAGCCAGTGTGGTGACCTCGTGCTTGTTGTTTGTGAGCTGGCGGAGACCGTTGTGTATGAAGCCGAGGGTGGTTATGCCCTGCGCACTCATTTTGTCGGCCACATACTGGCCGGCTGTGGCGTTCAGCATGCTCTCGGCCTTGTCATAGGAGTCGAGATTCCAGGCGAGGTTTAGCGTAAGCAGGCTCTGATCCAGGGAAGAAATGACATCGACTGGCTCGAAGGCGCAGTCTGTAGAGCCGTTGACAAGGAGGTCGACGCCCTTGGGCATATCACCGCCGGAGAGCTGGTCGGAGGGATAGGTGGAGATTTCAACCGCGCCGCCGGTGGCCTCTTTTACCTTGTCGGCGAACAGAACGCACATCTTGGCGGCGTTTGAATTCTCGCCGACTGTGGTAGACATGAGCAGCTTCGCCTCGGTGTACTCGACGCCGGTGACCGTGGCGGAGGAGGCGGTGCTTGAGGTCGCCGCGCTGCCGGAGCTTGTGCCTGTGCCGGCAGAGCCGCCGCTGCATGCGGCAAGGGATAAGATCATTAATAGAGAAAGCAGGACTGCAATCGCCTTTTGACTGGCATTGGTCTTTTTCATGAAATGTATCCTCCCAAATGTTTTATTTAATTTAATTTTCCGAACGGATTTCAATTCCGGCAAGCTCCTCGTAGAGTTTTATAATGGCGCAGTTGTCCTTGCCGCCGAGCCCCCTGACCTGCGCTATTTCAAATAACTCGCAGACAAGGTTTGCAACGGGCATAGGGAATTTAATGTTCTTAGCCATATCTACGGCAAGCTTTATGTCCTTGGTATGCAGGTCAATGCTGAAGCCCGGCTCAAAGTTGCCCTTCAGTATCTCGGGCATACGGTCTTCCAGAGCCCAGCAGCGGCCGGAGCCCTTGGTGATGACGCTTCGCATAATAACGGGGTCCGCGCCGAACTTTGTGCCAAGTGTAAACGCCTCGGACATGGAGACGAGGTTTATTGCGGACATCAGCTGATTGACTACCTTGACCGCCTGACCGCTGCCGCTGGGACCGCAGTAAATGATGTTCTTGCCGACTATCTCAAATACCGGCATAATATCGTCGATCAGTTCCTTTTTACCGGCGCACATAATTGTGAGTGTGCCGTTTGTGGCTCCGCTCACGCCGCCGCTGACAGGGCCTTCAACAAATTTGATGCCCCTGGATTCCAGATCCGCGGCAATGTCCTTTGTGACATCCGGGGATATGCTGCTCATATCGGCTATGAACAGATCCGCGGCAGTGGCGCTGAGTAAGCCACCCTCGCCATAGATGACGGTTTTTACATGGGGAGAGTTGGGGAGCATGGTGATTACGGTATTGGTGTATTTAAGTATATCACCCGCGTGATCGACCGACGTCACATTTTCCTGATAGGGGAGATTTGCTATTACTTCCTTATTTATGTCACAGGCAATAATTTTTTTGCCGGCTTTGAGGAGATTGGAGGCCATTCCAAAGCCCATGTGGCCCAGTCCCACAAAACCTACAGTGTTTAATTCTCTCATTGTCATTAAACTCCTAATTTACCATAATTGAAATGTTAATTAATTGGAAAAGAAAACAAGCGGAGGCTACCTGGGCTGGAACTGGGTAAGATCGGTTTCCTCATCGTAGCCGCGGAGCATCTGGGCGCCGTTGCATTCGATGATCATAACATCAACGGTGGTAAGCGTACGGTTATACCCCTTTACCATGTGACCACCAAACACATTGCCCTCGGCATCGCACATTGTGCCGTGGAAGTGGATATCACACTGACCTTCCTTCTGGCAGACAACGCCGGTCCCGGATAAAAATTCAACGGGGCTGCCACGTTCGATGACGTCGCCGTAGCCTGCGTCTACCTTGCATTTCACCTTGGGAACAAGATACATATAGCCTGCGTGAGAAAAACTGCCGAAGCAAGTGACATATGCGTATTTAACGCCATGCTTTTCGCAGACAGCCTCAATGCCTTCCAAAAGGTCGGTACCGGGCAGCAGTCGTGCAGGGATCATCTTTCCAGTTGTTGCAGATGCGCTTTCAAATCTGATTTCGTTCATTAATGTTTCCTCCTTAAAATCCGAGTTGTTATTTTGGACAAAATCCACAAGATGTGTGGCGATATTGTCCTTGTATTATCTATTTTAACTGCAACTTATAAAAGGACAACAAAATAATTCATGAAAGTGTTTATAATTTTAACAATATGTTTACAAAAAGCCGCAGACAATTTAACGGCTGTGCAGCTTGCTCCAAGAAAGAATTATTGTAATAACATGAATATTGTCATTATTAGCAGAGATGAATGGGCTGTTCTTCTTATCAAACTGATATTTGAAAAATAAAATTTCCATCGTAATTTTATCTTACGATGGAAATATTTAATTTTTTATATACGCTTTTCGCAGGAGAAACGTAGCCAATAATATTTTGTAACATACTTTATGAAAAAAGAAAACCCGATTAATAATTATTCATTATCATTTGCAGAGTATATTGGATCTTCATTTGCCCTGATAAAATAATTTCTCGAAAAATCAAGAAATAACTGCACTAAAGCGTTGTTTTCGGAAGCCTTATTATAAATAACATAATCCTCGCGCATCAGGGGAGAGCCGTTCAAAAAGGACAACGGTACCGACAGTAAATTTTCATTTTCATAGAAATGTCTGTCAATGAGTATCCCATAGCCGAGACCGGCGCGAATCATCGCTACACTGACATTACCGGAGGGGACTGTTATCATAACCTTCGGCGGCTTCGCGAATCTATCGTACCACCAGTTATCTATGAGCATTTTGTTTATCTGTTCACGCTCAACGGCTATTTGAGGTACATCGGGAAGACAATTGATATCTACCGGTTTTTTTGAAACCAAATATGCCCGTTCAATATTAAAAACGAAATTTTCGACATTCCATCTGGATAGATCTCTCACAAAACCGGCGTGAAATTTCTGCGAATATACCATTTCGGATATGTATGAATTTGTGCCGCATTGCAGCCGCAAATCAATTCTGGGGTACTGATCGGTAAACTGTTTTATCAGATCGGGCAGTTCATATTGAGCAATCGCGCTTGCTGATCCAAGCTTTAATGTACCAATATAATTATTGCTGTCCAAAGAAATTTCATTTTTAAAATCATTGTATTGCCCGATGCTGTTCTCCGCATACTGCAGCAGCCGTTCGCCCTCCGGTGTGAAGACCACGCCTTTTGCTGTACGGATTACTATATTTATTTCGAGCTCCTTTTCAATTCTCATAATTTTCTTTGTAAGCGCAGGCTGAGAAATGTAAAGCTGTTTGGAAGCAAGAGTAATATTTTTACAGCGATATAGAGCCTGCAGTACCTCCCAGTCATTATTAAAAAGCATACTGAAACCTCCGATCCATTCTTATTAATTATAGTTACAATATTATCTCTTTAAGAATATCATTTATATTAGGCAAAGCAAGCAAAAATCGACACTATATTACCAATTATTTATGCTAATGTTTATAAATATAAAGACAAATAGCATTAAATGGGGTATCTGATTGAAGTGCGCCTGAGATTCCCTGATGTTATGGCTTTACATTATATATTGATATTTTACTTGGGATTGTACTGATGGTATCATCAAACAAACAGAGCGTTAAATATTCAGGCATGAGAGTATTGCTGCAATCTTGAGACGATTATGCATTGCGTCAATATTACATAATTTCCGATTACAGTAATACGAGCCATTCTCTTTGTAATCTCATATTGTCTCTTTATGCAATGACCATTGTGTGGCTCTGAGGGTTATTCATGAGGAGATAACACAGATTATATTGCCTGAATAAAAACTGTTGATGAATAAATGAAGGGAGACAAAAAGAATTTTCCCCGGCGTACATGTTATGCTTCGGTCATCGGTCGATAGTATTTTTTAAGCGTGTTGCCGAAAATGGCAAATGATTACAGTTTAAGGAGAGTAAATATGGCTTTTGTTAACAATTATGAAATGATAGATATCGCACGTGCGCTAGATATGCGCAGCGGCGAGTACAAGGATGCTTATCGTATGTTCATAGGACCCGGCATCGGAGGCGATGAACCCGATTATGGTCACTGCCTTAGAAGAGTATTCGACACAGATAACCTGTCCATGCTCCGTATTCCTTCCGCCCCAGGCCTCAGATCTCCCGCGAAACCGGGTTATGTATATCATCCCGGCCAGGCTGAGATAGAGTATTGTCTTTATGGTGAGAGAAGGATCAGTTATCCCGACGGCAAGAAATACTATCTGCATCCCTATTCCGTTTTCATGCACGCGCCTGACCAGCCTCACGGCATGGAAGGCCTGAGCGTCGGCAAGTCCGGCGTTATCTGCTTCCACAGCGCAAAGGTTTCCCAGGTTGGACGCGCACTGTGGCCGGCAGGTAAGTTCTATGAGGCCGAAAACGGCTATACCGTCGCGCATACCCCTGAAATGGCCGTGTGGGAAGGCTCTCCGGAAGGCATTGAAATCAAACATGTTGCCGAAACCTATAAGATGGCTTTCTGCGATGTTGTTATTAAGCCCGGCGCGAGCACTTCCCCGAAGTTCTTTAAAAAAGATAACTGCGATTCCATAGTATTTGTCGTATCCGGCACAGGCCTGTTTGTCTATCCGGATAAGGCATACTGCATAGAAGAAGAGATGGCAGCTTATAATCACGCCGGTCAGCCGTACAGATACATGAACACCGGCAAAGAAGATCTTCATCTCGCTGTATGTCACCATGCCGAGCATTTTGAAGATGTCGTCAGTACGGAAGTGAGAGCCAGCGATTTAGCGTAATTGTAACTGCTATTAATTATGTTAAATACCAGAATATTTTAGGAGGATAAACATGGCTTTTGTTAATGACTATAAAATAATGGATGTTTTCAACGCTATCGACGTGCACACAGGCGAAATGCTGATCCCCGCGCGTATTTATGTCGGCGGCAGTTTCGACGGCGGAAAGCCCGATTACGGCCAGTGTATGCAGAGGGTAATCAACACAGACGAGCTCTCTTACCTTTATAAAATTCCCGATCCGCGTATGGATTGGCCTCAGGCGCCCGGCTACGGGTATCACGACAATTCCGATGAGGTCGGATACATAATCAGCGGCACATTTGACATCACTTATCCCGATGGAAAGAAGGATCATATCGGCCCTGGAAATGCCTATCATATAAGCAAGGGTCAGGGATACCGCTTTGAAGGTGCCGACGATAATCTTGGCGCGGCATATGCGGTGTTCTACAGCAAAAAGGTTCAGGCGGTCTCCAGCAAACCATTTGAGAGCGGAGAAATTAAGGACGGCCATGAAGTGAAATTCGTCCCCGATATCGCGAAGAAATCAGATGCGCCCAAGGGTATTCAAATGGCGCTCATCTCTGCCAGTGACGATGTCGTGCTTTATGACGTCGTTGTGAAGCCGGGTACGGTTTATCCGGAAAAAGGCTATATGACCAATAACTGCACCCAGATTATCGTCGTTGTTTCCGGCAGCGGAACGGGCATATATCCCGATAAGGACTATTCCTTTGTCAAAGAGACAGCGGCGTACCACAAAGCGGGACAGCCATACAAATATGCAAATACCGGCAGCGAAGACCTGCATATGCTTGTGGCGTTCAATGCGAAAGATGAAAAAACCATCAGCAGCAAAGCTGTTGAGATTACTGATTTCGTCTGATACATTCTAAATAGGTTAAGAAGGTATGCGATTAAATAATTTAATAATGAAAGATGGTGCGAAATGAAAAAAATTGTCAGCATAATCCTTGCCATGGTGTTCCTTTTCATAGCTGGGTGTGCTTCCGCTGCGCCTGCTCAGACATCCAGCACCTCCGGTACCGCAGCCCAGCAGCCTTCTGAAACCACATCCACAAGTTCAAGCACCGCAGATGAATTGACCGAGGCGTTAAACAGCATGAAGCCTGTTGCTCTGAACTTCGGCGTATCCCTGGGTGCATCCCACGGCCTGCTGGCGGGAATTCAGGAGTTCGCCGACAAGGTGACGGAAGCGACAGACGGTAAAGTTACTTTTACACTTTATCCCGGCGAATCTCTGGTGAAAAATTCTGAGCTCTATACCAGTTTGCTGAGCGGCGCGGTTGACATTGTTGAGACGGATCCGGGTTATTCCGTAGCATATTTTCCATACATAACGATCTACTCTCAATCCGGAACGGATTATGCTTCTTATTATGCCACAAACAAAGTAATAAACAAACTGTTGGATAAGAACGCTTACGATATCCCGGATCTGGATAACTCGGAGATCCTCTTCGGATTTAATATGACCACCCAAACCGGTATTGCCTATAATGGGGATGCGGTAACCGAACTGGCTGATATGAAGGGACTTCAGCTTCGCGGAACAGGTTACGCTATTTCAATGATCAACGCTTTGGGAGCGACGCCTGTAGGGATCGGAATGGCGGAGTGTTATGAAGCGCTCACAAAGGGCACCATTGACGCGGCGATTACTTCCTGGGAAGCAATGTACAACTGGAAGCTGGCAGAAGTGACCAAGAGCTATCTTAACCTCAGTATCGGCGTCACCTCTTTCCATATTGTTGCAATTAACAAAGACGTTTGGGACGCTTTCCCGGCACCGGTACAGGAAGTTATCAAAGAAACCGCGGACGAGGTATCCTTTGAGATGGCCGATCTTGCGAGAGAGGGCGATAAGAAAGGTTACGACCTTGCTATTCAGAACGGAGTTGTTTTAAAGGACCTGACTGATGCACAAAAGGCAGAATGGGTTAACGCTTTGTCAGGTGTCAAGGATGAGTGGATTGCCAATACCGTTAAGCTTGGATACAGTGAAGATGAAGTCAGGGCCTGGGTCGATTACTTCAACTCCGTCAGAGAAGAAATCAATAAAGAATATCCCACCGCACCATAAGCTTTCTCCTTTTTTGTTTTCCTTTTCGCTGTGCTCTGTAACGCCGCGGTAATGCTGTGGCGCTACAGGGTGGCAGCGGCGATAACGAGAGGATGTTATATTTGAAAAAATTAAAGAAATTTATTTTTAGTTTTGATGCTTTTCTGGGGTATTGTGCGTGCGCATTGATTTTTTTAGGAATGATGCTGGTTGTAATCAGTGTCTTCCTTCGTCTTACAAGGCTGGGCTCGATTCCTGGAATGACAGACTATCTCGGGTTCCTTACGGCGATTACTGTTGCGTTCTCAATCCCTCTGGTTGAAAAAAACCGTGGGCATATCCGGGTTGAACTTCTGGATACTTATTTACCTAAAAAAGTCACGAATGCTATTCTTGCAGTACTGGATTTAATATGTAATTTGGTTATTGCTCTCATTTGCTGGCGGTTCCTGCTATATTCGGTGGATGTATTCAGGACCGGAATGAAAACCTGGGTCGCTTTTTTACCGTACTGGCCTTCGACATTTGTCTGCAGCATCGGACTGCTGGCATACTTCGCTACTGCAGCAGTTAATTATGTGGATATGTTAAAGAAAACCGATGAAAAATCCGTGGTAGAGAAGGAGGGGGTCGTATGACGGCAGCTTCGGTCGGTGTATTGGCATTAGCAATATTTCTGATTTTTATCATCGGCGGCTCCACTATTTCCCTGGTCATGTTCGCGGTAGGTATATTCGGATATGCGTTCCTTACGAGCTCCAAAGCCGCTTTTTCAATGGTGGCGATTGATTTCTTCTCATCGATAAACTCATATAACATGAGCGTTATCGGAATGTTCTCATTTATGGGGTATCTCGCAATGTATTCAGGTATTGGCAGCAGATTGTATGACGCCGCTTACAAGTTTTTGGGACACTCACGCGGGGGACTTGCTGTTGCATCTGAGGCGGCCTGCGCTGCCTTTGGCGCGGTTTGCGGTTCGGGACCTGCGACTACGGCGACAATTGCTTCAATCGCATATCCTGAGATGAAGAAGCACGGCTATGATGCGACTTTATATACTTCCTGCGTTGCGGCGGGGGGCGGACTCGGCCTTCTGATCCCTCCGAGTATGGGCGCAATCGTCTATGGCATCATTACCGGAGCTTCTATCGGCAAGCTGTTCATTGCAGGTATAGGCGCTGGACTTTTATTGATGGTGCTGTATATGATTGTAATCAATATACAGGTAAGAATGCACCCGGAGTATGCGCCGGTTTCTCCGAGATATACTTGGAAAGAGCGCTTTAACTCGTTGGGAAACGGGCTTTGGGAAGTTGTAATTATTTTTGCCTTTTCAATTGGCGGCATTACCCTCGGCTGGTTTACTCCTACCGAAGGAGGCGCAATGGGCGCCTTTGCGGTGCTGGCTCTTGTCCTCCTGATGAGACAGATTGATTTCAAGGGCATAGTGTCGGCTTTGCTTGATACAGTCAAAACCGTTGGCATGGTATTGCTTCTTGTCGCGGCGGCCACGACATTTGGACGGTTTATTGCACTTGCGCAGATACCCTCCGCGTGCGCAAACTGGATAATGGGAATGGAAACCAACAGATATGTTGTACTGCTTATCATCACGCTGATATATTTGATGGCAGGCTGTTTTGTTGATATGCTTCCAATGATTATGCTGACGGTGCCCATCTTTTACCCGATTATTGTTGATTATGCCGGATTTGACGCCATATGGTTCGGCGTGTTTTCAGTTCTTGTTTCATGTATGGGTATGATCACGCCTCCTGTAGGTGTGGATGTTTATGTCGCAAAGGGCGTTGCTCCGGATGTAAAACTGGAGACAATTTTCAAGGGTGTTTGGTGGTATGTAGGAGCGATTTTCGTATGTATTTTCCTGGTTACCGTGTTTCCGCAAATAATTTTATGGCTGCCCAATTTGCTGCAATAAATTATTAAAACCAAAAATGAACACGTTGCAATTAATTATTGACTTTTATAAAACGTTAGAGTAAAATAAAAAAGCAAGATGAACGAGTTCGTTTTCTGGACTATAATTGCTTCAATGTGTCTTGAAAAGCAGCTTTGCCGTCTGTGAAATACATGTCGGAAGGGTGACCGAACAATAGATAAAAAAAATAACAGGCAGTCCAATAAATCCGCAGCCACAAGAGACAAGGTATATCGCGCATCCATTGAGCTCATGGTAAAAAAGGGGTTTCAAGATACTACAATACGTGATATATGCGAAAAAGCGAATGTGTCCATAGGAACATTTTATAGCTATTTTAAGTCAAAAAATGACGTATTAAAGGAATTATACCTGTCTGCGGATAAATTCTTCTATAAATTTGTGGCGAGTGAGATCGAAAATCAGGAGTTTTCCGAAAAACTTAAAGTGTTTGTATTTTATTATGCCAAGCTCAATTCAGAGACTGGCCTTGATATGCTGCGGGTATTGTATTCGCCTATTAATGAGTGGTTTGCTCAGACCAGGCCTATGCAGGATGTGCTTTCGCATATTATTACGGAAGGACAGAAATGCGGAGAGGTCAGAACCGACCTTTCGGCAAAAAAAATTACCGGATTTATTTTTACAACTTTGCGCGGCGTATGCTATGATTGGTGTGTAAACGAAGCAAAATTTGATATGGAACAAAGGATGCTTGAATACCTGGATATTATAGTAAGAGGCATAAAAAATCCAGAAATATAAGTATATCCGGTAATAAACTGAATATAAGCGTACATTATTTTGTAGGTGAGCGAGTAAAATTTGTGAAAATTAATAACTCGCTCATCTATTTTTAATCATATTAAACAAAAACTGAACGCATTCGAAAATAATTATTGACATTTTGTGGACGTTGAGCTAATATCATATTAAAAGTGAGCGTGTTCAGTTATTGCTCAAATATTATAATACAGACACGGAAACACCGGAAGAGAAATAGAAAGTGGAGGGTGGTGCCCGAGGATTTTATAAAAATAAAGCACAGCAATAGATACCGAGGATGACCGGAAATAAATTAAAAACTGGAGGATTGAAATGAAAAGAATCATTGCTATGTTCTTATCGCTCTGCGCAGTACTCAGTTTCGCCGCCTGCGGACAGCAGGAAAACACAGAATCCACCTCCACCGGTTCCCCAGAGAAACAGACAACGGCTGATGCCGGCACCGCCTCAAGTACTGCGACGGCAGCCGACGATCCGTTTGCCGATCTTGACCCCGTAAAATGGACGTTTTCAACCCAAACTACAGCAAATGCGACACCCGCAAAAATAGCACATTGGATCGCCGATGAGGTCTCGACCCGGACGAACGGCAAATTTACGTTAGACGTATATACCGATGCCGTTCTGTACAGTGACCGTGAGTGCATTGAAGCGCTTCAGGCCGGCTCCATTGATGCGGGGCAAGGATCGTACGCGACAATGGCAAAGTTTGCGCCCCTTGCCGGTGCGACAAGCCTGCCATATCTGTTTGAGAGCTGGGACGATCTTTACGACTTCTGCTTCGGAAGCGAGGCCGTACAGCTTGTATGGGACGCTATCCAGAAAGACGCGGGTGTTGTGCCGCTTAGCTGCTACAGCTCCGGATTCCGCCATGTAACCAATAACAAGAGACCTATATATACTCTTGATGATTTTGTAGGCATAAAGATACGCGTCCAGCAGAGTGATCTTTATATTGCAACTTTTGAAGCCCTGGGCGCATATCCCGTCGCAATGGCCGCCTCTGAAATTGCCACTGCCCTTCAGCAGGGCACGGTCGACGCGCAGGAAAATCCGCTTGATACCTTCTACGGCGACGGCAACTATGAATTCCAGAAGTATCTGTCAATGACAGGTCATATCGCATCCTTCTCCGGCTATTATGTAAGTCAGAAGTCTTGGGACGCCCTGCCGGATGCCTATAAGGAAATCTACACTGAAGTTACAGAAGAAGCCGCAAGGTCCATCATGGAGACGGCGCAGAGCGGAGAGGCCGAATACATAGAACTGCTCAAGGAAAAGGATATGGAGATAAATGAGGTCAGCGAAGATAACCTGGCGGCTTTTAAATCTGTCTGCAAAGAAGAGGTTTGGCCGCAGTTTGAAGATCAGTATTCGGATTTCCTCGCTCTCATGAAATAAGTGCGATACATAAAACTATAAAGATGATATGAAGCGGGAGAACCACCCCTTCATTGTGGTGGTTCTCATCTCTTGAAAGAGAGGAACACCTGATTGAAAAAACTTATTAAAATCAGCGATGCTGTTGACAAGGCAAACAATATTATCGTGGTTATTACAATGATAATTTTTGTAATCGTCATGTTCCTGCAGGTAATTCTGAGAAATGTGTTTCCAAAATATACGCTGTCATGGGCTGACGGCGTTTGCAGATACTGCTTTATTTGGGCGACCTTCGTTGGTGCGGCTCTTGTTACGAAGCGGAGGAGTCAGATAACGATAACCGTCATTGTCGACCTCTTCAAAGGCAAATCGAAAGTTTTTATCGAAGTAATGAATGCTCTGTTTTTTCTGTTCGTGCTTGTTTTTATTCTCTATTGGGGAATTTACGGCGTAAAGCTCACCATGCCGCAGACGGCGGATGCGCTTAATATTTCGGCAGCGTGGATCTATACGGCGATCCCGCTCGGTACGTTGGTCTGCATTTTTCAGCTCATAGCCACAACGCTTGAAGACCTTTTCTCCAAAGAGGCACCGACAACAAAGAGAAGGGAGATTGAATAGATGAATGGCGGTATACTTTTTCTCATACTCTTTGTTACCCTGATACTTGGCATTCCTGTATACGGAGCCATCGGATTTACCTGTATAATTTATATGATAAGCAATAATATTGACATGTATATGCTTGTCCAGAGAATGTACTCCGGTATTGACAAGATGTCGCTCATAGCTCTGCCGGGATTCATCATTGCAGGCAACCTCATGGATACAGGAGGTCTGGCCAAACGGCTGGTCTCATTCTGTGAAATGTTCGTAACAAAGATTACCGGCGGTCTGGCAATCGTCAGCATTGGCGCATCTGCCTTCTTCGGAGCTATTTCCGGCTCGAGCGTTGCTACCACAGCGGCCATCGGCGGTTTAATGCTTCCCGAGCTCAAAAAGAGGAACTATCCCGGTGGATACTGCGCGTCTCTTGCTGCGGCAGGCGGAATACTCGGCGGCATAATTCCACCCAGTATTGGACTCGTTATATATGGCGCGGCAACGGGTACTTCCATAACGGATCTTTTTAAAGCTGGTGTCAGCGTCGGATTATTTATGGCTCTCAGCGCGATGGTACTATCCTATTTTTATTCAAAGAAACACCACTATGTTTCAGAACCAAAACAATACACCTTTAAGAAAGTAGTCGTTACAACAAAGGAAGCCTTGTTTGCGCTAGGTGCTCCGGTCATTATTTTGGGCGGCATCTTCTCTGGGCTGTTCACGCCGACAGAGGCTGCGATCGTTGCAATAATCTATTCGCTGATTGTCTGCGGACTCGTTTACAAGGAACTGACTTGGAAGAAGATATGGGATATCATATCCAAATCGGCCGTAACCTCTGCGGCCATACTTATTATAACAGCTGTAGCTACACTCTTTGGCTGGATTGTTGCCTATGAAAAGATACCGCAGGCCATTCTGGGCGTGGTTACGTCAGTAACAAGCAGTAAGTATGTTGTGCTTCTGATGATTAATTTCTTCCTTATTATCGCAGGTATGTTTATGAACGGGACTTCAATCGTCCTCATAACCGCACCGATACTTGTCCCGCTGGCTGCCTCCATGAGCATAAATCCGGTACACTTCGGCATTATGGTAATGGCAAACCTGTCAATCGGAAACCTTTCCCCACCGTTCGGAACATGTCTGTATACCGGTTCCATGATAAGCGGAGAGCCTGTAGAGACGGTGGCGAAACACCTTGTACCATTTATGTTAGTGTATATTGTTGATATCTTAATTGTCATGGTTATTCCATGGATTGCACTTTGCCTTGTTTAATACAGTATACCAATTAAATTTACATAATTATAAAGGAGAAGAAAAATGGCTATCAAATTAGGACCGTATTACGGTGCTGCAAGCAATGCTGAGCTAGAGAGAAGACAGAACGCAGCGAGGAAAATTATTGCGGACAAGGGTCTTGACTGTATCCTTACGGGTGGGCATAACAACGCTCTTGGCGGCGCTGTCAGATACTTTACGGATTTTGCCAATTTGGGTTCTCACATTCAGACTCTTGTTATTCCAAAAGAGGGCGGCATAGGCATATTTGGCCATTGCGCGTTCAGCGGCGCTCCGATGCCGCCTCCGATACAGAGAGGCATCGAATATGCAAAAGGCGGACCGTTCCTGACTTCCACCTCTTTCAGCGACGACTACATCCCTATTGAGGTTGTTAAGTTCATGAAGTCAAAGAATATTAAAAAAATCGGATTCCATCGTGTCACATCTTTGCCATATCACTTTGTACAATACATACTTGACAATATCGACGGTGCGACGCTGACGAAGGTAGACGATGAGATCGACTATCTGATGGCTGTCAAATCAGAAGAAGAACTTGAGCGCTGCCGCGAAACCGTCAGGCTTCACGATCAGATTTTTCAGATCATTCCTTCTATTCTCCGTCCCGGACGCAGAGAGAGAGATATCTCAACAGACCTCAAAAAAGCAGCGTTTGACATGGGAATGGAAGAACTCAACAATACCATGGTCGGCGCGGGTAACCCCAGAGCCCAGCATAAGCCTTTCCTTCTTCAGAACAATGTTATCAAGGAAGGCGATACAGTTGATATCCTTATTGAGCTGAGCGGTCCCGGCGGATACTGGGGCGAACTTTCCCGTCCCTGGAGCCTGAGCGACGCCCCCAATGAAGAGTTCCTGCAGGCCGTCAAGGATGCGGTGTATATGCAGGGCGAGCTTGCCAAGATGGCGGTTCCCGGGCTTCCCAGTATAGAGATCACCAAAGCTCTGCACAAGTTCCAGGATGAGCACGGGTATAAGCGCTCCGACGGGCTTTTCGGACACGGGCAGGGTTTGGACATGTCGTGCCGTCCGACCTTCTCCTATGACGACACCATGGTGCTTCAGGAAAATATGTTCATATCGATTCATCCGCAGATGGCCACCGCAAATGTATTTGCGTTCAACACAGATAACTTTGTTATTACCAAAAACGGCGCCGTCCGTCTCAATAAGACTCCTCAGGGCGTCATGTATCTCAAATAATAAAAGTATTACAGCCGAAGCGCGTCCCGAGGCATTCGCCAGCGGGACGCGCATCGCAAATATGAGATATGAAACGGAGAAAAATGTATGAAAATAACCAGTATTGATGTATTTGAGATGAAACCCAACGTAATGGGCAAGGTGATATGCCTCCGAATCAATACGGACGAGGGAATATCGGGATTCGGAGAGGTAGGCCTATCTTACGGGAAGGCGCACGACGCGGGTGTGGGTATTGCAAAAGACTACGCGCAGCTTCTCATAGGGATGGACCCGATGAAGATCGAGTATATCTGGGAGCACATTTTTCGTTCCACTTTTTGGGGCATGGGCGGCGGTACGGTCATAAACGCAGGTATGAGCGCCGTGGATATTGCACTCTGGGATATAAAAGGTAAGGCGCTCGGCGTTCCGGTGTGGGAGCTGCTGGGCGGGAAGACCAACGATAAGATCAGGGCGTACGCAAGCCAGCTCCAGTTCGACTGGGATGTGGAGCATCGGTTCCTGACAAAGCCGGAGCAGTATGCAGAAGCGACAAAAAAGGCTATGGCGCAGGGATATACGGCAATCAAGGTCGACCCCATCGGCGTAACATCTGATGGCAAATGGGCACGCGAGGCGACGGACCCAAACTGGAAAATGCGGGGCAAGCTGTCAAGCAGGATGGTTAACATCGCATATGAGCGCACGGCCGCAATGAGAGAGGCGGGCGGTAGCGATCTTGATATTATCATTGAGCTGCACGCCTATACTGACTCAATCACGGCGGTTCAGCTCGGCAAAAAACTGGAGCCGCTGGACATTTATTATTATGAGGAGCCGGTACACCCGCTCAATGCGGGCTCCATGTTGGAAATCCATACGGCGCTCAATATCCCGATAGCCAGCGGAGAGCGCATCTATACACGCTGGGGATTCCGTGACTTTCTTGAAAAAAGGGCGATACAGGTTATACAGCCCGACATTACTATCACCGGCGGTATTTCCGAGACCAAGAAAATCTGCGATATGGCAAACGTCTACGATGCCGCGGTCCAGGCACATGTCTGCGGCGGACCGATAGCAACGGCGGCGACACTTCAGCTTGAGGCGGTAATTCCAAACTTTCTTATTCACGAAGTGCATGAGGGAGCGATAAAAGCTGAAATGCGTGAGCTGGGACTCTATGATTACCAGCCCGTTGACGGCGCGTATGATGTCCCCAATCTGCCGGGAATAGGACAGGAGCTTTCAGAAAAGGCCATGGCGGAAGCGGTCTGTTACACGTTCAAATAGGATAAAGTGCCTGCTCAGCGGCAGACTCAATATAAAGGCATAAGTCAAAAGGAGGTAAAATTGTGGATGCTTTGGAAGTAAAGCTGGCCAAAATTGTCGGGGCAGCAAATGTATCCAATGAAAAAGCCGATATAGAGGCGTTTGCTTCAGATAAAAGCTTTGTAAAACCCATCCCTCCGCGTCTGATCGTTAAAGCGTACAGCGGAGCCGAGGTCGAAGCGATAATTAAACTGGCAAAGGACACGAAAACTCCGGTTGTCACTGTGAGCTCCGGGGCGCCGCATTTCCGCGGTGACACGGTGCCGAGCGTACCGGAAGCCATTATTCTTGACTTAAGCGGAATGAAAAAAGTTCTGAATATCAACAAGCTGCACCGTATGGCGGTAATCGAGCCGGGCGTGACCTATGGCGAGCTCGCGGAGGCTCTTCAAAAGGAAGGGCTTGAGCTGGCGCCGTGCCTTGCCCCGAGAGCGACGAAATCCGTTGTCGGAAGCCTTTTGGAACTTGAACCCAGACTGAACGCGATGCACCAGTGGGCGTATACGGACCCCCTGCGCTGTGTAGAGGTCACGTGGGGAGACGGAAATCGGATGTATACCGGCGAGGCCGGCGGCCAGGTCATGGATGTTGCGCAGCAGTGGCAGGAAAACAAGTGGCAGGTTGAGCCGCTTGGCCCGATGATGCTGGATTTTTACCGGCTGCTTACCGGAGCGCAGGGTACGATGGGTGCGGTCACCTGGGCGTCAGTTCGCTGTGAACTCGCGCATCAGGCGCACAAGGCGTTTTTAGTCCCCGCAAAAACGGAAAAAGAGCTGATAGAGTTTATTTATCAGGTTGTGCGCAAGAGATTTTCCGATGAACTGTTTCTGATGAATTCGGCGCAGCTTGCCTCTCTTGCCGGAGAAAATGAAGAGCAGATAACGTCGCTGAAAGCGGAATTGCCGCCTTATATCGCGGTAGTGGGTGTCGGCGGGCGCGATCTGCTTCCGCAGGAGAGAATGCAGCAGCAGGAGGCGGATATCAAGGACATCGCGCAGCAGCTCGGTTTTGTCCCGGCGGCATCTCTCGCCGGAGTTTCCGCGGAGCATGTGTTTAAGAAAGCGTCTCAGCCCTGTACGGGAGTGTATTGGAAAGACCGCGCAAAGGGATCGTTCCAGGATATATTCTTTACAACAGTAATCGATAAAATCGCGGAGTATATAGACAAGATGTATGAGCTTGCCGCAAAAGCCTCATATAAAACGTCCGACATCGGGATATATGTACAGCCTGTGCACTGCGGAAGCGCCTATCATATTGAATTTACATTGCCGTACAACCCTAACTGCAAAGTTGGCACCGCTAAGACAAAGGCGCTCTTTTTTGAGGCGAGCGAGACCTTTTCTGCGATGGGTGCTTTTTATTCAAGGCCTTACGGCAATTGGTCGGAATTGCAGATGAACAAAGATGCCATGGGCAAAAAGACGCTTGATACGCTCAAAAAAATATTTGACCCCGAGGGAATAATGAACCCCGGCAAACTTTGTTTATAAGGGAGGAGGAGCGATATGTCATTAAAAGATTACAGAGCCATGATGGAGCGCTGCTCCGATTGCCTTGGGTGCAAGTGGTCGCCTTTTGACAAGATACAGAGCCAGCGCTTCGGAGAAAATTGTCCTGAAAGCCTGTACTATAATTTTCTTACATATTCAGCCCGCGGAAAATTTCAGGCGGCGCAGGGCCTTTTGGACGGGGATTACGGTTATACGGACGCAATGTTCGAGGCGGCAACAGCCTGTACGTCCTGCGGCGCCTGCGATATAGCCTGCAAAATCTGCCGTTACAATCTGGAGCCGCTTGAGCACAACATTGCTCTTAAGAACGATGCCGTGGAAAAGGGCAGGATTCTGCCAGCGCAGGCAGCGATGATGAAGAGCCTGAAAGAGGAGCAGACGATGCTTGCCGGCATGAAAAAAGCGGACAGAACTTTATGGGCAAAGGACCTCGGCCTTAAGGATGCGATAAAGGAAGGCGCCGAGATAATATTTTTCCCCGGCTGCAAATTCAGTTATGACGAAAAATTACGCGATTCCGCAATAAAGGCGATAAAGATTATAACGGGTGCCGGGGTCGAACTCGGGTATATGGGCGACGCCGACATGTGCTGCGCCGGAAGGGCTTATCAGCAGGGCTTTTTCAGGGAATTCGACGAAAGGGCACAGGGGAACATTAAAGCTTTTGAAAAAGCCGGCGTAAAGACAATCGTGACGCCGTGTTCCGATTGCTACAATGCGTTTAAACGCCTGTATGCAGCGCTGGGCTGCCAGGTGGAAGTCCTGCATGTGGTTGAATACCTGGATAAGCTCATAAGCGAAGGTAAAATTGTCCCGAAAAAGCGCGTTGATATGACGGTCACATATCATGACCCGTGCCATCTGGGCCGCCTGGGTGAGCCGTATGTTGCCTGGAACGGGACCGAGAAAAAAATAATGAATCAGGTTCACACATGGGAGCCGAGGCGTCCGAGATATAACGGCGCTTACGGTATATACGACGCTCCGAGAAGCGTGCTCTCCGCCATTCCGGGCCTGAGGCTCGCGGAGATGGAACGCATACGAGAATATTCGTTCTGCTGCGGCGCCGGCGGAGGGTGCAGCGAAACCTATCCGGAATTTTCAAAGTGGACGGCGGGCGAGAGGATAACTGAGGCAAACGCAACCGGAGCGGACGCGCTTGTCACGGCGTGTCCCTGGTGTGAGAGCAATTTTTTCGGAGTTAAGGACGAAAACGGAAAGTCGATACCCGTATACGATGTCGTTGACATTGTGGCGATGTCGCTTTAGGAAGGAGGCGTGTTAAATGGCACTTTCAAAGGAAGTCTACGAAGCTTTTGAAGCGGCAGTCGGGAAGCGGAATGTCTCTCAGGATCCTGCCGTATGTGAGAGCTACCGCTGCTACGCGGCGCAGTCCTCCGCGCACTATGGCCCGTACGATCATAAAACACCGATGCCCGCGGCGGTTGTTCTGCCCGGCTGCACCGAAGAAGTCCAGAATATCGTGAGGCTCTGCAACAAGTATAAAATTCCATTTAAAGCGTCCACGACATTTTGGTCGGCAATGGGCTTTATCGGGGATGACAATTCCATACAGCTTGATATGCGCCGCATGAGCAAACTGAAAATAGACGAGCGCAACCAGCTTGCGATTGTCGAGCCGTACGCGATAGGCGCTGTGGTGCAGGTCGAGGCCATGAAAAAAGGGCTTAACCTCAACATGGCCGGCGTCGGGTGTTCTTCTTCAACACTCGCCGGTACGGCCGGATGGGTCGCGTTCGGGCCTTCTTCTCTGTTTATGGGCACAGCCAGTGAAAATATGCTGGGTGCCGAATGGGTTCTTCCGAACGGCGAAATTC